>JAHEJT010000027.1:0-27668 GCA_024638765.1 Verrucomicrobiales bacterium
GGAAAAGGAGCGACGGTTTACGCCGACGGTCATCTCTACCTCCGCGGAGAGGCGGGGCCGGTGGCGCTGATTGAAGCGACGCCGGAGGAGTTGGTGGAAGTAAGTCGTTTCGACCAACCCTACCGCAGCGACAAAAAAGCGTGGCCGCACCCGGTCATTGCGAACGGAAAGCTTTACCTCCGCGACCAGGACTTGCTGCTCTGTTACGACGTGAAGAAGAAATAGGACAGGCATGCCCTGGCCCGCAGGGGTGGGCGCCAGGAATTGTCGCAAAGACATGCCGGTAGACATTTTTGCACACAGCGAGGAGAGAATCGTCGTTTCCACTTCCGAGCCGGGACGGGGGGTGATTCATACCAGTTACGGCGAGTTGTGCCGTCACGTGGAGCACTTTACCTGCCTCATTGAAGAGCAGTGGTCCAGGGAGACCATCATTCCCTTTTATTTCCAGAAATCGGCTCCCGCAGTCGCACTTATGCTCGCCGCGCTCCGGGCGGGGAAGGCTTTCGCCTGTATCAATCCCAAGTTTCGTCTCCGGCAAATTCAGCAGGTGCTTTCGTCCACTGGCAGCGGCATCTGCGTGACCGACGGAGGGATGGCCTTGTCGCTGGAGCGGATGATCAAGGCAAAGACCGGAATCGAGACCGTAGGCTGGCAGTACGTGGAGACCGGCCCGATTGGCGAACCCCAGGAATCGGCAGTGGGACGCCTCCTGGAGAGGGGGGCTTTGGAGCGCCCCATCGCGAATCGAGATGTGGCGGGCGGCGGGTCCGTGGGACTGAATTTTCCGGCGGCTGATTTGGAAGGGCTTGGATGCGTCCTCTTTACTTCCGGATCCACCGGGCAGGCAAAGGGAGTGAAAGTAAGCCGAAGGGATCTCCTCGCGCGCGCCGAGGCAGAAGTCGATTGGTTCGGTCTCTCCCCCGAAGACATCCTCCTCGGCGTCCTTCCTCTTTCATTCGACGTCGGACTGAACCAACTGCTCTCCGGGTTGGTGTCAGGCGCGCGGATCGTCTTCAGTGAATCCTGGCTGCCGGGGGATATCTGTAACCTGGTGGAGTCCGAGGGAGTGACGGGAATTTCCGGGGTGCCGTCTATCTGGCAGGGGCTCATCGAATCGGAGTTGTCGATTGAGATCCCGGGCAAGCACGCATCGCTTCGCTATCTCACCGTGTCGGGCGGCAGTCTGCCCCGATCCCATCTCGAGCGGTTGCAGGCGGCGGTTCCGGAGGTCGGGATTTTCAAGACCTACGGTCAGACCGAGGCCTTTCGGGCTACCTCCTTGCGGCCGGAGGAGCTTGCGGAGCGGCCGGAGAGCGTGGGACGCGCCTTTAGCGGGGTGGAGATTGAGATCGTTGGGCCCGGAGGTGCACCCTGCGGTCCGGGAGAGGTGGGTGAAGTCGTCCATTCCGGGCTGGGCATTATGGAAGGGTATCTCGAGGGCGATGACCGGGAGAAACGAAAGCCGAATCCCTTTTACCCGGCCGACTCTGAGTTTCCGATCGCGGTCTTCACCGGCGACCACGGGTATCTCGATGCCGAGGGATTTCTTTACCTCCACGGGCGCAAGGATGACATGGTGAAGGTCATGGGAAACCGAGTCTACCCCCTCGAAGTCGAGGAAGCGATGCGGGCCATGGATGCAGTGGCGGCCTGCGCGGTCACCCGGCACCCGGGAGAGGGCCCGGATGGGCTGGTGGCCTTCGTGGTGGAGGTCCCCGAAAGCGCCCTTTCACCGGCCACCCTTCAGCGGGACCTTTCCTTTCAGATTCCAGGTTACATGATTCCGCGTGAGATCCATGTGGTGCCAGCACTGCCGCTCACTGCCAGCGGGAAGACGGACTTTCCCCTTTTGCTGGCGAGTCATGCCGAGTTGCGGCTCGTCGATGAGGAAGCGCTGTGAGGGTCTGCGCGCCGATCGAATCCGGGTGCGCTTTAACTGTCCAGGAATTGCAGGATCCGGCCGATCGAATCCAGGTTGTCCAGATTTACGTCGGTCGGGCTTAGCTTGCGCTCGCTCGCGTCCTCAATGAACATGAGAAGATCCACCATTGCGAACGAATCGATCATCTGACTGGAGAAGAGGGGCGTATCCTCTGCGAGTTCGGCCGGATCAAGACCGAACTTTTCTTCAAGAAAGTGCACGAGTTGTTGTTTTTGCAATGGCATGGATAGACGAGGTAAAGTCGATGCTCCCTGAGAGCCCGCGTCCGGACCCGGAGTTTTTTTGCCCGGCCCGAATGATCATCGAAGAACTGAAGCTCCTCAAGCAGTTCTTCAAAATTGGCGGAGTCGACAATTACGGGTCCCCGGGCTCCTCTTTTCGGCTCGAATCAGGGGATTCGTCCTTCACGCCTTGGACCAGGAGCCCCATCTCGTAGCGGCGCCTGGCCTCGGCGGGTGACACGTCCGACTCCCATTCCAGCGCAGGGTATCCGCATCGTTCCAAGGCGGGGTTCACGATGGGGCCGAGCACCTGCAGGTCCGCCTGTGAAAGCTTGCGCCAGCGATCGATACTGCCCCTGTCCACCTTTGATTTTGCATAGGTTTTCCAGTCGCCCAGGCCGAGGTTCTCCTTGTTTTCGAGCGCCCGTTCGATGAGGCCGTCTTCCCATTCCTCCCCCAGGAACGAAAAAACCTCGCGCAGATTACTTTCCGGATCGGTGACAAGATCCTCGTACTTGATGGTAAAGGTGTTTCCTCCGTGCCGCTCTGTAAATTCGTGGAGGGCAGTGGCCAGATCGACCCAGGCGTGACTGAACGCTTCCAATAGGCATGGGAAACGGCGCACGTAATCATGCAATTCACTGAGATAACCGCCATTGGCGCGGCACAAGTCTTCGATGCTCAACGCGACATCCAGCCCATGTCTCTGGACGCACACGTATTGGACATGGTCCCGGCACAGGATCTCCAGCTCGTCCAGATAGAAAACGTCGAGCGCGGTCTTCTCCGCCCAGCGTTTCTTGCCGGTTTGCGCCGCGTGATCCCGAAAAAAGCCAAAAGCAAAATCCCGCAGCCTGGCGATTACCTCGTCCTGGGAAAATCCCGCAAAATCAAGGCCTTGGAGGACGCCGATGGTCAGGCCCTGGGCAAGAGTCTCCGATTTCAGAAACCTTCCGCAAGCGGTCAAAAGGTTTGTTTCACCCGGGCAGGCGATCGCGGAATGGCCGTCGAGGAGCCGCCGCAAGAGGGTCGTGCCAGAGCGGGGCGCTCCCAGGATCACGATACCTTTTTCTTTAGTGTCGGACGTCATTTGTTGAGCCTATCCGCTGCGGGGGGACATGAAGCAGCGAGGAAGTGATGATCATGCCGATCGGATGTGTCCTCGAAAATGCGAGATGTCTCTTAGATCGGCGGGTTTCTTCGATGAGTCGACCAAAATTTCGACTGGAGGTGAATGGCTGATAAAGTGAATCGGACTCGAACTCAAACCATAAGCGCCACTGCTTTCGACCAGGAGCACATCGCCGATACGGGTTTCCGGTAAGGCCACGCCGTGTCCCAAGGTATCAATGCTGGTGCAGAGCGGCCCCACTAATTCATATTTCCTTTCGGCCGGCCCGTTTCCACGAAGCTCGGCGCTTAGATTGCTGATCCGGTAATTACGGTGGAGGACACTGCCGAGGTGGCCACAGGCGGCGAGATGGTGGTGCATTCCGCCATCGCAAATGGCCAGGCTGGCTCCCCGACTCTCCTTTATTCGGATTACCCGGGTCAAAAAGAAACCGCTCTCACCGATCAAGAAGCGACCCAGTTCCAGGACCAGTTTCGTCGAGCGAAAACGATCGTCGTCCTGCAGTGCATCCAGGACGGGCATAGTGCCGGCCGCGACTTCCTCCAGATCGAGAGGAAGATCATTTTCATGATAAGGAATGCCAAAACCGGAACCGAAGATAAGGCAGTCCGGCGTGATATCATGACGGGTGCAGACGCTCCGAAAAATTTCCGTGAAAATCGAAAGGTTCTCGACCACTGCTTCCGCCTGCAGGCATTGCGTGCCGGAGTAGATATGGAAACCTTTCAGAGCAAGCCGTTTCAACCTGGTTAACTCCGTCATCGCCGGTTCGATCTCTTCCTCGTCGATGCCGAACTGCGTCGGTTTTCCGGCCATATTGATTCCAAAGCCGCGGGGCATCTTCTTCGGGGAGATTCGCAGCAGGATCTCCCGGGAAGCGCCGGTTGCCGCGCAGGCTTCATCAAGAAGGCGGGCTTCGTCGAGCGACTCCACGATCACGTATTCAATGTCCGCCTTGACCGCCTGTTCCAGTTCGGAGCGTGTCTTTCCGGGTCCCGTAAAGCTGATTTGACCGGCGCTCCAACCCGCTGCCAGGGCAAGTTCGATCTCGCCGCCCGACGAGACGTCCACCTTGTCTGCGATTTCCCGGAGTGCTGCGAGCAACGAGGGATTGGGGTTGCTCTTGACGGCATAACTCAGGGCAAACCGGTTCGAAAACGCCTCGCGGATGCGGGCCGCTTGAGATCTGATTCCGTCCAGCGCGTAGCAATATGCAGGCGTGCCGAACTGATCGGCGCACTTCGAAAGAAGATCTTTAATATCCCTGTCCATCTTGCCGGGGTGATTTTCCGTGCCGGTGCGCCGATGCTTGCGTCAATTCAGCGGAGGTGACACCCAAGTGTCCGCCCGGGCTGATTTTGTCTTGGAGCAATACATCGCCTGGTTGAATAGATGCAAACGTTGATTGGTTCTAATTTGCAGCGGAATCGACTCAAGGCATGGGGATGCACAACGCCTTGCAGAGGAGCCTGATAGCCTGGATGTAGGGAAGTCCTTCATCGGCGGTCACGGTGAAGGCGGCTCCTCCGGACACGAAGGCAAGCGTCAAGGGAATGCCCGCGTAACCGGCAAAGGGGTGCTGGGGCCATTTCCACTTCTTGCGCTTGGCACGACGTGACCAGAGCGTGAATGTGATGACTCCTGCGGCGTGGTAGGCCCCCCATGACAGCCAATGCAGGGAAGCGCTGTGCCACAATCCGATGGTCACGAAGGTGAGGAAGATGGCGATGACCGGGTTTCGAGTCAGACCGATGACCGGCATGTAGATATAGGTCCGGACCCAGGTGACCAGGGTCATGTGCCACCTGGTCCAGAAGTCGAGGATGCTCCTCGCCAGGATGGGCCAGTTAAAGTTTTCTGCGATGCGAAAGCCGAAGAGCCGGCTGACGCCGATCGCGATGTCAGAGTAAGCGCTGAAGTCCAGGTAAGCCTCGATGAATTTCAGGAAGAGCCAAACCCAGATCTTAATCGGCTCGACGTTTTCCAGTATCGGCACCAGGTTCGCGGCCTCCACGGCGCCACCCAGGGGCCAGCGCACGATCAGGTCAATGAGGACAAAATATTTGATGAGTCCATAGATGATCCGCATTCCTCCCTCGACGAGCATCTGGACCGACCATCGCTCCTCCCTGTTTTGCTGGAAATGATCGAACCGTTCAATCGGTCCCGCCGTGAAGATTGAATACAGCGTGATGTAAGAGAGAAATGTTTGCAGGGTATGCTTTTCCAGATTTCCCCGGCCGGATTCGATTGCGTAATGCACCAGCCTGAAGGTGTAAAAACTGATGCCGAGCGGCAGGGCGATTTGCAGCGCGATACTTCCCCTGCTCAAGGTCTCGATGAAGGGAGGAAAATATTTGAAGAATCCGAGATAGAGAAATATCCCGATGATGAGCACCGGCACGGTGCGCCGCGCCAAAGGCGAGGAGCTCGCGTGGGACCAGCGCATGGCATAGAAGAAAATCAACGACCATGCGACCAGGAAACAGGTACCGGCCGTTTCCAGGTATCCCAGGTAAGCAATCGACACCAGCGCAAGGAATCCCGGCCGGATTGCCCGTGGGAGGAGCCAGAATACGAGCACGGAGAGCGCCGTAATCATCCAGAAAAGGGGAGTCTGTATCACTTTAGGACCGGGTTGGGAGCGAGGGAGTCCTCGATGAGAGGCGCTTAGGCAGAGAACCGGGTAGCGCCTTGGTTTAGAAACCCTGGTATCGGAAGATACGCGCCCCGGAACTCGCGGCGAGGAGGCCCAGTATCGCGAAGCAAAGAAGTATCCCCAGCAGCAGTCCCTGCAAGAGCGCGCCCACGAGCCGGGCATAAAAGTCTTTACGCTGCTGTTGCATGTCTTTCATAGCCGCTGGTCGCAATTAATGCACGGCGACCTTTCGGGCCTGCAGGGTATCGGCGGTGAAGGTGGCGATCGCTCTCGTGGCCGCCCGTCTTCCAGAGCGGGTACCGAGGTGACAATGATCGTAGAAGTCAGCACTGTCAATCGGGGACGAATCGTTCACGCTGAGGTGGGGAACGCCGTGCAGCGCACAATAATCGGCGAATTTTTCCGTGTAGATTTTATAGAGTTCCACCAGCCTTCCGTGTGTGACCTTCTCGTTGATTTTCTGCAGGGCATCGGGATTGAAAGGGGGCCGCAGGAAAACCAGCCGGCAATTCGGCATAGCGTCGGCCAGCGCCCGGAGTGCGTCGAGTGTGGCAAAGCCGTCTTCGAGCCGGTGTAAGCCCTCCTCGAACGAATAGCTGGAATACAGCTCCGCGAGGAGCTCCTGCCGTCTGGCGACTTCAGTGTGCAGTTCGTCGAGAGCCGCCTTGTCCTGCCCCAGTTTCTCCAGGTCGGCGACCTCGTGAAACTGGATGGGATCCGGTTTGATGAAAAGATTCCGGAGAAAACGGTGTCTCCTGGGCAGAAAATACTCACGGTTGTCCACCAGGTAAATTCCCGTGCGCACTCTCGCGGAGCCACCCTGCTCCACGACTTTCGCGTCCAGTATCGGGGATCGGAAAGCTAGACGCGGTTTGGTGCATATCTCCGGCGCATTATCCTGCGGCGTGACCAAGGTCCTCAGACCCACCCCGATCATGACGACGCCTGAGTAATCTTTCCCGAGCATTTCGAGTAAACCCGCTGACTCCCAAAGCATCTGGTTAGCGGTCGCAAGCTGGTGCACCTTGACAGGCCGTCCCAGGGCCGATTGCAGGTCCGCTTCCAGATCTTCCGGGGACGACAACATTTCCCGGGTCGCGGATGAACCCAGGAGCGTGAGCCCGTTCCCCGAATACTTGCCCGAGCGGACTTGGAGGGCGCGTTGCGAGGCATGCGTCCAGTCGTCATGTCCGTCTGCCGCAAAGAGTTCGTAACCGCGCCGGGAGAAAAACTCTTCATCTACGATGATCGACAGCGCCACCAAGATCGAGGTCGCGGTGGTGAGTGCAACAGTGAAGGCCAGCAACCCGGGGCGGGTTAACCCATCGATGAATGTCTTTTTCATCGAGTGTTTTCCGGTGGCGCTCCCCATATCCTCCGCGCAGCCTCTTTCGTCATTTTCAGGAATGCGACAGCCTCGAGGAGTTTTCTGCGATTGCGTTTCTTCACCTGCCTTATGACTGACATGGGCCGCTGCGCGGGGTGAGATTACTGCACGGGATCAGGGCCGTCAAGAATGGCACCGCGCAGTCCCCTGGATAACGGCTGGATGTGGAGCGGCGGACCTGTTTTTTCGTCTGGTGCGACGGTGTGGCCGGGCGCTAAAGTGCGGCCGGCAGTAAGGATCCCCGACCGGCGCCTTCCAGGTTCCAGGCAGCAGCCGGGAGGCGCAGGGCCGCATCGATAATCAACAGACAGGAAATGAAGTGATGAGAGTAGCAAAGGAGAATCCTGGAAAGGCCCGGTCGCCGGATCTCGAAGACAAGGAGCAGGTCGCTCACGAGGAGAAGACGTTTTTCGACAGCTTTTACAGCGCCAGCGTGCGCGGCCAGGCGGAAGACCGGAACACAATCGGCGCGATCACGCAACCGGAGTCACGGTATCATTACAATGTCGTCGAGAACGCCATTATCCGCGCCATGCTTCGCCGCCAGCCGCCGGCGCGTGATGGAATGATCGAGGCGGCCCGCATGCTGCAGGAGCGAAATTACGACCGCTGCCTGGACATTGGTTCCGGCACGGGACACTGGATCGATTTCATGCGCGAAACCTTTCTCGTTTCGGAGCTTGTCGGTATCGAAATCGCCGACGCCATGGTGAAGTTTCTTACCGATAAATATGCCGACGAGCCCGGCATCGGCATCGTCCAGGTCAACATCGCCGACGATGATTTTGACCCAGGCTGCATCGGCGAGCCGGTGGACTATATCACGGCTATCGGCGTCATGTTCCACATTGTCGATGACGCGCGATGGCGTGTCGCCGTACGCAATATCGGCCGCTGTCTGAAGCCGGGGGGAGTGCTTTTTATCGGCGGAGACTTCGGCCCGGAAACGGCTAATGTGCAGTTTCACAAAGACGACAGCTTTAAGAACTGGCGGGAGTTCGAGCGCGGCGAGGGAAAAGAAGGTCAGATCCGGGTCAATAAGCGGGTGCGCGCATTGCATGCCTGGATCGATCTGCTGCAAAGCGTAGGCCTGTCCTGTGTGGACCTTGTCCGTACGGAGCGCGACCCGATCATCATGACGCCGGAAAACGACGTCCTGGTGGTTTGGAAACCTGTGCCTGAATCCTAGCGGTTGATTCGCAGGGACTAGGTCCGGAGAAAGGTCAGGCCGGGGGCGACGCCGGTTCATGCCGGATCCCTATGATCCCTCCTCCGCGAGCCCCGGGGCCGGCCATCGGCCCGATCACTGCCGGGATTGAGGCGCTGCCGCCCGGACGGCAAGGGGCGGAGAAGCTCGAGATTCCGCCCGGACAGCGGGAGGAAAATAAAGATCCCTTAATTATTTAAATTATGGTAATTATTGAAATTATGCGATAGTATGACCGGATTTATGCCGGTTTCGCCCGATCATGCGCCCTGTTATCTACCTTCTATTCTTCGTTTCCGGGTTCGTGGGCCTCGTTTACGAGGCGATCTTCTCCCGTTATCTGAAGCTCTTTCTGGGGCATTCGTCCTACGGGCAGCTCCTCACCCTCGTGGTCTTCATGGGTGGCCTGGGTCTCGGCGCTTTCATCGCCGGCCGATTCGCTTCCCGCGTGCGCAACCCCTTCCGGGCTTACGCCCTCATTGAGTTCGCGGCGGGTTTCTGGGGCCTGGCGTTTCACCCCGCTTACGAGGCAGCGACCTCGTGGTATTACGAAAATGCGGCTCTTTTCAGCGCTGTCCCCGGAGGGTTCGCCGCCGGCAAGATTCTCCTCAGCCTCTTTCTCACCGTGCCCTTCGCGACCCTCCTCGGAATGACTTTCCCCCTGCTCGCCGTCGGAGTCATGCGCTTCACGGGTGACGGCGGAAAGCGCACGCTCTCCCTTCTTTATTTCACAAATTCCTTCGGCGCCGCGCTGGGCATTCTCGTCACCTCCTACGTCCTGATTCGCGATTTCGGCACATTCGGCTCACTCCTCATCGCCGGCTGCGGCAATGCCCTCGTCGGGCTCGGATTTTATATCATCGCCGGGCGAATTGGTGACGCCGCCGGGTCCGGCGCCGTTCCGGAGTCCGCACCGGCGCGCTCCGCTTCGAATCGTGTGCCCAATCTTTCCGGCCCGGGCCCTGGAGCGAACGCGAGCCTGCTGCTCGCCGTCAGTTTCGGGACGGGTTTTGCATCCTTCATATACGAGATCGGGTGGATTCGCATGCTCTCCCTGTTGCTGGGCTCGTCGACGCACTCCTTCGACATCATGATTTCCGCGTTCGTGCTCGGGCTCGCATTCGGCGGTCTCTATGCCAAGCGGCTCATCGCCCGGTCGCGCAACCTTATCGCGACGCTTGGCGTCGTCCAGGTGCTGATGGGAATTTTCGCAGTCTGCAGCATTTACTTTTACCGGCCGTTTTTCGAAGCCGCCAACGCCTCGCACGCCGTTTTCCAGAAGGCGGAGAGCGCCTATTTCTTTTACAGCGCGTTCAAGTATCTTCTTGCGCTGGGCCTGATGTTTCCCGCCAGTTTCTGCGCTGGAATGACCCTGCCGCTCATCACCTACGTGCTCTGTGCGCGCACGTCCGGGGAACGTTACACCGGCTATGTTTACGGCTGGAACACCACCGGCTCCATCTGCGGCGCGGTCGTGGGCGGTCTTCTGCTCCTGCCGGCGCTTCAGTTGAAATGGACGCTGGCCACGGGCGCGGCCCTCGATATGATGCTGGGCGTTGTCATCCTTCTCAGCCTTCCCGCGGCTTCTCCCTTGCTGCGCCGCGTGGCCCTCACCGCCACGGCGACCGCCCTGGTGCCGTTGCTCTTTACCAGTTTTAACAAAGACCTGCTGGTGCGCGGTGTCTTCCGCTGGCAAATGGATCTCAGCGACACGAAAGACGAAATTCTCGAGGTGCGCGACGGCAGGACCGCAACCATCTCCGTCCGGAAATCGGGTCACAAGATGGGCCTGGCCACCAACGGAAAGTCCGACGGCGCGGTGGTCATGAAATCACAACGGGGTATTGCGGCGCCGGCCGACGATATGACCGTGGCGCAACTTGCTTTCCTGCCAATGCTCACAAAGACCGAGCCCTATAATTGCGCCATCGTCGGCATGGGGACGGGCATGACCCTGCACCATCTCCTGGCGGACGATCTCCTCGAGGAAGTCGACCTCATCGAAATTGAAAAGGCCGTATTGGAACTGTCCGCACTTTTCCGCCCCACCAACGAGCGCGCCTTTACGGATCCCCGGGTGAACTTTGTCGTCCGGGACGCCAAGAGTTACTTTTACCAGGCCGGCAAGAAGTACGACCTGATCATTTCCGAGCCCTCCAATCCGTGGGTCTCGGGCGTTGCCAGCCTCTTCACCAAGGAATATTACCGCCAAGTGCGCAAGTTCCTGAAACCGGGCGGGCTGCTCGTGCAATGGGCGCACAATTACGAGTTCAGCGATGATCTTGCTTACTCGATTCTCACGGCGCTTTCCGAGTTTCCCTATTTCGAGATCTATTCCATCGGCGACAGCGGCCATGACTTCATGATCATCGCGGGGGAAGGGCCGTCTGCCTACGCGCCTTTCGAGCGATGGGATTCCTGCGAGGGTATCCGTGGCGACTTCGCCGAAATGGGCTGGCAATACGAGGAAATCGGCCCGGGCAATTTCATCGCGTCTTCGAGGACGCTCCGGCCCATCCTCGAGAAATGGAAATCGACGACCAACTCCGATTATTTCCCCTACGTGGATCAATACGCCGAGATCCATTTTTTCACGAAAAGCAGCACCCAATTCTTTGAGGTTCTCCAGCCCGGCTTCGGGTGTTACCAGGAAGTTTACGAGCCGGAGCGGTTTCAACAGCTCAGAAGCCGGAGGCTATCATCGAAACGCCGCGGGTTTTCCGACCTCAGAGAGGGCAAGCTCCTCCGGACTATGCTCAAGGGAATCGATAAAGACGCCGATTGGGCCGGAATAGAGCGCGCCGTGCTGGAGGCGACACGCCCCTTTTTCAGAAGCGGATACTGGCACGAGATGGAAGCGGTGCGGATTTACGCCGACGCTGTCGCAGAGGGTATCGCACCCGCGAAACACGCCGACCGCTTCCTTTATCTCAAGGCTGTCGCTGTCGATGATGATGCCGCCGCCGCACGACTGCTTCCCGCGGCGATCGCGACATTCGGCGAGGAGCAACGCCCCGGCGCGCTCTGGCTCCGAAGCTTTGTCGTCACTGCCGCCCGGCTTCACCGGCCCGAACTTATCACCGAGGTGATGAAGCGATTCATGGATGAGGACAAACTCTGGCGCCCGGAGGAGTCGCTCCTGGTGGCCGATGTCCTTGGAAATCTCCTTTCTCCTGCGGGCGCGCTGGTGGGGCAGTCGGAACCTGTCGCGGCCGATTCGCAGGCGAGCGAGTAGAGGGCGGTGGGCGCGGGCCGGCCCGGAAGCGTTGATGAGGAAGTGGATTTACGTCTCCGGACCCCGCCGTGAGGGTGAGCTACCCTAATTCCACGCGCACCCGGGGTATCGAAGCGATCAGGGCGTCGCCAGGGTAGCGATCTCACCGGTGGAAAGGGCGCGGGTGTAAATCGCGATTTCGTCGAGGCGGCCTTCGAAGTTATTCGAGGAATCAGAGCGGCCCCCGACAAGCAGTTGATCGAGAGTGCTTGGAAATCCGGCGCGGGCCGTGGTTTCGATGTCCAGTGCGCCGTCGAGATACACGCGGACCTTTTTTCCATCGCGGACGAGCGCCAGGTGGTGCCAGCGCCAGCGTTCGACGATCGTCTTGCCGGCGGCGCTTTTTGTTTCGTCCGGGCCGTGGAAGAAAATGAGTTTACCGGTGTGTCCCGGGGTCCCCTTGCCGGCGATACCGAGGTGATCGCCGTGGGGGCCGAGGGAGTGGTCGTTGTCACGCGAGAAAAGCCATCCGGTGACATCGCGGCCGTCGTGCGGCATGCCGTTCCAGAACCAGAGGGAGACGGAATACGTATTCCCGAGACCGGGAAGACGGGCGCGCAGCCGGTCTCCGGCGAAGTGGGCGGCGCGGTTTTTCTCGCCTCGCTGGCAGAAGGCACCGGAGTGGGGGCCCTCGAGGTAATATGCCACGGCCGGCTCGTAGATGGCGTCATTGCGGTTGCCGGAGGAGTCACGCGCGCGCGGACCGGTGAATTCGTCGAGGCGATAGTAGGTGGCGGGTTTGGTCTTGAGAATCGAAGCCACGGCGGGACCGCGGGAGAGCCGGTGGGCGCGACGGGGTGCGCCGGCGACTTTTTCGAGTAGCGAGATGGCGGCCTCGGCGATCTTCGGTTCCGCGTCGACTTCGAGTCCGGCGGAGCGGGCGGGCCAGGTATTGTATCCGCCGAGAAGGTGCTGCTCGGGTGGCGGAATGTAACCGTCGCCGCCGTTGGTAAGATCGAAGACAATCGTCGGCTGAAGCGGGCTGTGAGCTTTTATTTTGAGACCGGTAATCGCGTAGGTTTCGTTCGGCGTGGTGGCCAATGCGAACTCGCCGATGCGGACTGCCTGGACGACGACGTCGGTGCTCTTTCTTTCGTCGAGGATGATGGCTTCGCGGGCGTAGACCTCGGGCCTGGTCATGGGCGCTTCGGGATCGCGGGCGTCCGTGACACGCCGGGCCCACTCGAGGTGCTGCACGTCAGGGGTCCGGTAATTGAGGTGGAGGCGAGTCTCAGCCATGGCGAGGGAGAGGTTATCCCGGTGGTCGATCTTCCTGATTGTCTTAACGGCGATGTCGACGAGGTCATTCGCGTAATCCTCGATCCTGGTATCCTCACCGCGCTGACCCTTGGGTTTGCGGTAATCCCGGCGGTAAATGTCACCGGAGCAGCCGTGCGACATCATGCCGACGAAGGGCGCCGAGCCGGCGGAGGCGTCCGGAGCGAGTTTATCTTTTAGTCCTTCCGAGAAGAGGCCGAAGTAATCGGCGTCGACTGGTTTGACGCCGCCAAAGTAATGCATGGAGAAATTCGCGAGCACGGCGAGGGGGCGACCGTCTTTAGCCTGAATGGAGACGACCGAGAGATCGGGATCTTCGGGTCCGGATTCGCCGACGACATCGTCCCAGTTATTGGCGGCATGCATGTTGGCGCGCACCGTAAAATTTCCGAAGGGGTCTTCGGCGAGGCGGTCGGGGCGGCGGATCCAGCGGCGCAGGGCGGTGTATTCTGCGGCATCGGCGACCGCGACGCCGATTTTCGCGGGCTCGAGATTCGCCTGTGCGGCTGCGACAGCTTCGGCGAGTTTATTAGTGAGGAAGGGGACGTAATTCGGGTCGGCGTCGGTGCCGAGGCAACCCATGCAGGCGGGCACGGAGTGCGCGTGCGTAGCGGCGATGAGGATGTGGTCGGGCCGAATGCCGGTACGTTGGTGGGCGAGCGCTTTCGCTTCGTCGAGCAGGGGGCGGGGCATCATGCAGCTGTCGACCACGACGATGGCGAGTTCGGTTTCGCCGTCGTGCAGGCAGATGCAACGGGCATGGATGCGGGTGTTGGCGCCGTCGGCGGAGCGGCTGCGCATGCCGCCGTTGATGAGGACGGGAAAGATTTCGGGGGTGACGTCGGTGAGGGCGGCGCCGGCGCGGAGATCGGCGCGGAGGGGAGTGAATGCGCCGAGGGCGAGAAAGAGGTTGAGGGTGATTAAGACGGTGGGTTTCATGGGAGCAGCAGTTTGAGCCCCAAGTTTCGAAGATAGAAGATAGAAAATAAAAGATCACAGATAGCACACTTGTCCACGGTGGTCTTGGCGAAGGAGGATGGTTTCGGCTCGCCGTGGCCGGGGAGAAGGCCTAGAATTGCGCGGATGCGCACGGTCACTAAAGGCAGGGGAATCGGCAGGGGAGTCCGTGGGCGGGCGATTGCGGAAACGCCGATAGCGGTGATCGACTTCGAAACGACGGGACTCTCGCCCGGCGGCGACCGCGTCATCGAAGTGTCGGTGGTGCGGCGCGACCCGGGTGAGAAGCCGCGTCTTGTCTTCGATACGCTCGTCAATCCTGGACGGCGGGTGGCGGCGACCCGGATTCATGGGATCACGGACGCGGATGTCGCCGAGGCGCCGACGTTCGGGGAAATCGCGGGCGACCTCGTGCAAGCGCTCTCCGGCTGTGTCGTCAGCGCATACAACGTCTATTTCGACATCCGTTTCCTCGCGTTCGAACTTGAGGAGGCCGGGGTGCGCCATCTCCCGCCGCATTTCTGTATCATGTATCTGCGGCCCATGCTCGGCCTGGGCGCGCGCTGCCGGTTGGACGACGCGTGTGCGGTCCATGGCATTGCGCTCGATGCGGCGCGGTACCACAGCGCGGCGGCGGACACGGTGGCGTCGGCGGAGCTGCTGGAGCTGTGTCTCGAGCGGGTTGCCGAGAGGGGAGTGACGACTTTCGGTGACCTGGCGGAACTGCGCAGCTCCTACAAGTTTCTTCAGAGTTTTGTTGAGGAACCGCTGCCGGAGCCGGGAGCTTTTGATCTGGCGCCGAGCGGGCTGAGTTTATCGCGGGGGGCGACACGCGTTCACTGACGGCGCTCGCCGACGTAAATGCGGTGGGCCGCGCGTTCAGGGTCCAGGATGCCGGATGGTGGCTGGCGGGATTCGATTCTCATCGCGGATGAGTCAGGTCTCAAGTCCTGAAATGGATACCCCGATGGGCAGGTTGGAAACCTGCCCGACTTTCCGACCTTGCACCCCGGACCCGGAACCGGGAACATCGGGAAATGTCCGCCGAATCCGTTGCCGCCGAGTTTGATGTGCCGGGAAGAATTGTGTCCCTCATCAGCATTGAGACGGGCAATGTCAACGACACTTACCGGGTTATTACCCGGACGACGTTTTCCGAAGAGCAGTTCGTCCTGCAGCGGATCAACAAGCACGTGTTCACTCAGCCCGCCAAGGTGATGGCGAACATGAAAGCGATCACGGATCATGCGCATCGCCGCATCGAGGAAGAAGCCGACAGCGCGGATCGCATCTGGCAGTTGCCGAGAGTCCTTCCCACGCGAGAGGGCAAGGATTACGTAATCGATGCGGAAGGAGAATTCTGGCGAGGTCTATCGATGATCGCTTCGGCGACCTCTTATGAAAAAGTAAACAGCATTGAGCACGCGCAGGAAGCGGGGTACGTGCTGGGCCACTTCCAGAGGATCATCGCCGATTTTCCGACGGACAAACTGGAAGACACCTTGCCCGGCTTTCATATCACCCCGGGATATCTGGAATACCACGATGAGGTGGTGGAGTCGCCGGAGGCCAGGAAGCGGCTTGATACATCCTCGGAGGCACGCCGAATCGAAGCCTTTATCAACCAGCGGCGGGAGTTATGCAGTATCCTGGAGGATGCCCGGGAAGGAGGGGAACTGCAGTTGCGGCCGATTCACGGCGATCCCAAGATCACGAACATCATGATCGATAACATCACGGGGAAAGGGACCTGTATCATCGATCTGGATACGGTGAAGCCGGGATTGATTCACTATGACTTCGGCGATTGCGTGCGGTCGGGCTGCAACCCGGCGGGGGAGGAGACCACGGATTTGTCGGAGGTGTTCCTGGATGTCGATTTATTCGCGGCCCTGGTGAAAGGATATTTAAAGCAGGTGGGCCCTTCGCTTACCGAGGCGGACCGCGCCTATCTTTTCGAGTCGGTCCGGCTGATCGCCTTTGAGCTGGGGTTGCGGTTCTTTACGGATTACCTGGCGGGAGACGTGTATTTCAAGACCACCACTGAGACGCAGAATCTCAATCGGGGCCGGGTGCAGATGAAGCTCTGCGAGAGCATTGAGGCGCGCGAAGGGCTGATGCGGAAGGCGCTGGGGGGGTAGCCGGCTGTGCCGGGGTTATTGGTTAATGGTGATCAGTTATTGGGGGGCGTGGGCGGGTGTCTTGGCTGAGGGGAGGGGCTTTCGGAAGGAGAAAACGAGCGACCCAGAGAGAGATCCCTCGACTTCGCTCGGGATGACAACCTGGGGTGAGCCGGGATGACACCGCGGGGGGGACGCCTGATAACTATCAACTGATAACTGATAACCCCCGCGAAGCGGGCGCTACCCCGGAGGCCAGGTGAGGCCGCGGCCGGCGAGGAGGTGGACGTGGAGGTGCGGGACGGCCTCGCCGCCGTCTTTTCCGTGATTGATGACCAGGCGGAAACCTTTTTCGGTGGAGAGCACGCCGAGATCGGCGGCGATCTTTCCGCCGGCCAGAAGAAGATGTCCGAGCACTTCGCGGTCGGCTTTCTCCGCTTCACCGACGCGTGTGATGGGTTTCTTGGGGATGATGAGGATATGGATCGGCGCCTGGGGATTGATGTCCTTGATGGCGATGCAGAGTTCGTCCTCGTGGACGATGTCCGCGGGAATGTCGCGGGCGATAATTTTTTCGAAGAGCGTAGGCATCTAAAGAAATATTGAACCGCAGACGTCACAGAGTGCGCAGATATTTTACCTCAAAACGATGTAGCATCCTTCATAAGAAGGTGGATGGCGGCGATGCAGGCGCGCGGCAATGACGAAGCATTGCCCTCCAGGTCTTGGATGGAGGGTTGCGCTTTGTCGCAACCGCGGAACGGCGCCGCTTAATGCACGACGAGGGAGAAGGGTTCGACGGCCGGGATAGTTTCGGTTTTCTGGTGGACGAAGTCGACGATTTCGCTTTGGAGGATATCGCAGTCGCGGCTCCAGTCCTGGACGGCCTTGAGATGCTTGACGCAATGCTTGAGTTCGGAACACTGGATGATTTCCACCCCCAGGTTCTTAATGTCGTGCAGACGTTTTCCGAGGAGCTCGAAAAAGACGAGCTCGTATCCGGAGCCGGCTTCGCGGGCGATCTCGAAGAGCGAGATGCGCATGGGAGGCGGCGTAGGTTTCAGTTTTTCTGCGACATCGCTGAAACCGATAGTGGTCAGCGTTTTCGCGATTTTGTCGAACAGTTCCTGGAGAGTAATGGTGTTTCTGCGGAATCGCTTCTGCAGATAGAGGATCATCCCCTTGGCGATGTCCTCGGCAAACCACCACTTTTCGTGACCGGCCTCTTCGGCGGCACGCATGATGGCTTCCTGGATCCATTCTTTCTCATAGTGTACGACTTCGTAGGGCCCGACCTGGAGGAGGGGCATCTGCGCTGGCAGTGAGATCATTGGCTGTTATAGGATACGGTTGTTGCTTCTTGGTTTTGCTTCGGTAGTGATCAGATGGGTTCTGGAGGAGGACGCTTCGTCGTCAGCGGAAGAGTTCTTCCTGCAGGACGTCCTTGCCGGGCTCGCGTTCCAACGATTGAATCTCGTCGATGAATTCTCCGACGTCCTGGAACTGTCGATAGACAGAGGCGTATCGGACGTAAGCCACGGAGTCGATTTCCTGAAGTTTCCTCATCACGAAGGGTCCGATCAGACGGGTCGGAATCTCCTTAACATTTTCCTGCTGGAGTTTGGAGACAATTTCTTCGACCGCGCGCTCGATGACTTCGATGGGGACGGGTCGCTTTTCGCAGGCCTTGATAATGCCGTCGCTGAGCTTCTCCCGGCGGAAGGGTTCCCGCGTTCCGTCGCGCTTTATAACACGAAGATCGTTTCTTTCCAACTGCTCATAGGTGGTAAAGCGATGGCTGCACTTGAGGCACTCCCGGCGACGCCGGATGGAGGACCCGTCCTTGGACATACGGGAATCGATGACCTTGTCGTCAAGGCTGCCGCATCGGATACACTGCATGGGCACGGGATTCGGCGCGAGGATACATCAATATGTAGTGGTGTCAATGCTATTTAGACCACAAGATGTAGGTTTTGGCGCCCCGGGGACGCCGTCGACCGTCCACGGGCCCCGATCGCGGGGCCGAGGGTGACCCCGGACGACTGGACCCCTTCAGGGTTCGGCCGTTTCTCCGCCGGTAACCCAGGGTGGCGGCACTGGTGGCGCCTTGCCCTGGGCTTTGATACGATGCCCCTTGGGGGCATTTGCGGGATGCCGCGTGCGGGGTCCATGGCACGCCGTCGGCGGTCGACGGATTTGTTCACAGAGTTGTCCCCAGTCCGGTCCCCGGTTGGGGAGGGATGGTGATGCAGGTGTCCCGCCTGTGATTTGAAAGAGAGGACAGGCGGGACGCCGGTATCACCATGGCGGCTTGGCGGGACGCCGCGCCCTACCTTCCGTCCGTGGGCCATCGATTGTCGATCGTGGACGGCGGCTTTCGGCCTCGGGTCGTCTTAAGCCTCCGCCTCGGCTTCTGCGTCCTTGCCCTTGGTCTCGCCTTTGGCGGACTTCTTCTTGGCGGTTTTCTTCTTGGGGCGGGGGGCGAACTCCCAGCTGAACTTACCGGACTCAAAGTCGAGCACGAGGCTGGCTCCGAAGGGGCGGTTCTTCTTCTTCGACATGAAGCCCTGGATCATCGGCGTTTTTCCTTCGGTGAGAAGCTTGAGCACGACGTCGCGATCGAGTTCCTTCTGGAGGATGGTTTTGCTGAGGCGATAGCCCGCGGGGCTGCTCTTGGGCTTGAAGTCGGGGACGAAGTAGGCTTTTTCGGTTTCGTAGACTTTCGCGCTGGCGCCGTTGGCGAGGGTGACTTCTGCGAGGAGCTGGTCATCTGTGAGGTCATCGGCGGATACGGTATCGTCCTGGTCGAAGACAAAATTGATTTTCCATTTTCCTTTCTTGCCGGTCTTGGTTTCTTCCTGGATGAGTTCAAGCGCGGCTTCGAAGGGTTTATTGAAGCGCGAGACAAAGCCTTCCCGTGGCGGCAGGAATTTGGAGGTAAAGAGCTCCTTGGCCTCGGTGTCAGTCAGTTGCCGCCCGGCGGTGTATTTTGAAACGCGGAAGGTACAGTCGGGCTCGCGGCATTCGAAGGTGGCATCGGTCTGCTTGAGCCGATCTGCGCCGCAGTTCGGGCACTTGCACTCCAGATCGGGGAAAGAACGGTTGATGGCTTCCTCGTAGTGGTCGCGGGCCTTCTTGACCACTTCTTCGGTGAAGGTGGCGATTTCCTTCATGAAGGTAGGGCGATCGAGCTGGCCGTGCTCCATCTGGCGGAGTTTTGCCTCCCAGTCGCCGGTCATTGAGGGCGAGGTCAGGGGCTCGATTTCCATTTCGTCGAGGAGGTCGATGAGGCGGAGGCCCTTGCCGGTGACATTGAGGTCGCGGCCGTCGCGGGCGATGTATTTTTGCCGGAGGAGGCCCTCGATGGTGGCGGCGCGGGTGGCGGGAGTGCCGAGGCCGCGTTCGGCCATGGCTTCACGATGCTCCTCGTCGTCCACGAGTTTTCCCGCGCCTTCCATGGCGGAGAGGAGGGTGGACTCTGTGTAGCGGGCGGGCGGCTTGGTTTCCTTGTGTTCGACCTCGATGTGATCGACGGCTGCAGGTTCGCCTTCCGTGACGTGGACGAGTTCGTCCTTGCCCGAAGCCACGCCGGGCTTGCGTCCGTAGACGGCGAGCCAGCCGGGGCTGACGAGAATTTTGCCGTCGGTGAGAAAGACGTCTTTTTCCGCGCCGTGGTCGATGGTGGTGAGGCGCTTGGTGATTTCGAATTCGGCGTGGGGGAAAAAGACTGCAATGAAGCGTTTCACCACCATGTCGTAGAGTTTTGCTTCCGCTTCATTGAGTTTCCCGATGCGGCCGGTGGGGACAATGGCGAAGTGGTCGGAGACCTTGGCGTTATTGAAGATGCGTTTCTGGAACTTGATGCGGTCGTTCTTGAGGGAGTCTTCCGCCCACTTGGCGACGGCGAGAGTTGAGCCCGCGAGGTCCTTGGTCGTCTGGATGACGTTGGTGAGGTAGTCTTCGGGAAGGTATCGCGAATCGGTCCGCGGATAGGTCAGCATCTTGTGGCGCTCGTAGAGGGCCTGGGCGAGACCGAGGGTGTTCTTGGCTGTGAAGGGAGCTTCTCGCTGGAGAGTGGTCAGGTCGTAGAGTTGCGGGGCGATTTGCTTTTGGGGCTTCTTGTCCTCATGGACGGTGCCGGATTTCGATTCGCATCGCGCGCGGATGGATTCGGCCTTCTCTTTGTCCCAGATCCGCTCGGCGCGGGAGTGGGGGTTATCGGGATCCTTCTTCCAATCAGGATCAATCCATTTACCCTCGTAGATCCCGGCAGCGACACCGAAATCGGCGTGGACTTCGGCGTAGGGAGTGGGGGTGAAGGCCGCGATTTCGCGCTCACGTGTGGCGAGGATGGCGAGGGTGGGGGTCTGGACCCGGCCGGCGGCGGTAATATTGAAGCCGCCATGGCGGGAGCGGAAACAAGTGAGGGCGCGAGTGGAGTTGAGGCCGACGAGCCAGTCGGATTCAGAGCGGCACTTGGCAGCGTCGGATAGATTTTGCATCTCGGATCCGTCGCGCTGGTGATTCCATGCATCCTGGATGGCGGCGGGGGTCATGGACTGAAACCAGAGGCGATTGACCGGCTTCTGGATTTTGCCGATGTCCATGATGTACTGGAAAATCAGTTCTCCTTCGCGTCCGGCATCGCAGGCGTTGACGATGAGATCGACGTCCTTGCGGCGGGCGAGCTTGAGGACATGCTTGAGGCGGCCCTCGGAATTCTCGACAGGCTGCAGTTCGAATTGTTTGGGGATGGCGGGGAGGACGTCAAACTTCCAGGGAAGTTTCTTGCCGTTGGGTCCGGTGGGCATCTTGAGTTCCACGAGGTGGCCGACGGCGGAGGTGATAATGGCCTCGTCGTTTTCGAAAAACTGCGCGTCGCGGGACTTCCCCTTTTTCTCGAACTTGCCGAGTGCCTTGCCGAGGACCCGACTGAGGTCGGTGGCCACGCTGGGTTTTTCGGCGATGACGAGGGTTTTAGGCATGGGGGCTCGTTAATCGTTAACAGTTAGTCGTTAATCGGAGAGAGCAGCGGGCTTGTTTTTACCTGAAAATGTCGCGGTTAGAGGCCTATGGCTGGGTATACAAAGGGTGGGGAAAGGCGGGCTTGTCAAAATAATTCTTTCCGGAGGGGGTCCCGGGGCCGGCGGGATTTGCGGGGCCCTGGGACCATGGATTGGTCCGGATTTCCCGTGAACGGGCGGAGTTTTCTTAAGGGTCCTACTTTGTAATGAAACAGTCGCACGGCGGTAATCTTTTGGAGTGCGCCGGCTTGACGGCGCTTTAGCTCGCGGACTGGAGCATAGAAGTTCCACCGAAATATATGGTGAGCACGTAGAAACCACGGGGTATCCAAAGCGGTGTCAAGCCACCGCACTCCAAGGCGCAATCAGTCGGCTTTGCCTACCGCTTAAACCAGCTTCACGAAATATTTTCCGGGAAGCTGTTTCACGAGGCGTTTCATTTCCAGCCGGAGCAGGGTGGATGAGACCGCCGCCGGAGGGAGTCCGGATTTTTCGATGATGCGATCGATCTGGGTTTCATCGGTTTCGATCGCGCGGTAAACTGCTTTTTCTTCGGGAGTAAGATCGCGGGCGCGCGTGGGTTCTTTCGCGGGGATCAATGCGTTATCTCCGGCCGTGTCTGGAAAAAGCATCCCGGTTTCTTCGATGATATCCGAACCATCGAGGACGAGTTTGGCGCCCTGCTGGATGAGTTTGTTGGCTCCCTGGGAGGACGGTTTGTCGATTTGGCCGGGGACGGCGTAAACATTTCTGCCCTGTTCCAATGCCTGGTTCACCGTGATGAGCGCGCCGCTGCGCGCGGGCGCTTCGACGACGAGGGTTCCCGAACTCCATCCGCTGATGATGCGGTTGCGCATGGGGAAGGTTTGTTTGTCAGGTTGGGTATCGACCGGGAATTCCGAAACCACGGCCCCTCCTTCCGTGGCGATGCGTTCGGCGAGGCCTTGATTTTCGGGCGGGTAAATATTGCCGAGGCCGGAACCGATGACGGCCACGGTGCGGCCCTTGGCGGCGAGTGCGCCCTCGTGCGCCGCGGTATCGATGCCGCGGGCCAGTCCGCTGACGATGGTGAGACCGGCGTGGGCCATCTGGAAGCTGAGCTTTCGGGCCGTCTGGATACCGTAATGGGTGGCGCGGCGGGAGCCCACCACGCCGATGGCGTGGCGGTCGTTCGATGTGAGCCGCCCCATTACGTAAAGGAGGAGAGGCGGATCGTAGATTTCGCGGAGGAGCGGTGGATAATCTTCCGAATCAGGGGTGGCGATGGAGAGGCCGAGTTCCTGAATGCGGCGCAGTTCCTGTTGCAGGTCGGCGTGGTCTTCCCAACGGGACACGATGGATGCGATTTCCGGGCCGAAGCCGTCGAGGTGAGCGATTTCGTTCTCGCGGGCCTGGAGGACGCGCTCGATACTTCCAAAGGTGTCAACCAGCTTGCGCACGCGCACGGGGCCGACCTTGGGAAGCAGGTTGAGCGCGATGGAGGCTTCGGTGGTGGTGAGGGTGGGCACGGGAATGAATTCAGGATTTGGGATTTAGGATTTTTGGGAAAGCAATTTCGCGACCAAATCATCAATCCTAAATCGGAAATCACCCCCGCAATCGCTCGATCGCTTCTTCGATGTGGGTCATGGTGACGTCTTCACTGACGAAGGCTTCGCCGAGTTTGCGCAGGAGGACGAATCGGATGCGGCCCTCCTCGAATTTTTTATCCCGGCTGAGATAATCGATGATTCCTGCGGGCCGGACGGATGCCTCCAGGGTGCGGGGAAGCTGAAAGGCTTCAAGAAGTGCGCGCACGCGATCCGCATCTGCAGCGGGAAGACCCGCGACGCTGGTGGAGATATCCAGGGCGGCGTGGATGCCCAGACTGATGGCTTCACCGTGAAGCAGGGCGCCGTATCCGGCGGATGCTTCCACGGCGTGACCGATGGTGTGACCGAAATTAAGTAGGGCGCGCGTGCCGGTCGTTTCCTTTTCGTCTTCAGTCACGATGGCGGCTTTAATGGCGACGTTGCGTTCCACGAGGGGGACGAGATTTTTTCCCTCCCGGGCGGACCGTGCGGCAGGCTCAGGGCAGGCGGCTTCGATGAGGGGAACCATTTCCGCATCCCGGATGGCGGCGTGCTTGATGATTTCGGCGAAGCCCTCGTTGAATTCGCGTTCGGGGAGGGATTTCAGAGTAGCAGTATCCGCGATGACCAACGCAGGTTGATGGAAGGCTCCCAGGAGATTCTTTCCTTCGGGGGTATTGACCCCGGTTTTGCCTCCGACCGAACTGTCGACCTGGGAGACCACGGTCGTGGGGATCTGGACATGGGGAATGCCACGGTAAAAAATGGCGGCGGCGAATCCGGCGAGGTCGCCGACGACGCCTCCGCCGAGCGCGACGAGAAAGGAGTGACGATCGAGTCCGGCATCGATCATCTGGCGGCAGACATCTTCCACGGTCTGCATTGATTTTGAAGGTTCGCCCGCGGGGACGGTGATGGGGAAGGGTTTGAAACCGCGTTTTTCCAGGCTGTCGATGACGGTCTGGGCGTAGAGGGGGCCGACGTTGGTATCGGTGACCACGGTGCAGCGGCTGCCCTTGGGGTGGAGCGCGCTGATCGATTCGCCCGCGTTCTCGAGGATGTTTTCTCCGACGAGGACCCGGTAAGGGTGGCCGGGGAGGTTGATGGGGACGGTGTGAAGCACGGTGTCGGGGTTACTGGATTGCTGGATTGCTGGATTGCTGGATTGCTGGATTGGTGGATTGGTGGATTGCGGAGGAGAGACTCAACGCAAAGGCGCGAAGAAGCGCAGAGGAGCGCAAAGGTTTTATTGGGGACAGGATTGCTGGACTGCTTGATGACGGAGTGTCTTGTGTCAGAGAATTCGGACCACTTGCTGCTCACTATTTACCACTTACTACTCACTCCCATTCGGCGACCAGTTCCATCACCCGGGCGCAGGCCGATTTAGCATCATCCTC
The DNA here is from genome assembly GCA_024638765.1 of Verrucomicrobiales bacterium. Taxonomy (GTDB): domain Bacteria; phylum Verrucomicrobiota; class Verrucomicrobiia; order Verrucomicrobiales; family DEV007; genus JAHEJT01. The sequence continues at coordinate 24,179 of JAHEJT010000027.1, forward strand.
CGGGGTGAGGCAAATGGATTGGAATTCTTTTTCGCGATTGAACCACGTGAGCTGGCGTTTGGCGAAGCGTCGCGTGGCTTGCTGGATGGCGGAGATGCATTCCTCAAGCGTGATCTCGCCGGCGAGATGCCGGCGGACATCGCGGATGCCGATGGCTTTTTCCGCGGTGGCGGAAAGCTCTCCGGCGTCCCGGACTTCGTCGAGCAACCCCTCTTCGATCATGGAAACGACTCGCGCATTGATCCGCGAGTAAAGGTCTTCGCGTTCGCGTTGAAGGAGCACGCCGCGAATGGAACCTGTCTCGCGCGTGAATCCGGGGGTCCATTCGTTTTTCACGGTCGACATGGGGAGGCCGGACTGGAGAGTGATTTCCAGGGCGCGCTGCACGTAGCGGGGATTCTCGAGATTGGTGGAGGCGGCCCCCTGTGGATCGACCGCTTGCAGCCAGGAGACGAGATCAGTGGAGGGAAGCGAGGACAGTGCTGTGCGCAAACCGGGGTCTGCGGCGGGCAGGGGAGAAAGACCGTGAGTGAGCGCCTTGATATAGAGTCCGGTCCCTCCGACGACGAGTGGAACTTTGCCGCGCCGGAGTATCTCGGCGATGCACGGCCGGGCTCGTTCTGCGAAGGCCGCGGCATTAAAGGATTGCGACGCGGGGATGATGGAGAAGAGATGATGGGGAACGAGTTGCTGTTCCGCCGCGGACGGTTTGGCGCTGAGGATATCGAGCCCGCGGTAAACCTGGAAGGCGTCGGCATTGACGATCTCCGCGCCGGTGTGCCGGGCGAGTTCCAGGGCCACGCCGCTTTTGCCGGTGCCGGTCGCTCCGGCGAGGTATAGGGCACGCATTAGTTATCAGTTGTCGGTTATTAGTTATTAGTTATTAGTTAATAGGAGTCGAGCTGCTGGATGTTGAGCGGAGCGAAATCCCGATTCTATCGGGGCTGGATTGCTGGATGAATCGTGGGCGTGGGCATCGTCGGTTCCCTCGCGCCACAACTTTCAGCAGGCTTGCCATCCCGAGCGGAGTCGAGGGATCTCCCGTAGCTCTTTGAATTTGCTAATGATCGAAGACCGGGAACCTTCGCACGCATTCGAACAGATTCTGGAAAATAGAAAACCTTGGGGGTCTCGAGAGATCCCTCGACTCCGCTCGGGATGACAGAGCGGGGGTGGCGGGATGACAGAGCGAGGGTGGCGGGATTTGCGGATGCGGAAGGAATGAGCCATCGTGCAGTGCTGCTGGATTGGTGGAGTGCCGGAAGACTGGTCCTCCGGAGCTTTGGCGAAGAAGGATGCCCATGTTCCCACTCTGACTTCGGTTCCTTGAGAATTAAAAACGAAAAAACCCTCGTCCGGCAGGCCGGACGAGGGTTTGAAGTCCGATTCACTTTCGGGTTTCAGGAATCTTCGTCGGACTCGCGGATGCCGGAGCTCTTGGCTCCGCTGACCACGAGTTTGCGGCCCATGAAATCCTTGTCGTGAAGGACTTCCACCGCGCGACGCGCTTCGTCGATGGTGTTCATGCGCACGAAAGCGTATCCCTTGGAGCGCTGGGTGCGCCGGTGACAGACGACCTCCGCACTGGCGACGGTGCCGACCCCGGTGAAGAGCTCGGTGAGATCGCTCTCGGAGGCATCGTAAGAGAGATTGCCGACGTAGAGGCGTTCCGTGGTGACCTCGACCGCTTCCGGAGCGCGACTGGGCCGCGCCTTTCCGTTGTTTCCCGCCTTCGATTGATTGCGACGCGGGGCGGCGTTGTCAGTGCGGGCGGATTTCCTGGAGGCAGGGCGTCTCGGGGGAGTAGGCTTGCCGAGCAGTCCGAAGGTGAGAATGCTGAGAAGCTTCTGGCCGAAACTGGGCTCCGGCGCTTTTCGGGGTACGGGTCTGGATCTTTGGGATCTTCCTCGAGACGAACGATTTCCGGATCGATTTCTATTGTTGGGATTGCCGCCCCGGCCGCCTCCACGGCGATTCCGGTTTGAGCCTCCTTTGTAAGCTTGTTGAGATGTTGCCATCGAATATGTCTAAGTTATTTGGGGACTTGATTGTCCGAGTTCTAGTTGCGGCGCGCGATGCGAATCTATTTACAGGGGTGTCTCCGGACCTGGATCGCTGTGTGGATGGAGACGTGATATCGCAAGCAACCGTCCGAGAGCGCGGCTTCCGAGTCCAGCGGGGGACTAGAGAGATGCCGGCAATCGATTCACGCCGTAGAGGATGCGCGTTCTTCAGAGGCAGACCTGCTTCGACCCGGCACCGCACACGGCAGGGGGATAGCCGATGCATTGATTCGGGGACCGGAGAAGCGGCCGGCGGCGCGGATTGTGTCCGACGCGCCGGAATTTTTCCAAGGGACGCGAAGAGATCGCTCATCCGGAATCCGGTTGAGCAGATCATGCGTTGGATTCGCGTCACTGGCGGAAAAATTCCCATTCTCTGAAAGAACTATGGCGGTACCCTAGGTCAATTGTGCCGCCCCGCAAGGACTATTCGGCCAGGGCGCCTTCGAGCCCTGAAAAGCCGGGAAAAAGGGGCGCTTAAGCCCGGGGAAGCAGCCGGCTGAGGAGGTCCTGGGAACGGACGATTCCGAGGGGCCGGCCACGGGAGCTGTAGACGGCGGCGAGCTGCATTCCGCTCCGGCGGAGGCGCTGCATGATGATTTCGGCTTTTTCCCGGGGATGGGTCCGGACCAGGCGGTGAAGGTGGCGCAGGACGGGTCCTTCGCGGCTGGAATGACGGAGGACTTCGAAGGCGTTGAAGATTCCCACGAATTCTCCCTCCGGCGAAATGACCGGAAACTGGTTGTAACCCGTTTCCCGCGAGAGTTCGAGGGCCGAGGTTACCGGCATTTCGAGAGGGATCGCGGTAACGCCGGCCAGGGGCACCATGACCTCTTCGGCGGTGAGCCGTTGAAAGTCGAGGACGCCTTCGATCATGCGCCGTTCTCCGCTGGTGAGACTTCCCTCACGTTCCACGATCCCGGCGAGGAGGCGGAATTCTTCCCGGCGGGAGAGCTCATCCGGTGTGGATTTCTTGAAGAGGCCCAGGATCACCCTGCCGAGTTCCACGAAGGGTCCGACGAAGAAATCGACGAGCTGGAGCAGCGGCAAGAACGATAGCAGGATGCGGAAGGGGAAGCGCTTGAAGAGAGACTTGGGGATAAGTTCGAGGAAGAGCAGGTAAATGGGAAGAGCCACGGCGATAGCGATGGCGTAACCCCAGGGTCCGAAGCGATTGACGAGTTTCAACGCGATGAACGCAAAGAGCACAAAGTTCAGGCTGTTGTTGAGCAGGAGAATGGAGCTGAGCAGGCGCTCCCGCCTTCTCATGAGTTTCTCCAGCCGGATTGCGGCGCGATCATTTCCCTTGGCGTAATGCCGGAGGCGGACGCGGCTGACGGCGAGCACCGACGATTCCAGTCCCGAGAACAGGAAGGAAAAGATGAGTCCGGCGGTGAGATATACCCAGGTCATGTGGATGCGCGGTC
>JAHEJT010000027.1:27678-39689 GCA_024638765.1 Verrucomicrobiales bacterium
TGAGGCGGCGGTGGCAGAGGATTCTTCTGAAGGCGCTTCAGTGGCGCCGGCTCTTTCCAGGAGGATTTCCTCGATGCGCCGGGCGCTGCATTTGCGGATAGTAGCGACCACACCATTGAGTCGGATGCGTTTCCCGGGTTCGGGCAAGCGGTCCTCGGTATTAAAGAGAAGGCCGCCGATGGTATCGAGCCCGTCCCGCTCGAGGTCGACATCGAGGATTTCCCCGATCTCATCGAGTCGCGCGCTTCCGGCGACGAGGAGACGGTTTTTCCCGAGGCCCTGGATTTCCTGGGCTTGATCGTTCTGGGGGGCGGCGTCGCCGATGATTTCTTCGATGAGATCGGTCTGGCTGAGGACGCCTTCGAGGCCGCCGAACTCGTCGAGCACGATGACGAGGCTATGTGGCGTCTTGAGAAAGTCTTCGAACACATCCAGTGCCATCATCGTTTCCGGTACGAACACGGGAGGGCGGATGAACATGCGGTAATCGGGCTCGCCAGAGAGGAGGAACCCGCGGACGTCGAGGATGCCCACGATGGAATCGGGTGATTGGCGATAGACAGGCACATACCAATGCGGTTGCCTGCGGACAAAGGAAGCCGCTTCTTCCGGCGCGAGATCGCCGGAGATGACGACCGCATCGACGCGTGGCGTCATGCAATCCTTCGCGGTCTTATGTCCGAGCTTAAGGATTTCGTGAATCATCTCGCTCTCGCCGAGGTGCAGAGTCCCTTCCTCGCGTCGCAATTCGATGAGGGTTTCCAATTCATCTTCCATGAGGTGGGAACGTGGCTCGAGCGAATCGGGAATCAGCGCGGCGGCGGCTCGATCGGTGAGACGCACAAGAAATGCGGCCACCGGTTCGAGCACCGGATTGATGCGGCGCAAGGGCTTGGCCGTGTAACGGAACACCGTGTCCGGGCGGGCCACGGCGACGAGGGTGGGGAGGAGTTCGATGAGAGTTACAATGATCGCAAGCGCGATGCATCCCGTCGTGAATGGTGAGAGGTTTCCGGGAAGAGGACCGTTCTGGATGAAGAAGAGGACGATCGCAGCGATGCTTACCTGCGCGACGGATCCCACCAGGATCACGTTATTGAGGTTGCGTTGGGGATCGCTGCTGAATTTTTCTATTGAGTCCAGAAGCGCGGGATCGTCTCCCGCCAGTGAGGAGATATGTTGTTCCTTGAGGCAGAGGAGCGCGGTCTCGATGGCCGAGACCGCAGCCGAGACGAGGCAGAGCAGCAGGAGGACGCCTCCAAGGGAGATGAGAAACGGGAGGGACATGCGCCGGTCAGAGGGGCGTAACAATATTTAGGATTTGCGATTGTCGATTTGCGATTGTCGAAGTGGGACCCCTGGGCAGTGGGATCGCCGTGCCGGGATGCCGGCCCCACTCCGCGTTTTCTGACTGACCTCGGGTAATTTCCCACGAAAAGCGGCACTTGAAAAGTGGTTTGCGGGGGTTCCGGCATCACGATGCCTTCCCGGGGCCTTGCCTTTGTGTCGACGGACGAAATTGATTGAAAACAGAACGCCGGCAGGGTAGCCCCTTTGGAGTGCGCCGGCTCGACGGCGCTTTGGATCTTGGCGGCTATCGCATCCGAGTAGTTGATTCAGGGATTCGTCCGCGACTGACTTTATCCAAAGCGGTGTCGAGCCACCGCACTCCAAAATTCTCGTGTGCCCTTCTCATGGTTGAAGTCAAAGTGGATTACGAAGGGGATCTGCATTGCCGCGTGGTGCACGGTCCATCCGGTGATGTCATGGTCACCGATGCGCCGGTGGACAACCATGGGCGAGGGGAGGCGTTTTCTCCCACCGATCTTATCGCCGTTTCGATGGGCACCTGCATGTTGACGGTCATGGGGATTGCGGCGCAGAAGAAAGGGATCGAATTGGCCGGAGCTAAAGCGCGGGTGCAGAAAGAGATGTCTCAGGACGCGCCACGGCGGATCGGCAGGTTGGTCGTGAAGATTGAAATTCCTCTCCCGGCGGATCATGCGGAGAGAGGATTGCTGGAGGGCGCGGCCAACGGATGCCCGGTACATCACAGCCTGCATCCGGACGTGGTGGTGGAGACGGTGTTTAGTTGGCGGGAGTGAGCGTTAATGGTTATTCGTTAAAAGGGGGCGAGGGGCGACGGGTGTAACACCACGCAAGATTGTCATCCCGAGCGGAGTCGAGGGATCTCTCTAATTTTGGGGGCGCGTTCTGCCGGCCGACAACGATCGAGGGCTGCCGGTGCTCCCGCACGTTTCTTCGGAAATCGAACCCGAAGCCTGGCACGTGAGATCCCTCGACTTCGCTCGGGATGACATAAAGGGGGCGGGTGGAGAAGGGAGGCGGGTGGAGGATGTGGAAGATTGAGAGTCGACTGGCGGTGGGGGTACGTGATAGACAGGTAATTGCCATGAAGCATTTGATCGAAAAGACGGATCGGGATCCCACGGCGTTTGAAATGCGCGTATACGACGCGGTGCGCGAGGTTCCGCCGGGCCGGGTCACGACTTACCGGGAGGTCGCGGAAAGAATCGGCTGCGGATCGAGCCGGGCGGTGGGGCAGGCCCTGCGCCGAAATCCATTCGCACCCGAAGTGCCTTGTCACCGGGTGATTCGCTCTGACATGACGATGGGCGGATTCAAAGGCCGTGAGATGGGAGCGGTGATCACCGAGAAGATCAAGCTTCTCGAGTACGAAGGGGTGAGATTTCGCGAGGGAAAGCTCTCTGATTCGGAGCAGTTGTTCCTCTATTGACCGAGCCACGCGACCGGCGACAGCCAGGGCAAGTCACATCGGGGTTGAATACCCGGGTGCGACCAGGCGTCTAAAAACAACATTCATTTGGAGTGCGGTGGCTCGACACCGCTTTGGATAGGGAGCCTGGCGTGGGCGGGATCCGGGGGAGGAAAGGTGCGAGAAGCGAAAAGTTCAACGTGGATTAATAATCCAAGGCGCCGTCCAGCCGGCGCACTCCAAAGCGCTGCTTGAGAATGGTGCCGGAAGATTCCAGGGGGGCGGAGCGGGTCATGGTGGAGCGATACCTTGGCGAACCGCCGGCGATTCCTCCCGCGGTGAGGACGCGGATAGAGAAAGCTCTCGGAGGCCGGCCGATCCAACTTTACGCGCCGGCCGACCTGGATGCTTCTTTGCGCCTGCATCGTTCCTGGGTGGCGCTCGGTGAAACAGCGGTGGCGATTGCGGATGAGGCCGGAGGCGAGGTGCGGGTGATCGCGCGAGAGGCAATTCGCCGCCTGCGGACCGAAAGGGGGTTGAGTGCCTCCACGATGCGCTTGCTGGGCGGAGAAGGAGAGACGCCCTTGGCCGAGTTGCGGTTCACACACCGGCAGCGGGATCTCATGGGGAACATCGAATTCGTGCTCGCGCGCGGGATCGGCGGGGAAGCGACGGCCGTGCCTGACGATGACGACGGGGTTTACCTCGATGGGCTCTCCGGCCCGATTGCGCGGGCGCAGGCCACGGTGGCGGGCGACGAGATGTCGGTGGTATGGAGATTGTTGGGGTATCTCAAACCGTACGCGCCGCAGGTGGCGTTGGGAATGGCGGCGGCGGTGCTCCTGGCGCTGGCCAGCCTGGCGCCTCCTTATCTCACCGGAAAACTCGTGGACGAAATTGTCGGGCCCTTCCAGGCGGGGACGGAGTCGCACGGGCAGGCGTGGGCGGCGGCGGCGCTCCTATTGGTAATCATTACCGCGGCTTTTCTACTGCGGCTCCTCTTCCTGTGGGTGCGATTGCACGTCATGGCGATCCTGGGCGAATATGTGGCGCACGACATGCGCCGGGAAGTTTACGACCGGGTGCAGAGTTTGAGCGTGCGCTATTTTTCGAAACATCAGACCGGCTCGATATTAAGCCGGGTGGGCGCCGACACGGATCGCATTTGGGAGTTTATGGCTTATGGGGTGGTCGAGGTTTCGCTTTCCCTGATCACCTTGCTTTCCCTGAGCGTGGTCCTTGTGATGATGGACTGGAGGCTCGGGATCGTGATGGTGGCGCCGGTCCCGTTGATGGTCTGGGCTATCATCGCCAATGGGCGGAACATGCAGGGTCATTACACGCGAGCCTGGCGCAAGTGGGCGGGATTGAATGACGTGCTCGCGGACACCATCCCCGGCATCCGGGTGGTGAAGGCGTTTCACCAGGAAGACCGGGAACGCCGGCGCTTCGGAGAGCGCAACCGTGACATGCTGGAGACTTTCAACCAGGTGCACGCGAGTTGGACCCGTTTCTGGCCGCTGCTGATGCTGGCGATTCACGGGATCAGCATCGCCATTTACTGGATGGCGCTGCCCCGGCTGCTTTCCGAGCCCGCACATCCGGCGCACTTGAGTGTGGGGACATTGATCGCGTTTCTTCTCTTCATGGGGATGTTCTTCCAGCCTATCGAGTCGTTCGGTCAAATGTCGCGCATGTTGAATAAGGCTCTGAGTTCCGCGCGCCGCGTCTTTGACATGATCGACACTCAGAGCGACATGCCCGAGGGCAAGCGCGCCCCCGCACTAGGGCCGTTGCGCGGGGAGATTGAATTTCGAGATGTCCATTTCGGGTACGATGAGGTGCGCCCCGTGCTGCAAGGAGTAACATTCCGGATCGAACCGGGGGAAACGATCGGGGTCGTCGGCGCTTCCGGGGCCGGGAAGACCACGCTGGTGAATTTAATCGCGCGGTTTTACGATCCGCGCACGGGTGGTGGCAGCGTCCTCATCGACGGGGAAGATTTGCGCGAGATCGAGATTGGCGCCGTGCGCAGGCAGATCGGGTTGGTCGAACAGGATCCGTTTTTGTTTTACGGGACCATTTTGGAGAACATCCGCTACGGCGAGCCGGAGGCCGGGTTGGACCGGGTCATCGAGGCGGCGCGGGGCGCGGATGCGCACGGTTTTATTTGCCGGTTGCCGCAGGCTTACGACACGGTAGTGGGCGAACGCGGGCACACCTTGTCGGGGGGCGAACGCCAGCGCGTCGCGATCGCGCGGGCGCTCCTGGGACGGCCGCGCATTCTCATCCTGGACGAAGCGATGAGCAACGTCGACAGCGAGACCGAGCACCGCATCCAGAAGGTGCTTGACGCTGAAAAGGGGGAGCGGACGACGCTCGCAATTGCGCACCGGCTTTCGACTCTGAAGAGCGCCGACCGGATCCTGGTGTTGGCGGAAGGGAGAGTGGTGGAGATGGGCACGCCCCGGGAACTGTTGGCGCGCGAGGATGGAGAATTCCGCCGACTCAGCGATTTGCAGAAGGAGGAGCGTGGGGAAGAGTGAGTAGTGAGTAGTGAGTAGTTAATAGTTAATAGTGAGTAGTGAGTAGTGAGTAGTGGAGAGTGACATGGAAATAGCTTTAAGAGAAACGCCCGGGGGCCGATTGCTTTGCGCGCGCGACGGTGAGGCGGTGGAAGTCCAGGTTTATCCCTGCTTTCCCTTGAGTCATCCCACGGCTTTCATTTCGCTGGCGGAGGTCGTGGGGGGGAATGAAATCGCGTTGGTGGAGTCCTTGGACGATCTCGATGCGAGGTCACGGGGCCTGCTCGAGCAACATCTCCACGAAAAGACATTTGCGATCGAGATCACGGCGATTCTCTCGGTGGCAGAAGGTCCCTCGTCGCGGGAATGGCAGGTGGAAACATCTTCCGGGGCGCGCAAATTCTTGTCGCCGCTGGACGCATGGCCGCGGGTGCTCGACACCGGGGGCGTGGTGATACAGGATATTAGCGAGGATTTATACGTGGTTCCGGAAATAGAAGAGTTGGATGCGAAGAGCCGGCGAATGCTGTGGGCATTGATGGACTAGCCGGGCGGGGCCAGGCGTTACTGGATGCGGGATCTTGAATTATGGGCGAGGTGGGATTCGATTGGGGAATGGGAGCGCGGGCGTCGTGCCCGCATTCCAGTCCAGAGCGGGCAAGACGCCCGCGCTCCGACTCCGCTGTCGGATCGTGAAATTCTTTACTCGGGATGACCAATCGGGCGGTGGGCCCAGATTGAGGGGATGAAGGACTTGTGCGAATGGACCCAGGCTTTTCCAAAGAAGAATTCAGGGAGGTCCTCCAGGAGATCGGGGAGACGCACATGCCTTTTGGAAAATACGGGCCCGAGCATTTTCCTCCCGACGGCATCCCGATTTACGATCTGCCCGCGGAATACCTGTATTACTTCAAGGTGAAAGGATTCCCGAAAGACAGGTTGGGGGATCTCCTGGAGATGGTGTATCACGCCAAGGTCGATGGGGCGGATGCGGCGTTCGACGGCTTGCGCCTGGCGGCCGGGGGACGGCGACCGTTGCGCAAGCCGAGACGGAGAGAGTTTCGGCCGGGGGAAGGGGCTGATCAGTGATTGGTTATTGGTTAATCGGGGTGTCGATTAGGGAATGGGAGCGCGGGCGTCCCGCCCGCTCTAGATCGATCGGCTAGCGCCACGACCATCACCAGGCTTGTCATCCCGAGCGGAGTCGAGGGATCTCTCAATCCGCCCAAGGCATTCTAGTCCCCAGAAAAGCCGTGAATGCCTGGGTTGACTCCGAGCGTTGCGTCACGCGATTGCTTACCAAGAAACCGTGGGATCCCTCGACTCCGCTCGGGATGACAGGGGGGGTGGCGGGAATTTCCCCACAATTTCTAAGAAACCTGCGCCGGGCGCGTCTGAATAGGGCAGACGCGGCATCGCTTTTTGGTGTCCGAACCGCTATGATCACACTCGGAAGACAACCAATGAAGACGACCATGCGAATACGCGACGTGGCCGTGGCAGTTTGCCTGCTGCTGGCGGGAACGCTGGAAATCCTGGGCGCGGTGGAACTCCGCGACCAGGCCCGGAAACTCCAGCAGCAGGGTAATTACAACGAAGCGCTGGAGGCTTACCGGAAGCTCCTGGATGATCCGGCGACGCGGGGAGTGCAGTCCGCGGACGATTTGCGGAGAGCCGTCAACTGCCTGCAGAATCTGGCGCGAGTCGGGGAACAGGATGCGCTGATCGAGGAAGTGCTTGCGAGTCAGCCGGAAAACTTTTCTCTCTGGCGGAGCGCGGCCCAGTTGTTCCAGGGCGCACCGCACTGGGGGTACCTCGTTGGTGGTGAGTTCGAGCGGGGGCACCATCGTGGTGGAGGCGAATACGTGCAGTGCTTCACACGCGACCGGGTGCGGGCGCTGCAATTGATGGGCGAGGTAATGCGCAAGGGGAGTGCCGAAGATCTGAGCTCGAGTCTTTATGAAGAATTCGCCCGCATGATCCTGAGCGCACAGCAGCAGGGAGGCGCATGGAAATTGCAGGTGCTGACGGATCTCGAGGAGTTACCGGATTACGAGCCGGGGAACCAGTATTATGGATACTCACAAGGACAGGGGGCTCCGGTGGACGAGGAGGGCCGGCCGGTATTTTATGAAGTGCCGGAATCCTGGGAGAGCGCCGCCAGCGACGGCGAGCGCTGGCGTTGGCTGCTGGAACAATCGGCGAGGACATCGCCCTCGCGCCGGGTGGCGTTGGACGCTCAGTACGCAGGATTTCTGCAGCAACAATTCGGCGTGCAGACGATGGCGCGGCAGTGGTCCCGCTATGGGTGGGGGCGCGGTCCGACAGAAGAAAAGAAGGACAAGAAGGGCACCACTTACGCTCTGCACACCCTGGAGGAAAGCGAAACCATCGCGCGCCTGGCCAGCGGGGTAAAACGCTTCAAGCTGCCGAAAGAGCACAACTTTATCCGCATTTACCAGCGGATCTCGGCGGACCCGGGTGCGGGTTCCTATGCGGATTCCGCACTTCAACAGCTGGCGGAAATATTTTCCAATCGAAGACAGTACCCCAAAGCCGCGGCACAATGGGAAGCCAGCCTGGAGCGCTTCGGAAAAACCAACACCGATTACAAGCGCGACCGGCTTAAGCAGATCGTGGGGAATTGGTGCCGCTTCGACAACACGCTGACCCAGCCGGCGGGTGAGAAAGCGAAATTGGGATTCGTGTTTCGCAACGGCGATAACGTGCGCTTTACGGCGCATGCCATCGATGTCGAGAAACTGCTGGGCGACATCAAAGATTATCTAAAGGGCAATCCCCGGGACATCGATTACCAGAAGATCATGCTCAACGACATCGGTCATCACCTGGTCACCCGGAATCAGTCGAAATACCTGGGGCGCAAAGTCGCTGACTGGGAAGAGCAACTTTCCCCCGCGGAAAATCACTGGGACCGGCGCATCGACGTGACGACTCCTCTCAAAGATTCGGGCGCTTATTTCGTGGAAGCGCGGATGCGCGACGGCAACCGCTGTCAAATCGTGGTCTGGCTTCAGGACACGGTGATCGTGAAGAAGCGGCTGCGCGACGGCACTTACTATTACGTGGGGGACGCCCGCACCGGCGCCCCCATCCCGGGCGCCAACCTTGAGTTCTTCGGCTGGACGGTGCGGCATTACAATAACGCCAAGCAGATCCTTCGCTTCCGGAAGTTCGATGTCCTGGTGCAGAATTTCGCGGAGCACACCGATACTGACGGGCAAGTGATGCTTCCGGCGCCCAAGACGCGCGAATCTTACCAGTGGCTGGTTACGGCGCGGACCGACGGTGGCAGGCATGCCTTTCTCGGTTTCGATTCCGTGTGGGGCACCAGTCATTACCCGGAGGACGGGTACGAAGCTACCCGCGCGTATCTTATCACCGACCGGCCGGTGTATCGTCCCGAGCAGGAAGTCCTTTTCAAGGCCTGGGTGCGGCATGTGCGCTATGATAAGGACGAGAAAGAAAGCCGTTATGCGGGGAACAAATTCACGGTGCGGGTCCACGATCCCCGTAATGAAAAGGTCCTCGAGAAAACCATCACGGCCGATGCATACGGCGGGCTCGAGTGGAGCCTGGAGTTAGGGGAAGACGCGACCCTGGGAGTGTATCGCTGCCAGGTCGTCGGGCAAGGGCATCACGCCGGGGGGACGTTTCGTGTGGAAGAATACAAGAAACCGGAGTTCGAGGTCCTGATAAAAGCGCCCGACGAACCCGTCATGCTGGGCGAAGAGATTTCCGCGGCCATCGAAGCAAAATATTATTTCGGAGCGCCGGTGACCTCGGCCCGGGTCAAATACAAGGTCACCCGGACGCAACACGATTCGCGCTGGTATCCGGCGCGGCCCTGGGACTGGTTTTATGGAAAGGGGTATTGGTGGTTCAGCGTGGATTACGATTGGTATCCCGGGTGGTCGGTGTGGGGATGCCGGGAGCCGTATTTCTGGTGGTATCCACGGCGGCAGGATCCGCCGGAAGTGGTGCTGGAGAACGAAGTCGAGATCGGCGCCGACGGGCGCGTCCAGATCGGGATCGATACTTCCCTGGCGCTGGAGATACACGGCGACAGCGATCATCGCTACGAAATTACCGCGGAAGTCGTCGATGAATCGCGCCGCACGATTTACGGCAAGGGACAGGTGCTGGTGGCGCGCGCGCCGTTCAAGGTGAATGCCTGGGTGGATCGCGGGTATTACCGGGTCGGCGAAACCATCGAAGCGGAGTTCGCGGCGCTGACCCTTGATAAGAAACCAGTGCAGGGTGAAGGGAAGCTGACACTTTTCAAAATCACCTACAGCGGCGGTAAGAAGCCGAAGGAAAACAAGGTCGAGACCTGGAAATTGGACCCCGGTGAAGACGGCCGCGCGGTGCAACGGATCGCCGCCAGCGAGAAAGGGCAATATCGGCTTTCCTATAAGGTGACCGACTCCGAGGGACACACCATTGAGGGTGGTTATGTCTTCGTGGTCCGAGGCGACGATTTCGACGGGCGCGAGTTTCATTTCAACGATCTCGAGCTGGTCACCGATAAGTCCGAATACCGGGCGGGAGATACCGTCCGATTGCTCGTCAACACCGATCGCAGCGACAGCACGGTGCTGTTGTTCGTGCGGCCGGTGAACGGCGTCTATCTCGCGCCCAAAGTTTTGCGGCTCGATGGCAAAAGCGCGGTGCATGAGATTGGGATCACCAAGAAAGACATGCCCAACTTCTTTGTGGAGGCATTTACGGTGAGCGACGGCAAAGTGGTGGATGCGACGCGCGAAGTGGTGGTGCCGCCCGAAAAACGGGTGCTCGACGTCGAGCTCCTGCCGACCAAGGAAGATTACCGGCCCGGAGAAGACGCCAAAGTGGAAATCCGGCTCACCGATCACGAGGGCAAACCTTTCACGGGAAGCACGGTGGTATCGATCTATGACAAGGCGCTGGAGTACATTTCCGGGGGATCCAACGTCCCTGAGATCCGCGAGTTCTTCTGGAAGTGGCGGCGGTCGCATCGGCCCTTCACGCAGCACACCCTGAGCCGGGTCACCGGCACCAAGACGCGGCCCAAGGAAAAGGCCATGAGCTTTCTCGGAGCCTTCGGGTATTCCGTGGCGGACGAACTCAGCTTGGGCCGGGACAGTGTCGCGGGTCAGGTGGCGGGTGAAGGAAGAATGCTGGCCAAGAGCCGGGCGGCCGCGCCCATGGCGATGGCGGAATCGAAGGAAGACAGCTTCGCGGACCGCGATGAAGCGGGCGCTTACCGCGAGGATGGTGATGCTGGAGGTGCGGAAGTGCTCGTCGAGCCCGTGATCCGGAGGGAGTTCGCGGATCTCGCGTTCTGGGCCGGCGCACTGGAGACCGACGAAGAAGGTCTCGCGGAGGTCTCGCTGAAGATGCCGGAGAATCTCACCACCTGGAAAATCAAAACCTGGGCCTTGGGACACGGATCGCGGGTGGGCCAGGGCGAGACCGAAGTGCTCACCAACAAGAACCTCATCATCCGGTTGCAGGCGCCGCGGTTTTTCGTGGAGACCGACGAAGTGGTTTTAACGGCCAACGTGCATAATTACCTCGATACCGCCAAGGACGCCCGGGTCGAGTTGGAACTGGAAGGCGGTGGTCTCGCACTGATGGATGGCGAGAAAGCGATGCAGCAGGTCCACATTGCACCCGATGGCGAGGCGCGTGTCGACTGGCGGGTGCGGGTCGTGGAGGAAGGCCGCGCCCTCGTCCGCATGAAAGCGTTGACCGACGAAGAATCGGACGGGATGGAGATGTCGTTCCCGGTTTACGTGCACGGGATTCTTAAGACCGAATCCTGGAGTGGCTTGCTACGGCCCCGGCAGCGTGACGCTGCACCCGGATCCGCCTCCGGCGGGGGACAAGAAGTCGTCGAAGAGGGATTTAAGTTTGCGGTGCCGGAAGCCCGGCGCCCGGAAATGACGCGATTGGAAGTGCGGTATTCGCCGACGATCGCCGGGGCCATGGTCGATGCGCTGCCGTATCTCACGGATTATCCCTATGGCTGCACCGAGCAGACGCTGAACCGCTTTCTGCCCACGGTCATTACCCAGCGGTTGTTGGTGGACATGGGCCTCGACCTGGCAGACATCCGCGAAAAACGGACCAACCTCAATCCGCAGCAGATTGGCGATGACAAAGCGCGCGCCGCCGATTGGAAGCCGAAGTGGAAAAAGAACCCGGTCTTCGACGAAGCCGAGGTGGCAAAGATGGTGAAGGCCGGCGTCAACCGGCTCACGGCGATGCAGAACGCCGATGGCGGCTGGGGCTGGTTCTCCGGGTATCGAGAAAAATCCTATCCGCATACCACCGCCCAGGTGGTGCGTGGAATGCTGGTGGCCCGAGAGAACGGCGTGGCCCTGGTGCCGGGCGTGCTCGAGAAGGGCGTTGGCTGGCTGGAGGGATACCAACGCAAGGAGGTGGCGCGCGTCAAGAAGTGGATGCGCACCAAGAAGGAGGGCAAGAGGCATGCCGATAACCTGGACGCGTTCGTCGCATTGGTGCTGGCGCGCTGCGATAAGCCGCACGCAGAGATGCTCGACTTTCTCTATCGCGACCGCACGCAGCTCTCGGTCTACGCCAAGTCTCTTATCGGCATCACCTTGGATGAAGTGGGTGACGATCAGCGCCGGGACATGTTGATTCGAAATATTAGTCAATACCTGGTCGAAGACGACGAGAACCAGACTGCGTATCTCAAGCTGGATAACGGCGGGTATTGG
>JAHEJT010000158.1 GCA_024638765.1 Verrucomicrobiales bacterium
GCGCTTTTTTTTGTGCCAGCGTCTTAACGTGGGGCGTACAGGCGCAGGCACAGGAAGATAAGTTCCCGAACAAGGTGAAAACCCACATCGGTGAACTGACGTTCGACCACGGCATTCCCACGGAGGAGACGTCCGAGAAGCTTTACTACGAAATGGACTACCATCGTGCGGTTCAGACGTATTTGTGGGCGCTTCCAATTGTGGGTCAGGCCCAGTGGCGGCAGGCCTATCTCGACCAGTACGACATGAAGCCGAACCAGATGGTCTACGCGACCAAGTTCAACGAGCGTTCTCTGATCCTGACCGCCAACGAATCCACCCCCTATCTGTTCGGCTGGACTAACGTCGAGAAAAAGGCGGCGATTCTTCAAATGCCCGAAGCGCCGTTGATCGGCCTGCTGATCGACTTCTGGGAACGAGGGCTGGCGGATCTGGGCATCTTCGGCGCCAATGCGGGCAAAGGCGGCACGTATGTTCTGACCGGTCCCGACACGCCAAAGGACCAAATCCCCTACATCGAGGGAGCCACCTACATCAAATCAAAGACGAACAACATCTGGTGGCTGATTCGAGTCAATGCCGCGCCGGAAGATCGGGACGAGATCGCGCGCAGCATCAAGATCGCCTATCACGACGAAGAGCCTCGCTCGCAGATCATTCCGGGAGCGAACAAGCCCGGCAGGAATTACCAGCCGCGCGGGATGAAGTATTGGGAATTGCTACACCAGATCCTCCAGGAGGAACCGGTCGAAGAACGCGATCGCTTCTTCATGTATTTCCTCAAGGAAATGGGAATCGAAAAAGGCAAAACTTTCAAACCCACCGATCGCCAGAAAAAGATTCTGGCCGACTCGGTCCTCGTTGGCGAAGCGATGGCCAAAAACATGGTCTTTCGAGAGCGTCTGCCTGGCGTGCTGCGGGACGATGGCTGGCGACTGATTCTTGGGCGTGTCGAGGGTTCCGAACCTGGGGACGCGATGGAGCACACCCAGCGTACGAAGCATTACGATCGATTCGATCCGCGTGCCCGCTACTCGTACGAGGCTTGCACCACCTCGGAAAAGATGAGCTTCCCCAAGCCTGCACGTGGCATGGGCTACGCCGGCATGTTCCTGGATACGAAAGGTCGTGCCCTGGCTGGTGATCGTTCCTATGTGATCAACGTGCCCGCGAATCCGCCGGTCGATCTCTTCTGGGCCATCACAGTCTACGATGTGGACACGCGCGGGCTGATTACCAGCGACCTGGAGCGGGCCGAGCGCGGTTCCAAGCACGAGGGCGTCCGCCAGAGAGCTGACGGCTCGACACCGATTTTCGTCGGCCCGAAAGCCCCCCAGGGCTGGGAAGACAACTGGATCAAATCCGTCCCCGGGCGTGCCTGGTTCCCCTACTTCCGCTTCTACGGGCCGACCAAACCGTTCTTCGACCAGAGCTGGAAGCTGCCACAAATCGAGGAAACCGAATTCGCAAAAGTTGCCGAGTAGTGCCCAAACAAAACCCATCAACAACAAGACCCATCAATAACACGATGAAAAACCTACGATGCCTCAGCCTTGCCTGCGTTTCTGCCTTCGCCTTCGGGCCGGTCGCGCAGGCACAGAATCAAGACCCACTGACCGCACTTGAGTTCCCCGGTGGCTACCCCACCAAGGAGAGTTTCCGCGCGGCTGTTTGACGAACTCGATTTCCAACGCGCTGTGCAGGTTTACCTCTGGGCGCTGCCGGCGATGAACCTCGACGCCATGCGTCTGGGATCCGAGGAGGTTTTCGGCAAAGGCAATCACATCCTGCCCATCTGGAAAGACCGTCTCAATACCAGAACCCGGGTCACCACGCCGAATTCGGATGTGGTCTACGCGATGAGCTACCTGGACCTGAAGGATGGGCCGCTGGTGGTCGAGGTGCCGCCGAAGTTGCAGGGCATGTTCTGCACCTTCTGGCATCGCCCGCTCTGTGACGTGGGGTTCGTCGGGCCGGACAAAGGCGCGGGCGGCAAGTACCTCCTGCTTCCACCGGACTACAAGGGCGAGGCGCCCGAAGGCTACTTCACCTTCACCTCGGAAACCTATCGCGTGTTCCTGTTCTGGCGCGGCTTCCTCGTCGATGGCAAAACCGATCAGGCCGTCAAAATCATCGAGCAGACCAAGGTGTATCCGCTGGGCAAGAAAGCTTCGGCCCCGAAGATGGTCTTCCCCAACGCCTCCGAAAAGAAGTCCAACATGCTGGTCACCCAGGACATCAGCTACTTCGAGAACCTCAAGGATTTCATCGATTACGAGCCGGCCGACCGCGAGGACTTCGCCATGCGCGGCATGATGGCCTCCCTCGGGATGGTCAAAGGCGAACCGTTCAAACCCGACGCGCGGATGAAGGGAATCCTCAACCGCGCCGCCGACGTGGCCTGGAAGATGGCATCAGTGCAGCGCTACGAGCGCCGCATGCCCGGGACGAAGCGCTACAAGGACCGGCAATACGACGAACCCTTCATCGGCGGCAGCCCGATCTTCGAAGGCGATACCTTCCTGAACCTCGATGCGCGCAACGCCTTCTTCCGTTTCGCCTACTCCAGCAGCCCCGGCATGGTGGTCAACATGGTCGGCAAGGGTTCCAAGTACCCGCTGACCTTCAAAGACGCCGACGGCGATTTCCTCATGGGCGGGACCAGCTACAAGCTCCACCTGCCGAAAGGCATCCCCGCCGAGAATTTCTGGGCGGTGACACTGTATGACGCGCCGACGGCCGCCGGGGTGAACAAGCCAGGGCAGTTGATCCCCTCCCTCAGTTCCCAGGGCGGAACGAAAATCAATGACGATGGCTCGATCGATCTCTACTTCGGCCCGGAGCTGCCGGAGGGAGCGCCAGCTTCCAACTACATCGGCACCAACAAGGGCGAAGGCTATTTCGTGGTCATCCGCCTCTACAGCCCCGGTCAGGCCTACTTCGATAAGACGTGGAGGCCAGATGACATCGTCAAGATCAAGTGAGGCCAACGCAACAGGTGCATCATGCCACTAAAACAATCAGAACAACGAAGACAATGAAGACAATGAAGACACTATCGCTCGGCCTTATCGCCACCCTTGCCGCGGCACCCGCGGTGTTCGCAGAACCCGAAACCATTAAAACCCGGGTCGGCGACCTGAGTTTCACCCACGACTTTGCCAACGGCTATCCGACCGATGCAACGGTGACGAAGCTCCACGACGAGATGGATTTCCAGCGCGCCTGCCAGGCTTATATCTGGGCGCTGCCGATCGTGTCGATGGCGCAGTGGCAGTATTCCCATAACGAGACCCTTGGTGCGAAAAACGGTCAGATCGTCCTGTGCGAAAGCTACGATGACAAGCTCGGAGGTCTGACCTACAACGCGACGACGCCCTACGCGCTGCCGTTCATCGATCTGGGCGACGGCCCGTGGGTGGCGGTGATGCCCGAGGGCGAAGTGCGCGGGGCCGCCCACGACATGTGGCAGATCGGGATCACCCAGGTCACCGAGCCGGGGAAATACCTCTTCGTCGGTCCGGGGCAGAAGGCCCCTGAGGGTGCCGAAGCTGCCGGATACAAGGTGCATCCATCGCCGACCAACAGCCTGTTGCTGGGAATCCGCCTGATGCCGAAAGAGCGCGACGCGCGGATGAAACTCCTCGAGAAGATCGAGATCTACCCCTATGTGGAACGCGAGAACCCGAAGCCCCGGGGCTACACCACCCCAGGTGGCAAACCGTGGCTGGCCGCCCAGCCGCGCGGGATGATCTACTGGGAACGCCTCGCCGACATCATCAACCGCGAACCGGTTTACGAGCGCGACCGCTTCTTCATGGCCATGCTCGCCCCGCTTGGGATCGAGAAAGGCAAGCCCTTCAAACCGGATGCACGCCAGAAAAAAATCCTGACCGAGGCCACCCTGGTCGGCGAGGCCATGGCCAAGGCGAACGACTTTGAGAAGCGCATGGCAGACGCCCACTACGTCGACGGTTCGAAGTGGGAGTTCGCGACGGTTTGCCCGCCCGACCAGCGCCGCGAGCACTACGACGCCCTCGATGGCCGCGCCGCGTGGCTCTACGAGGCGGTCACGAACGACGTCGCCATGCACGGACAGAAAACCGGCAAAGGCCAAGTCTACATGGCGACCTACAAAGACAAGGACGGCGACTGGCTCGACGGCGGCACCAACTACGTGCTCAACGTCCCCGCCAACGCCCCGGCCGAGGCGTTCTGGTCGATGACGATCTACGATGTCGACACCCGCTGCCTCATCGTGAACGAGCAGAAGATCGCCGACCGCTCGTCGCGCATGGACTTGCACGCGAACAAGGACGGCTCGGTGACATTGCACATCGGACCGAAAAAGCCGGAGGGCGATGCGGCGAAGAACTGGCTCCCCACCGTGGCCGGCAAGGCCTGGTTCCCCTACTTCCGCTTCTACTCGCCGAAGAAGGCCCTCCTCGACCGCAGCTGGGTGCTGCCGGATATCGAGAAGGCGAAGTGAGGCTCGAAAAGTGGCAGTGGATGCGAAAAGCTTGAAGTGAATCATGCCTCCGCCCCCCGACCACCAGATCGAGCAGCACGCCCTCGGCCGTGGCAAGTGGGCCAACCTCTTCATGGGGTTGGCCGGGGTCAGCGCGGCCCTCTTTTCCAACGCCAGCGCCCTGATGCTGGACGGGCTGTTCTCGGCGGTGAATTTCATGGCGGCGATCTTCGCGGCCCGGGTCGCGCAGCGGATCAGCCGGGCCCCGGACGCGATGCGGCCTTTCGGGTACGAAATCGACGAGGCGGTTTACGTGATGTTCCGCGCCCTGGTGTTGATCGGCATTATCCTGGTGGCGGCATTCACGGCCATCGACAAGATTGTGCTCTACGCGTCGGGCGGCGAGATCCCCCCGGTGAAACTCGACTGGGTGATTGGATACGTGGCGCTGATGGCGGTCATTTGTTTCGGGCTTTCTCTCTGGTACCGGCGGCACTGGCTGAAGACGGAGAAACGCAGCGACCTGCTCCGGACCGAGCGGACCGGGGCCATCATCGACGGTGTCCTCAGCCTGGCGGCCGGTGCGGCCTTTGTCGTCATCGCCGCGTTGAAGGACACGCCCCTGGATTTCCTGGTGCCGGTTTCGGATTCGATCGTGGTGCTGGCGCTGGCGGCCTGCATGATCCCGAAGCCGATCGCCCTTTTCCGCGGCGCCATGAAAGAGGTGGTGGGCGATCCGGACGAGGCGACCGTCTCCGAACGTTTTTCCACGGCGGCGCGCGCGGCCCTGGAGGGCGGCAAACTCGAATTGCTGCATGCCGACCTCGTCAAGGTCGGGCGGTCCCGTTTCGGCGCCGTTTACCTGAGACCGGTCGCACCGGTGGATGCCGCGGAGATCGAGGAAGCGCGGACGGCGGTGGCGAAGGGGTGCGCGGAAGCCCTGGCCGACATCGGCCCGGTCCGGATCGAGTGCCTGTTTCGCGGGGAGACGCCGGATTCCGCGGCGGGGTAATCGTCCTGGATCATGCGGCGAGTCCGCAACCCCGTTGGGGTTGAGGCCAATTTGCACGATATACCCAGGGTTCTTCGAACCCTGGGCTAGGATCCAGAACACCTTTGGTGTTCTCTGGATACGGCACCGATTCCGCAACCCCGTTGGGGTTGGATCCAATTTGCGTGTGTGTCCCCAGGGTTCTTCGAACCCTGGGCTAGTTTACAGAACGCCGTTGGCGTTCTCCCATGATCTCGAATTTTTCGGATTACGAGAGGCCGGGAAGATCAAGAACGCCAAAGGCGTTCCGGATCCCAGCCCAGGGTTGCCGCAGGCTACCCTGGGTATCATGCATAATATTCATGGCAACCCCGAAGGCGGTTGCGTAATCTGGGCGCCGTTATGCCCCAATCTCTCGCCCAAGTTTACATTCACACGATTTTTTCAACCAAAGACCGTCATCCGTTCCTCTCCGAACCCGGATTACGCTCGGATGTCCATGCCTTCATGTCTGGGACGGCAAAATCATTGCAATGTTTCCCGATTCAAATCGGTGGCGTTGCAGATCATGTGCATTTGCTGACCACGCTCTCGCGGACGATCCCCATTTCGGAATTCGTGAAGGAAGTCAAACGGGTCTCGACGAATTGGATTCAAGACCGTGGCGGCGCATACGCCAAATTCCATTGGCAATCGGGATACGGCGCTTTCTCCGTTTCCAAATCGGCGTTGGTCGAGGTTGGCGATTACATTAAGAACCAGGAGGAACATCACCGCAAAGTCGGGTTCCAGGATGAGTTCCGCCGGTTCCTCCAGAAGCATGAGATCGATTACGACGAGAAATACGTTTGGGATTGAAGAGAGATTCCTCCACCACTCGGCGCCTTCCGCAACCCCGTTGGGGTTGAACGCGATTTGCGCGATATACCCAGGGTTCTGCGAATTGTCCGCCTTCGGCGGACCCTGCAAAGTCGCTCCGCAAACAAGGGGCCGCTCCCGCGGCAGAGCAGTCTGGGCTAGGATCCAAAATCCCGTTGGGATTTGTGATTCGCCATCGATGCGAAATGCCCAAACCAGGGCCGATCCGATCACAATCGATGAGAGGATTCCGAGCGAACTGGAGCCGCGACGAGATTCATGAGCGGCAGACCTTCTGGGCGCGAGCCCGATCGCGATCTTTCCCAAAACGATCCGCAAAAGATGGGGAACGCCAAAGGCGTTCCGGATCCCAGCCCAGAGTTGCCGCAGGCTGCCCTGGGTATCATGCATATTATTCATGGCAACCCTGAAGGCGGTTGCGTAAACGGCGTGCCGCCATGCCCCGGCCGCACCGTCCAAGGCGCGGCGCCTTCCGCAACCCCGTTGGGGTTGAAGGCAATTTGCGCGATATACCCAGGGTTCTGCGAACCCTGGGCTAGGATCCGAAATCCCGTTGGGATTTTTTTTTCACAATCGATGGGAAATTTCCGGGTGAACCATGAACACGTTTATCTACTTTCCTCCTCGCCCTGCGCGGCAGCAGTTGCCAAGCTTAATCACCGCAAAGCCAGCCGCGTGTGCCCGCCACGGGACGCGGCTCTTCTAATTTATGATCGGATTCATTCTATCCCTGGTTCCGCTTGCCGCCATCGATGCCTCTTCGGCGGCGCGCCCGGCGATGCTGGCACTGCTGCTGGGAGCCAAGAACCGCCCCATCATGTGCGGCGCCATGTACGTGGCCGGCACCTACGCCGCCTACATGATCCTGGGCCTGATCTTTGTCCTCGGCTTCGGCCGCGTCTTCGAGGAGATGGCTTCCAGCGCCGGCGGAGGAGCGCTCCACCGCATCGCCAACCCGGAATCGATCGATTACACCATCAGTCTTATCATCGGAGTGCTCCTTCTCTTCGCAGCCTGGCGACTCACCAGGCCTCCGCAGGAGAAAAAGGACAAGAAACCATCCAAAGGCTTCAGTCCGGCCGGAGCGTTCGGACTTGGCGCGGCCACCAACCTGATCGTGGGCCCCGGAATTCTTCCGACCTTCGCGGCATGGAACCAGGTCATGAAATCTTCATTCTCCGCGCCCGCCTGCTTCATCATTCTCGTAATCTACAATCTGATGGTGGTCTCCGTCCTCATTTTTCTCGTCGTCCTGCGGGTGGTCAGCCAGGAACGCGCCGACCGCGCCTTTGCGGGCATTGCCCGCTTTTTTTCGACGTGGGGCCGTCGCATCGCCGTGGCGCTGTTTCTGATCCTGGGACTGATCATGGTCGTCGATGCGATCGGATTTTACATGGGTCACCCCCTGCTTCCCACGGGTGGAGAGGGGTAGGACCTTGGTCCCATAGACAGCTTCCTGCGATTGATTAATCTAGGTGCAAAAGTGGAGAGAATGAAAAACACGCACCTTGATTCGCCCGCCGGCATCGCGTGGATTGCGATCGCGTTTTCCGTCTTGATCGGCACAGCACCCGCCGAACCAATCAAGGCCACCGGCAGTTTCACCCTCTATTACGTCGCCGAGGTCGACCCCGCGAAGGCTTCGTCCGGCGGCGTCGCCGGCAAAGTGAAAACCACGGAGGGCAAGTATGAAACTTACCGGCTGTCGTACACCGATACCAAGTCGGCCAACATGCAGGGCACCGTGGCCGTCAAGGAACCCGACGGCGGCACCACCATCGTCTCGATCGCCAAGGTCGGCGAGTGGATTGACTTGCCCAAGGGCTGGCACGGGAAGGGAAACAAGATGAATCCATTGACGCCTTACCGGGTCGTGGCCGCGGATCAGAAATACCATCCCTACGGCTCGCGGATTTTCATTTCCGACGTGAAGGACTTCAAGACGCCGGAAGGAGAAGTGCTGGACGGGTACTTCTGGGTCGCAGACGTGGGCGGCGGGATCAAGGGGGCCAACCGCTTCGACGTCTTCGTGGGCACGTCTTCGGCTTACCTGACGATCATGAAGCAGCCCGGCGGCGGCGGGAAGTGGACCGCGCCCATCGAGGTCGAGAATCTTCCCAAGCCGCCGTCCGGAATGGATCCGCAGACCAGCCCCGGCCTGGTGAAAATCCTCGAGGGACTGGGGTACGAAGTGGAGGACACCGGGGCCGGACGCGAGAAGGCGCTCATCGATTTCCAGAAACAGCACGAGAAGATTCCCGCCACCGAGCACGGCAAGAAAGACGCCGCGATCACCCTCTGGTATTTGACGCAGGCGGCCCTCGCCGTGAAGGAGGGGAAAGCGTATCCGGCGACGAAGTAAGAGCAGGCAAACCGAAAACGCTATGGGACCGCGGGCACGTGTCCCTCCGTAGCCTCGGCGAAGGCGGATCCTGCCCGCACTTTGAAAGTGGCGGCCATAAGGGCCGCATTTATTTTGAAAGCGGACGAGGCCGTCCGCGCTCCCACTATGTTATCGACACATTTCATAAAGCACGGACTGCCGCTTCGCAACTCGAGGAGCGAAGAAAAGTGGTCCCACCGGCAGGTCGATCAGTTCCAGCGCCCCAGTTCGATAGCCGCGAAAAGGCACAAGAAGCACAAAGAAATGATTGGTGCTATTATCTCTCCTTCCCCTTCTGGATTTTGAGCTTCTTGCGCCTTTTTGTGGCTAAGAATCTGTTCTGCGGGGAGCAGCCATGTCCGTGTCGCGCGCTGGCACTCGTCCGGGAAATCGTGACGGCAATCGACCTCAGCGGTCCTGGGGTGTCAGCGAAACGACGGCATTGTCGGACTCGGCGGCCAGGTCCTCCTGAGTGTCGGCCGGGAGAATATCGTAGCGCCCCTTGCGAATACTGATCCCGACCAGTTCCGGAAAACTGTAGAAAACTCCCCGCAAACCGGCCCAGGTGCGTCGGCCGCCGTCGGCAGGCAACGCCACCGCGCCCGCCGCGCTGTGGGCAAGTCCGTATCCCAGGTTCGCGATCCCCTGAAAAGGACGCAACACCCGCTTGCCGTCCGCGAAGAAGAGAAAAGCGTCGTCATCGACCGAGCCCGGGTAAACGGTCGCGGTGAGCGTGTTCGATTCGCGCAGCCGCACGAAGTCCCGGGGCGCGGCCGCGGCCAGGGATGCGACTTTTCCCTTCCGGTGTGAGGGCAATTCAAGATGCCCCGTCACCGCCCATCGCTCTTGAATCCGGCGATACACTTCGCCCGGGATGAAGTCGCCGCCCTCGGCGGGATCGATGGCGCCGCCCAAGGCGGCGATGGCAGCGGCTTCGTCCGGAAAGGCGGACCGGATTGCCCGGAGAAGTTCCGTGGTGCAGTTGTGGCGGATCAGATCATACCCGTAAATTCGGCGGACAGCTTTCGCATACCAATCGCGGTGCTGCCTGGAAAGGGCTCGCGCGTTTTCCAGCAGCACCGGGTCGACTTGCATTTCGGGCGCCGCGACCCGTCCTTCGCGCGAGGGCACCAGCGGGCCGGGGCCCAGGCCGCGCAGGGCGACGCCTTCCGTGACCGCTTTCCGCAACTCCGCATAGCGCGAGGCCGACTCCTCGAACCGCGCATAATTCGCCTCCCCGAAGGTTTCTTCCGGAGGCATGGATTCACGGGTGTGCGCCCAGGCCTCCCCGGCTTGGGCCGTCAGTGCTTCCAGGAGATCGCGGTGACGCCGGACTTCGTCTTCATCGAAGACCGTCACCGCCCCCGGCGGAGACGCGTCGAGCAGCAACCACTGTCCCGCGTCGAGCGATCGGCGCACCGATTGGCACCGGGCCAAGGCAAGCAGGAGGGGGGCGCCCCGGCCGGGCCGCGGCGAGCGCAGCAGGCGGACCACGGCCGATTCAAGGTGCGCGGAGAATCGCTCGAGTTGCGCGCGTTCACGCGGCGAGAGACCCGGCCCGTCCGGCACCACGAGCGCATCCGCCGCCAAAGCGCGACCTTCAGACAAGGACCGCAGGGCTTCCCGCAGCATGAGGCGTTCCTGCAGCCGCTCGGATGCGATCTCGCCGACGACGGGAAATTGACCGGGCGCTGGCGGGACGGTCCCCGGATCGCTCACCTCCATGGCACTGGCGCGCAATGCATCCGTGAGACGGGCGATTTCCCGGGCAAGAAATTCGGGGCCAAATGTTTCGGCGACGAGACGCTGCAGTCTGGCAGCGCCGGGCGCGTCCCGTATCTCCGGGTCGAACAACCCGGTGCCCGGCAAGGATGGCGGCGGACCGTCGCCGGCCAGCGAGGAAAGCCACTGCGTTTCGCACTCCAGGGACTGCAATCGGTCAATGTGCGTGTCCTGGACAACCAGGAGGCGGACCAGGCGTGCCTCGATGCTGTCACGGGTGTCGGCGGATACATCGAGGCGCAAGAGTTTCATGCCGCGGTTATCGAGCAACCGGTAACGCCGATGAAAATAGGACCACGGTTCGCGACGCAGCAGCAGGAGCAGGTCGGATTCGGCCTGGTAATGATAGACGTCATCCCCCACGCGCAGGACCGAGTGCCCGCCGCTGGAACCGCCGGTGTTGGCGGCGACGTAAACGAATTGGAGTTCGCGAGGGCCGGACGCGGATCTATCGGAAGCGAGTGCCGAAGGCGATGCCGCGCCCTGACCAAAGGCGCAAACCCCGGCGACACAAAGATACCGAATCAGCCGGTAACGGATTCGCCGCATTTTTTAGCAAGGTTATCTAGCGCAGTGTGACAGATGAAAGGGAGCGCCAAATGGAGGGTCATGCTTTATCCCGCGTTCCGCGGGCTCTGCGGTCTCGCTCCGCCATTTGGGAGCGCTCACGCGCAAAGCAGTGTCATGACCGCGGCGACGACGAAGCGTCGCCCTCCAAGTCAACACGCCGGGGTCCATTTTCATATGTTACACTGCGCTAAGCGTGGTATCCGTTGAGCAGAATCTGCGCGGCTTCCCTGTTGCCACCGGTCAGTGCGGCCGCGACGGTGGCGGCCCTGTCCGCATCGGCTCCGCCGAGGCGCAATCCTTCGCCCACGACAAAATAAGTGGACTCGTGGGCTTCCCAGTCGGTGACCCCGTGATTGGCGGCGGCCCGGCTGATGGAGCGCAGGATTTCCGAGGCGGAAGCGCCGGACTCGACGGCGGCAGCCGTCGCGGACCGGACGTCGTTCACGTAGGCGATATCGGCCGGGGCGGCGGCGGCACTTGCCGAACTGGATGCCGAGATCGAAGAGATGGAGGCGCTGCTCGCCGAAGATTCGCCGATGGCCGCGCACCCCGATAATCCGGCGGATGCCAGGGCGAGCAGAAGACAGAGAGTGGAGATGGTGGAGATAGGAATAGAGCGCATGAGTTTACTTTTGGTTGTGGTTGATTGAAAATGGGAATCAGAAGTAGTGGCGGCATCCTGCCGCCATTCCATACTAATCCGGCGGCTGGAAGCCGCCGCTACTTTTCCTTGAGCATGCCTTGATACTTGGTCAACTGCTCGCGAATCGTCTTGAGCCCGGCG
>JAHEJT010000159.1 GCA_024638765.1 Verrucomicrobiales bacterium
CGTGCCCGCCGCGTCGGGCACCGTGCCGGCCCGCTGGAAGATGACTTCCGTCCCCGCCGGGAATCCGGTCACCGGGATGGATAACTGCGCCGCGCGCAACAGCTCCGCGCTTCCGAGGTCGAGTTCGAACGCCGCGACGAATTGGTGATCCGGCACCAGCGGATAGGGCAGGTCACCTTCCACCAGCGGCGTGATATTAATGCTGGTGTCCGCTTCCACCGCGCCATCTGGAATCGCCACGATGGATCCGTCGGCTGCCTCGATCACGCCGCCCTCGGTTCCGATCACCGCCGGAGGCGTCGCGGGATCCAGGACTTTGACCGGAACCAGCAACTCGGCGAACCGGTAAAGAATCGTCACCACGGTCTCCCCTTCGACCCCGCTGGTGACCAGTCCGTCGGCGCCGGCGCTGACCACGGCATCGTTTCCGCCGAAGTAAAGCGTGCCCGTCACCGCCGTGGTGAGATCGGTGCCGTCGGGATGCGTCACCAGGAGCTGCTGCGCCGCGCCGCCGTCCGGAAGACTCACCGCCCCACGCTGGATCTGGAGACCGAACTCGTCGAGCAGCAGGTCGTCGGCATCCACGGGATCGCCGACGCCGAACGCCGTGGCGGCCCGGATGCCCCCCCGTTCCACGATCAGCGCGCCGAACCCGTCGGCGAGCGCCGAGACCCGGCCGTTGGCGGAAACCGCCGCGGACGCCGGATCCGTGGAAAGGAAACTCACGTAGGAACCGAAGAGCGGCACGTCTTCCTGGTCGGCAAAATCACCGAGCACCACGAGGTCGACACGGTCGCCCGCCTGGAGCCGCGGGTTGCGATTGACGATGTCGATCGCCAGTAGCGGCGCGCCGCTGATGTCCACCGAGATAGTCGCGGTTCCGGATGTGCCGAAGCCGTCGTCGGCGATGAACATGAAATCTCCCGCGCCGTCGAATCCTGGGGCCGGCGTGAAGATCGCGCTGCGGCCATCCGCAGAGAGCTTGGCGTCGCCGTTGGTCGCACCGAGGACGCGGAAGAACACCGTGTCACCTTCGGGATCGCTCGCGAAATCGTCGAGCGCCACGTGCACTTCGAGGTCGGTATGGGTCATGACGTTGCCGTCGGAAGCTGTGGGCGGCAGGTTGGCGACAAAACCAAAATTGCTTCCGGCGATCTGCACGTCGGCGGCGTCGATGACGCCGTCCCCGTTGCCGTCGGCTTCGGGAATGAACCCGGGCTGGCCTTCGCTGCTGCCCAGCGCGCCCACGATGAGCGTGGAATCAGCGCCGTCGAGGAGCCCGTCGCGATTGGCGTCCCCGGCAATATAGACTTCAAAGGTGTAATCACCCGCGGTGGCGCCGTCTGCGCCCGGGATAGTGACGAGTTGCAGTCCGGGCGCGTCGACCGCGTAGAGGGCGAAGGCGCTGTCCGCGTCCATGCCGGTCGCCAGCGGAGTGAACCCGGCAAGGGCGGGCAGTCCCGGCATCAGCGCACCGCCGTCGCGTGCCACATTGATACCCAGCAGGACGAAGCCACGGCTGGCGGTGGCCAGCTCGCTGCCGCGCAGGCTGAAGGTGAAGCGGTCCGTTTCTCCCGCCGCGAGATCGCCCGTCGTCGCAACCCCCGAGAACTGACCACTGCTGCCGAGATCGGAAACGATGGGCTCGGCTTGCGGCGTGCCGCCGATGTAATCGTAGGCGGCGCTGCTGCCGTCGGTCACCGAAGCCACCGTCAGCAGATGCGTGTCGACGGAGTCGTAGGCGTAGCGCGCCGTCCGACCGGTCTGGATGTTGCGCGCGCCAATGAGATTGCCGGCGGCGTCGTACTGATAGACCAGGGTGCCGCCGTCGGGCGTCCCCGCCTGCGCGATGCCGCCATTTTCACCGGCGATCAGGTTGACGACGGATCCGCCCGGCCCCGTGATGCCGCTCCCGCTGTAAATGACGCGTGCGCCGCCTGAAGAAACGGTGGCGATGACGCCTTCGGCGGTCGTCATCTCGTAAACCGTCCCGTCCCCGGCCGTGAGCGTGTATTCCGGCCGGCCAAAAGCCATCCCGGCCGGGTTATAAGGCAAGGCCGATTGCAGATCGAAGAAGCGATCATTCACCAGAATCAATTGGCGATCGACGGAATCCAGGGTGAACCCGTGGCCGCCATCATCCGCGGTCCACGTGGGAGTATAAATTTCGAGCCCGTCGATGGTTTGCATGCCGGGTGTAAAGCTGAAGCCCACGCGGCGGCTCGCGCCCGCGTCATCCGGCAGCGTCAGGTAAAGCCGGGTGTCGTCCCGGAAAGGATTAAACAGCCCGATGGCCTCGCTGCCGGACGGTTGGACATTGGTCTGAATGCCGACCTCGCGATTCGCAAAACGCCAGCCGAATCCGAAGTCGCCGGAGACGTCGCGTTGCAGGGAGTCGTAGGTCCGGACGAGATCGACCGAGACCCCGTCCAGATCGATGGTGAGATCGGTCTCGCTGCGCACCAGCTGAGCCGACTTGAGCGCGCTGCTCGCTTCGACGATGACTTCGTCCGTCCGCTTCCGCGCGCTGATGTCGACGGCGGTTAGCCGCAGCACATACACACCGTTGGAGAGCCCCGAGGGATCGAAGACTCCCAGGACCGCGGCATCCACAGGATCGTTTCCGCCCGCGATCCGCACGAACTGATCCGAACCCAGGGGCGCAATCTCGAGCGTCCATTCATCGAGATTCGCGTCCTCGATGGTCGAGACAATGTCCATGGCGCCGGAGAGGACCGCGCCATCCAGGGGAGAATCGATGGAAACGATGGGCGCGTCGAGGTCGGCGGGATCGCGGACTTTGATCGTGCCGGATTGCATTCCCACGCGGCCGTCTTCGTCGGTCGCAGTGGCGAAAAGCTCGAAACGGCCGGCCGCGGACGGCACGAAGGTGGCCCGCCCGTCTGCATCCAGGGTTATCACCTCGCCGTCCACGGTCAAGGTGCGCCCCACGATGCGCGACACGCTGTCGCCCAAGATCCGCAAGGAAACACTCTGCCCGGGCACCGCCGGGAAGCCGGGCGTCACGATGATGGTCACCGCCGGCGGGTCGATTTCCACGTCCGCAAGGATGAGGACCGCCCGGCTGGTGCCGGCCTCCCCGTCGGATACGTTGAAGACCACGATGAACTCGCCCGCCTGCCCCGGACCCGGGGTCCAGTCGAACTCGCCGGTGCCGGGATCGAGAGTCGCGCCCTCCGGCAATCCGTTAGCGGTGAAGGTCAAGGTCGTGCCGAGGTCCGGATCGCTGCCGCTGACAAAGAAGTTCAGTTGCTCGCCCAACTCGACGGCACGGCTGGACACATCGATGCCGGGCGCGCGATTGACGTTGCCCACGCGGATAGTCACATCGATCTCGTCGATCAGGCCGGTGGCATCTTCGACGCGAATGGTGACAATATGTTCGCCCGCCTGTTCGAAGCCCGGCGTCCAGCGGAACTCGCGATCCTCTGCGTCAAAGACGGCGCCGTCCGGCAAGCCGAGGGCGCTGTAATTGAGCGGCCCGCCGTCGACATCGCCCGCCGCGACGACAAAGAAGATCTCCGCATCCTCGCGGCCCGACTGCGCCGGGAGCGGCGCCAGCACCGGCGGCTGATCGTCATTGTCCACGGTGATCGTGATGATCTCGGTGCTCACGCCCGAACCGTCGGTGGCGGCCAGAATGATTCCGCCGTAAACACCGGCGTCGAAGAGATTCGGGGTCCACGTCAGGACACCGGCCGCCGGATCGAAGTCCGCTCCCGCGGGAAGATTCGCGGCGGAGTATGTCACCGTGTCGCCATCGTTATCGGTCGCGCTCAGGTTAATAGTGAGCGTCCCGTTCTCGGTCACCATGCGGTCTCCCACCGGCGCGAGCACCGGCGCTTCATTGGTGGCGCGCACCGTGATGGAGACGGTTTCCTCGTCCATGAGGACGGGCCCGGCGCCGCCATTCCCGCTGTCGCTTACCCGGAAAGTCACCGCGAAAGGCGAGCCGCCGAGATCACCCGCGACCGGCGTCCATTCGAACAACGCACGCCCGTAAGTTCCGGTGGGCGTCAAACTGGCTCCCGCCGGAAGTCCCACCGTGTCGAAGGTCAAAGCGTCCTCATCCAAATCGGAAACGACGACTTCAAATGCGATCAACTGGTCGACCACTGCGACCTTATCACCGATGAACGCCATCACCGGCGGTTCGTTCGGCGAATCCACGGAGACCACAAAAGTGTGCTCATCCATCTCGATGGTGGAGGTCCCGTCCCCGTCATCGGTGGCGATGAGGGTCAGAGTGTAATCGTCGCGGTCTCCGAAGCCCGGCATCAGCCGGATCTCGCCGGTGCCGTTTCCGTTGTCGGTGAACTGGACGAAGTCGGGCAGCGGGAATCCCGGCACATTGTTGATCAACTGGATGGTGACGTCGTTGCCGTCGGGATCGACCACGTTGACCGGGAGAGTGACGTCGTCCCCGCGCATCAAGTCCTGGTTGCCGACGGGCGTGATCTGCGGGGAACGATTGGTGTTGAGCACAATCAGCGTCACGGTGGCTTCGACTGCGATGGGCATGCCCGTCCCGTCCCCGTCGTCGGTCGCCGTGATCGTGAACGTGTATTCACCCGCACTATTGAAATTAGGCATCCACGAGAAGAGCGCAGTGTCGGTGTCGAAGGCCGACTCGTTGCCCGGCGCGCCAGGCAGGTTCAGGAAGCTGTAAGTTACCGTCGGGGGCAGGTCCACCACCGGCACCAGGGACCCGTCACTGAGCCGCTCCGGCGCGAGATAGTCCGGATTATCGGGATCAAAGGCGAAGAAGCTGAGTTCGAAGAACTGGCCTTCCTGAATGACGAACTCTCCCAGCGGATCGAATTCTGGCGCGCCGTTGACGTTGAGCACCGTCAGTGTCGTCGTCCGGGTCGTGGATAATTCGCCATCACTCGCGGAGATGATGACCTCGAACTCGCCGACGTGAATGAAGGCCGGAGTCCATTCAAAGAGCCCCGTGTTGGGATCGAGAATAGCTCCCGGCGGAAGCGAGACACCAGTGTACGTGATCGCGTCGCCGTCCGGATCCGTCGCCTGCACGCGAATCTCCACGGGATCCCCCTGGCGCAGCGTCCGGTCGGCGGGCGCGACAAAATTCGGCGCCTGGTTGGCGGGCGCAATGAGAATGGTCGTCGTCACGCTTACCTCCCGCAGGCCGTCACTGGCGTAGAATGTCACCTGGGGATAGGTGCCGGCGTCATCGCCATCGGGCAGCCACACCAGTGTCTGCCGCGCGGTGTCGTAAACCGCCCCCGGCGGGAGATTGTCGGCATACAGAAAAACCATGTCGCCGTCGGGATCGACCGCGCCGACCGGCACTTCGAGCAGCACGCCCTCGGTGCCGGCAATTTCCACGGGCAGCGGATCAATCACCGGGGCCTGGTTGCCTCCTGCCACGGCGATTGTGAATGTCTGGGTGGCGGTGCCGCCGCGCGCGTCGAACACGCGCAACACCACGCCGGCTTCAGAGGGACTGTCGGCGGTGGGCGACCAGTCGATCAGTCCCGTCGCGGGATCGATCGTCATGCCGGCCGGTCCGGTGAGCAGCAGGTAAAAGAGGGCGCCGTCGTCGCCGTCCGGATCGGTGGCCACGGCCTGGTATTGGTAAGGTGTCACGTCATCCGCCACTGCATCCGTCACCGGATCGGAGGTGAACACGGGCGGCTCATTCGGGAACGGGAAGGCAAAGACCGAGTGCTCGACGGCCACGCGTTGCCCGTCCGGATCCGTAAAGGTGACCGTCTCCACGAGGGAGGATTCTCCCGGCCCCAGCAGTCCGTCGGGAAGGGCGTCGCCAAGATCGAGCAGGAACACCGTGCCGCCGACGCCGTCTTCAAAAAGATCGTCTTCAATCAGGTCCAGCGGCTGTCCCTCGAATTCGGCGGAGGGAATGATGCCGAGGAGCACGGGCAGCTGCAGCGTGAAGCTGGTGAGATTGGTGATGACGACATCGTAAGAAACCGTGCCTTCTCCCCGGTCGGAACGCGGGTTCGTAAAATCGACATCCACCAGTGGCGCAAAGAACGAAATCGCGGTGAAGGTCGCGCGGAACTCGGAGCCGATACTGAACCCGTTCGTGCTGAAGATACCGGGCGACACGATCAATTCGTAGTCGTCCGCCGGCAATCCGTTGAATACGAGGGTCGCGGTCCTTGTCGCCGCATTGTAAATCACCCGTTCGATCGACTGCGCCCCGGTGCCCGCGCCCAGCAGCTCGTAATTCGACGGATTCAGCACGGAGTCGAGATCGGCGGGATCCCCGGTGATCATGTCCTGGCTGAAGGTCACCGACACCGAACCGCGCGGCAGGATGACAATCGATTGATCCGGCGGATTCACGGAGACCACCTGCGGCGCCAGGGCGGGGCTGAGCACGTCGATCTGATTTGATTGGCTCAGCAGGATGCGCCCTTCGGGTGTCGTCTTGACGATGTCGCCGCGCGTGCCACCCGTGGCGATGTCGACGGTGTCCAGCGTCACCAGGTCGACCATGACAAGGTTGCCGCCCTCAGGCACACCGACGGCGCCGGCGACGGCGAGGTTGTTGCTGATAAAGAGCAGGCCTTCCAGCGGTGAACCCGCCTCTCCGAAGGCGAGAGAGTCGACCGGTGTGTCCAGCCGCAGCATCAATTCGGGATCCCCGAGATTATTGAAGCGGACCACGTCCCCGCGGTCGGGCCACGTGGCGCCCCAGAGGACGGCGGGCTCGGTGGCGGTCGCAGGCTGGAAGGCGATGTTGCCGACGCGCAGATCGCTGAAGTGAGTAAAGATCAGCGTCTGCGGATCGAAGATCTCGATGCCGAGATTCGAAGACACGTAGATGAGACCGGTGTCCGGCGCGATCGCAAGGCTTTGCGTGAGACCTTCGCCGAACTGACCGAGAATTTCCCCGGTGGCCGGGTCGAGCTGGACGAGGGGTCCGCCGCCGGTCGTCGCCCAGACGCTGCCATCGGCGGCCACCGCCATGTCGAAGACTGGGAACGGCAGGGTTGCGATGGGGTCGGCAGCTTCGCCTCCTCCGACGCCGAAACGGAAGAGGGCGCCGCGATTGATCCCGCCGCTGGCGAGCACCGATCCGTCGGACAGGACCGCGATGGCCATGGGGCCGATCCCCCCGAGACTGTCCGGGATGCCGGTGGCGAAGGAGTTCGCGTTGAAGGGACGAATTACGGTGTCGAACTCCGAGAGCAATGACGACGGCGGCACGTTGGGGATTTGATCGCGCGCTTCCACGAAGAGCGGGTTGGTCGAGGGCTCGGTCACTTCGGGCGGATCACCGAGATCGAAGACCGTGGTGTCACCGACGTCCGGAAGGCCGCCGAGATTGGCGCCGGAGCCGTCATCCGGCACGCTGAGGCCGAACTCGGGCAACTCCCGGTTGCCGGAGTTGTCGGTGGCCAAAG
Organism: Verrucomicrobiales bacterium; assembly: GCA_024638765.1. Classification (GTDB taxonomy): domain Bacteria; phylum Verrucomicrobiota; class Verrucomicrobiia; order Verrucomicrobiales; family DEV007; genus JAHEJT01. The sequence goes on from JAHEJT010000159.1 coordinate 7,422, forward strand.
CGAGAAATTCGTAACTGCTGCCGGGGTTCCCTTCGAAGAGGAAACTCGTCTCCGCGGATTGCGAGAGCACGATCCGGAACATCCCGCCGTTCTCGGCGGCATAGAGGGTGACGTGCTTCACGCCGGAGCCGCCCGCGTCATCGACGGCATCCCATCCCAGTTCGAAATCCACGCCGCCCGCCGCCAGCGGCGTGGCGGTCAGCGTGGTCACAGGCGCGACCGCATCGATGGTGTGGATGAGAATATTGGTGTCTTCCGGCGCCGCGGTGTTGAAGAGCACCCTCGCGCTGCTCTCGATGGTCGCCCCGGTGGGCGCGCCCGGATTCAATCCGCGCGGTCCCAGCGCTTCCACGGTGTAACTGATGAAACCGGTGCCGTTTCCATCCGCGTCGTTGGGCGCCAACAGTCCGACCCCGGGATCCGTGACGACCTCCCCGGTGTCGGGATCGATGGCCTGCAGCAGCCAGGTGGCGGTGTTGCTGGCGATATCGAGCCCGGCGACGATGCGCAGCACGAATCCCAGTGAATCGCTGAAATCGAATTCACCGGAGAACGCCCCGCGCGAGGACGGAAGGTCGACCGCCACCGGGCCGATCTGGAGGTCACCCAAGCGGAAGCTGCTGGGATCGACATCGTCATCGAGCGGCACCACGATGCGCACTTCGCCGACGTAATCATCCGCCGCGGCGTCGTTCTCGAAGAAGATGGTGTAAGGCAACGGTTCGCCAAAGGGCACGAACTGCTCGGCGCCGAAACCGAATGGGCCGGTGATCGTCGCCAATTGTCCGGCCCCTGCGGCCTCGCCCGCGAGGAACGACCCGAAACTCACCGGTTGAATCGGCGTGCCCCGGGGCAAATCGAGGAGCACCTCGCCATAGGGCACATAGATGTCGAAGGCTTCGAAGTGCGTCTGCCGCGAGGTGCCGAGGTCGAAGCCCGCGAAAGAAGGCACCGGGCGCGTGCCGAGCAGCGTCTCGTCGTGACCATACCATTCGCGGATCTGGTCGAAGAATTCCAGGAGATTGCCGTCGGTGATGATGGAGTCACCGCCGGGCCCCGCGAGGACTCCCGTCGCCAGGACACTCATCAGGCTGACGACCTGGGAATCTTCCCGTGCCGCCGGCGCTTCACCATCCGGGCGCAACAGGCCGGCCTCCTCGAGCGCCGCCAGGTAAAGGCCCACCCACGCGTCGGGATCCGCCGCCAGCACGATCAGGGCGGCGGGCGCATCTGCATCCATCAGGATCTGGTCGCGCAGATCCAGCGCCTGTTCCGTCTGGAAGGCGATGAATTCCGCCCGCGTCAACGAGGTCGCCGCGCCCACAATGTGGAACTGGAAGGCGAGGTCGTTGTCACCAATGATTTCGAGGGCCGCCGGATTTTCTTCGAGAATGTCCTGGAGGCCCGGATAGGTCGTCAGGCTGAAGGAACGTCCCGTGAATTGCGCGGTCGCCAGGTCGTAGACAAATCCGGGCGCCAGGACTTCACCGGGGTTGCGACCGGTGTTCACGTGCGAGATCAGGCTGGCGAAGGGCACGTCTTCGAGATCGCCGCCCTCGGGCGCGCCGCGCAGGTTGCTTTCAAAGACCACGTAAGGCAGATCGAAGACCGCGTCGTTGGGTCCGAGCTCCGGCGTGCCGAACGTGAAGTAAGTGAAGGGCACGTCGAGGTTTCCAGTGCTCTGGACGGAGACGCCGTAAAAGCCGGTATCGCCGACGGCGAGGATGCGCGGTCCGCCAAGCCCGATGGACACGTCCGGCTCGATGGCCCGCTCGACGAGGAATCGGTAAGGCGCGATCGCCTCGTCGCCGTTGGGGTTGATCACTGCCACGTCGTAAAGCCCGCGCGGCGCGCCGGTGAAATCGAATACCGCCACGATTTTCGTCGAGTTGACGACGTTGACCTGGACGGGCTCGAACTCGGCGATGCCCGGCCGCACCAGTTTGACCTGCGCTTCCGGATCGAACTGCGCGCCGGTGATGGTGGTTGTCACGTAAGCCCCGTCGCCGCCCACATCCGTGGCCACGTCGGTGATCTGGAAGGGCAGCACCCGCGCCAGCAGAGTGACCGGCGTGTCATCGGCGGGTTCGGACTGGCCGCGCAGCAGGACATAATAAGTCCCCGGCTGGGTGGTGGCGATGGCCACCTGCTGATTCGGCGCCAGGGGCCCCACATACCCCGCGTCGAACACCGCGCCGGTGGGCACGTCGCCAAAGCGGATGAACAATTCGTTGCCGGCATCTGCGGCGTCCGACGTCACCGAGACCAACAGCGTTTCGTCGAGCCCGACGTTCACTTCAAAGATGCGCTCCTGGCCCGTGCTCAGGGTGGAATCGAAGGGCACACCCAATTGCAACTCGTCGACACTCAAGGCCAGTGTCCCCGCAGAGGGCGTGCGGTTGTTGGCTTCGTTTTCATCTTCGAATACCTCGTTGAAAATATCGGTCCGGACGATGACGCGGTAATCACCCGGCTTGGCGGCGGGCAGCAGCGCGTCGAGGGTCAGCGTGTATTCTTCATCCGGCGCCAGGCCGTCAAAGTCCGCGACGTAAGTCTCGCGCCCGATCAGGCGGTCGTTGATATCCCAGATCGCGTCCGCCGACAGATACACCGAATCGGTCCAGCGTCCCCGCGCAGGGTTGTCGTCGAGACCGGACATGACGTTGCGCACCGTCCACTCAATGCTGACGCTTTCACCGGCCTTACCGGCAGCCGGGATCACGATGTCCACCACCTGGAGATCGGCCGGCGGCGGAGATTCGACGATCAGCGGATCCGGGCTTGGAGTGGCGTTGTTGTTTTCCAGCGATCCTTCGAAGACCTCGCCGTCCGGTCTGCCGGCGCGCACCGGGTCGGTCACCACGAATACGAAGAAGCTGGTGGCGTCGCCGGGCAGCGCCAGGTTGGTCGGGGCGCGCAGGGTGACGGTTTCGGAGTAATCCGCGCCCACGCCCAGGACGCCGGTGTGACGGACACTGCCGAGGAAGCGATCCGCCGCGAGATCGAGGAACTCGTCGCGCGACAGGTAAATGAGATCATTCCAGGCCGGGGTCTTGTCGGAGGTCGGTCCGGTCCCATCGTTGATGACGGTGTAAGTGATATCAAAGTCCTGGCCGGCGAAGACCCGCTCCGGGATGTCCACCAGGGTCACCTGGAGATCGGGGGGCATCGCGGGCTGCACGTCGATGGCGGCCACCGTGAGATTATTGCCTTCATCCAGGAACTCCGGCACGCGCGCGGAGACGGGGTCCACCCGGAATTCCACGAACAACCCGGGATCGCGCGGCGGGGCGTTCCCGAGCCGGTTCGAATCGGTCACCACCAGCAGGTAATACTGGCCTTCGATGTCATCGGGAAGATCCACGTCGAGCATGCGCGTGTATTCGGCGTCCGTGTCCAGGGTTCCAAATCGCCCTGCCCGGCCCAGGAATTGGTCGCCATCATCCAGCGACGGGTCCATGGAGAGATATATCGTATCGAACCAGCCCGACTCGCGCGTCTCGCGCGTCCCCGCGTTGGTCACGGTCCAGGACACGGACACGGTCGTGCCCGCCGTGGGCGCGGGATCGACCACCACATTGCTGACCACCAGGTCTGGTTCGGCATAGGTCACCGGGATCGGCGCGCCGCCGAGGTTGTTGCCCTGGATTTCGAACGCGCGACTCTCGAATTTGTTGAGGCTGCCGTCGTTGGACCCGGTGGCATCGGCGTCCTCGCCCAGGATGTTGGGGTAGACGTAGATGTAGAAGTCGCCCTCGATGCCGCGCGGCAAGGTGAATTCCTTGCTCGCGGTGTAACTCTCGCCGGCGCCGAGCCCGCCCTCGAGGTCTTCGTGACTGAACGTGACGTCGCCGAGCAACGTCGCCCGACCGGCGATAAAGGTGGGATCGGCAGAGAAATACACGCGGTCGCGCCAGAATCGGGTGCCTTCCCAGACGGCGCCGCCCTGGTTGAGCACGGTCCATTCCACGAGCGTCTTTTCCCCGGAGAAGTTCACGGGCTGCGTCACCACCGCAGTCACGGTGAAATCGGCCGGGTCGTTTGTAACCAGCGTCGGCGCGGAGTTTCGGTTGTTGTCCTTGAGCGTGCCCTCGAAGACGCCGGAGCCGGTGTCCACGATGATGAGGCTGCCCGCCGCGGCCGGGGACAGGTCGAAGGTCATGCTCGCGGTGTAACTCTGCCCGATGGACAGCGCGCCGGTGTGCTGGACCCGGCCGAGTTCCAGGGTGGGCCCGGTGGGAGTGCCGTCGAGGGACAACAACACCACGTCTTCCCATTCGCCT
>JAHEJT010000028.1 GCA_024638765.1 Verrucomicrobiales bacterium
AAGATCAGGATGAATCATTTGGAGCCGGGCGAGGGCTTCTTCGGCATCGTTGGCAAGTTCCACCCGGTACCCGCTCATTTGGAGGACGACCTGGAGGCTTTCCCGCAGGACGGCGTCGTCATCGACGATCAGAAGCAGAGGTTCACATGCCTGATTCATTCCCTTCGCAGGTAGTTTGGTTTTCCATAACCCGGTGGTCCGCATGGGCTTCCACGGCAGTTCCTTTTCAAGCCGGAAGCGTGCCAAGGAAGTGCCCTCACATCACAACTCATTGATTTTCAGAGTATTGAGACTCATCGGCCGGGCCCGCCAAAGGCCTGAATCCCGGGACTTGGCCTTGTTCTTTGTAAGGTGGGCTAACAAAGTGTGCGGGTAGAGACGCCATGACGACCGGATCCCTGAAACGCTGCTTCTTCGCTCTCGTCGGGGCGATGGCGCTTGCCATCGCGGTGGCCGCGTGGCTGGCATCGACTGCCATCGGGCGAATCGACGCCATCGAGCAGGCGTCCGACGATCTCGAACTGAAGAGCTTTCGAATGGCGGCACGCATGCGGGCCCAGGTCTATCGCCTCAGCGCGGTCATGCTCCGCTACCAGGTCACCGGGGCGGAAACTTACAAGACCCGGTTCGGTAATTATGAGAAGGAGATTCGCGAGTTTATCCGGGCGCACAAGGACGCGATCGAAGGGGAACCGGAAGCGGCGATTCTGGCGAAAATCGAGGTCGAAGTGACGGTGTATTTCGAGGAAGCGAACGCGCTCATCGACGGACGCGACCGGCGGGAGAGCGCGGAGCTTTCCGTGGAACGAATCGAGCGGATCAAAGGCCAGCTCGATGTGATCGTGGAGTTGACGAACGAACTCTCGGAAGCCCGCCGGGCGGCGTTTCGTTCGCAGCTGGACGAATACCGGCTCTCGGCGAATGCGCTGCAACGGCTGATTCTCGTTGCGGTGACGATCCTGATTCTTTTCGTGGCGGCAATCACGTGGCTGGCTTACCTCGCCTTTCTCAGGCCGCTGCACTCCGAGCTGACTTCAGCCCGGAAAGTGGCCGTCGAGAAAGAGCAGCTCGCCACCGTGGGAACCCTCGCATCGGGAATCGCCCACGAGATCCGCAATCCGATCACCGCCATCAAGGCGCGTGTCTTTGCGCTCAAAGAACTCGTGGAAAAGGAATCGCCGGCGGCAAAGCAGGCGGACGTCATCGACGGCGAGATGCGGAGGCTGGAACGAATCGTGCGCGACTTTCTCGATTTCGCCCGGCCGTCGGAACCGAATCGCAACGAGGTGGACCTGTCCGGGTTTCTTTCGGGAATCGAGGCGCTCGTGCAGGAGGAAATGGAGGAGCGAGGCATTGCGTTGACCGTGGATTCTCCCAATGATGTGAGCGTCCTCATGGACCAGGAACAGATGACCCAGGTCTTGCTCAATCTCATCCATAATGCGGCGGACGCCTGCGGCGGCCGCGAGGGCGGCGGCCGCGGCTCGGTCGAAGTCGCCGCCGAGGCTGCCGACGGCCAAGCGCGAATTTCGGTGAGGGATAACGGGAACGGGATGCCGGCTGAGGTGCAGGAGCGGATCTTCGAGCCGTTCTTCAGCAGGAAACCGGCGGGCACCGGGCTGGGTTTGCCCATCGCCCGGAATATCGTGGAGCGGCATGGCGGCGAATTGACATTCACTTCCGCAGGGGGAAAGGGAACGGCCTTCTTCATCGATCTGCCGAAACCCAACTGACATGGCGCAAAAAAACGGCAGGATTTTATTGGTCGAAGACGACAAGGCGATCGCCGAGTCGGTGGGCGAGGTGCTCAACGCGAAGGGCCACGAAGTGGTGACGGCAGAGGACGGGGATTACGCGCTTGACCTCCTCGAGAATGAGGACTTCGACGTGGTGCTGACGGATTTCAGGATGCCGGTGATGGGAGGGATGGAAGTTCTGGAAAGCGTCCGGAAGATCAAGCCGAAGCTGCCGGTCATCATGATGACGGCCTTCAGCACCGCGGATCGGGCGATCGAAGCCGTAAAGAAGGGCGCCTTCGATTATCTCATCAAGCCGTTCGAGATGCCCGACCTGCTCGAGGTTCTCGAAAAAGCGATCGCCTGCAGCCGGTTGACGGCCAAGCCGGTTTCCTTTGGCGAGGAAACGCTGGAAGGAGATGCCATTATCGGCAAGAGCCGCAGGATGCAGGAAGTATTCAAAGACGTCGGCCGAGTGGCGGAAAAACCCGTCACCGTGCTCATCAAAGGGGAGACGGGCACGGGAAAAGAATTGATTGCGCGCGCGATTTACCAGCACAGCGACCGGACCGGAAAACCTTTCGTAGCGATCAATTGCGCCGCGATCCCCGCCAACCTCATCGAGAGCGAACTTTTCGGACACGAACGGGGGGCTTTTACCAACGCGGTGGCGCGGCGCATCGGACGCTTCGAACAGGCGGACGGGGGCACGCTCTTTCTCGACGAAATCGGCGACCTGCCCCCGGAAACCCAGGTCAAACTCCTCCGCGTCCTCCAGGAGAAAGTCATCTGCCGTGTCGGCTCCAAGGAGGAGATCCCGGTCGATGTCCGGGTGATCAGCGCCACGCACCAGAACCTCGAAGAAATGGTGGCCGCGGGGGAATTCCGCGAAGATCTTTATTACCGCCTCAACGCGTCCGTCATCGAGATCCCGCCCCTGCGGGAGCGCCGGGAAGATATTCCCCTGCTGGCGCACTATTTCCTGGCGCGTTACGCCGCGGAATTCTCACTGGAATCACCTTCGCTGCACAAGTCGGCCCTCAAGGTGCTGGAAGAACACGATTGGCCGGGCAACGTCCGCCAGCTGGAGAACGTGGTGCGCGGTGCGCTCATCGAAGCCCAGGGCTTCACTATCTCCGAAAATCTCATCCGGCAAGCCCTCGAGGAGAGCCCGGGAATTCCTCTGAAAGGGCCGGAATCGGACGGCGCCGTCGCCCCGGGATTCACCGAGCATATCCGCAGGCGCTTGCTCGAAGCCAGCCGCGGGGAGCTAGAGGGCGCCTACGAAAAGATCGTCGAGGACGTCGAGAGAGAGTTGTATTCCCAGGCCGTCGAAGTATCGCATGGCCACCAGACCAACATCGCCCAGTGGCTCGGCGTGTCCCGTCTCACCGTGAGGGAGAAGCTGGACAAGTACCAGCTCTTCCCCAAGCGCAAGGCCGGAGGCAAGGGTGAATCGTCCTGAGCGGGCTGGCGCAGGATTAATGCCGCCGCAGGGCGTCGCGGCGCGCCGCCACGGGGGCAGCCCCGATTGTAAGTCCGCTGTGCAATAGTGGCTTCGCCGTGGACGAATCGCCGTGTGGAGCGCCCGGCGGGCCGCTGTCGCGGCCGCCATAATCCACTCATCTGCAACGCTTTAGCGAATTCAAGCGGCGCTGGCACGAAACGGGCGCTTCTTTATCACTGGATCCGCGCTCTTCACGAGAGGCCGGGCCCGCCAACCCAATTCAGAAACCATGTTTTACCATTCCAAATCCCAACTTACCGTAGCCCTGGTCTCGCTCTTCAATCGCGAGTTGTTGACCATTCGCAAATACCTGGCGGCATCCGCCAACGTCCGGGGCCGGGGAGCCGACGAAGTAAAAATATATCTCCGCTCGGCGAGCAACGATGTGCTGGGGAACGCCCAGGAAATTGCCGGCTGCGTTTCCCGCCTGGGCGGACACCTTTCGGCGTGCAGTCCCTGGATCGTCGCCCCCGGCGCCCTCGGTGTGAAGCAGGACGACTGGAGCGTGGCGGAAGTGCTGCGCAGCGCCCTGCACATCGAAGAGGAGGCCATCGCCAAGTGCGAAAGCATTCTTTCGTGGAGCGCCTTCGGGCCTTCCGTCGCCCGGCCCGTCCTGCAGCACCTCCTCGAGAATTCCAAGCGTCACCGGGAGGCTCTCCGCGAACTCCTGGAACGGTTTACGGCGGACTTGGTCGAGGCGCACTACTAGTGCACTGTAACATTTGAAAATGCAAACCGACATGTTGACGTGGAGGGCGACGCTTCGTCGTCGCCGCGGTCATGACGAAGCATGACCCTCCGGCCGGCTATCACATCTCAAGGTTACAGTGCACTAGTGTCCTATGCGGCGGCGGGGTCGCCGCGACCGCCCTCACTATTATTCAGGCGATGGTCGGCATTCCTCAATCTCAATCCGGCTTCCAAGCCGAAGCACTCGAGGTGTTGGGCGCCTGCCTCCGTGCCGCGGTCGGGTCCGGCGGCACCCTGACGCTCCGGCATCCCGCGGAGACACGGCTGCTCCGTGCGCTCGATCAGGGCGCGCTGCGCGCCTTCGCGTCGCGCCACGGACTCAATGTGGTTCGCAGACTGGGGGGCTTGGTTTACGATTTTACCCGGAAGGCCGATGCCTGATTAATGTCGAAACAACCCTTAAAGGAGTACGCTTCCGTGGTCTTGCCAAAGGCTCTTTCCCTCGGAACACGGCGAGCGGCCGCAGACGCATCAATCGACGAGAAAATACCACTTGCCCTGCTGCTGAATCATGTGAAACCTGTCACCCGGAAGCTTGAATCCGGGAACTGTAAACGTCGCCAGCTTCCCGCCTTGAGAATACTGCGGTTTGATTTCGCGCAGGGCGCGCAACAGCGCCAGCGTGCGCTCGAAATCTTCATCGGTCATCGCTTCGGTCTCCTCGCGCGCGGCCGCGTGCTCGAGAAGGAACAGGTGATAGGTCAGGCTGAGAATCGTGGGAAACGTGCTGTAATCCTCGCGCTCCATCGATTTAATGGCAGCCGCTATCGTTTCCTTCGGTGTCTTGCGCGGGGTCGTCCACGGTGGATTCGCCTCGGCGGTATCAGGGGGCGGCCCGCACCCAGCCGACGCGAGCACAACCGCGAAGGCAAGGAGGGGAGCCAGGCGCACCCTTGCGCATGGAATTGCCGGAGTGGTTTCGATTTTCATCTGAGTGGATTCGGATTTCTTCTTGCAGGAGACTGAAATTCTCATGCTACCGCGGTCGACGAAATCCGCGCCATGGCGCGGGCGAGACCGGGTGAGTATGGAAGTGGGGTGCAGGCGTTTCATCAGAGTATCAGGTCAATCTCGAAAGGAGTATACTCGCAAAATTAAGGACCAGAAAGAACCCGCACATGTCAGTGACCGTGGTGAGTATCGGCGCAGAGGCCAGTGCCGGATCGGCGCCGCAACGCTTCAGAAACAGCGGCACCAGCCCGCCAAGCACGACCGAAAGAAGGGTATTCAACGCCAGTGCGCCCCCGACCACCGCGCCGAGGACAATGTTGTCCTGCCAGAGAAACGCCACCAGCCCCAGGAGCAAGCCCACCACTGTGCCGTTGATCAGCCCGATGGCCCCTTCCTTGACAAAGACCCGCCAGAATTCCCGGGGCTGAATCAGGCCCAGCGACAGCTCGCGAATACTGACAGCGACCGCCTGGTTACCCGAGCACCCGCTCATGTCGGAGATGATGGGAAGAAAGACGGCCAGTGCAATCACCGCCTGGATGGTGTCCTGGTAAAGCGCGATGACGCTGGCTGCAATCAAGTTCAGCGCGATGTTCGGACAAAGAAAGGCGAGCCGCCGCAGGGAGCGCGAGCGCAGCGGGAGACTGCGAAGTTCGTCACCGCCGATGATCCCGCTGAGCTTGAGAAACGTTTTCCGCGCCCGCCTGGCCCGGGCCTCCTGGACCGCGCTCCGCAGGACGACACCGGCGAGGCGCGCGTCGTCATCAATCACCGGGAGCCCGAGGAAGGGGTGGCGCTCGAACATCGTGGCAACCACCTCGAGTCCGTCCCCTGTCGAAAGCGCCACCGGATCCGGAATCATCAGGTCGGCGAGCTTTTGCTCCCGTGGGGCCAACAACAAATCGCGGATGCGCAGCACACCGCGCAAGTCATCTCTGTTTCCCACCACGTACAGATATTGCACGTGGAAATCGGCATACCGCTCCTTGTGTGCCTCGAGGTCCCGGAGTGCCGCCCCGACGCTTTCGTCCTCGAGAAAGGTGAGAAATCGCTCCGACATCAGCGCCCCTGCCGATTCCGGTTCGTATTCGATGCGTTCGCGAATGTGGTCCGATACCGCGGCGTCCATCTCCTGCAGGATGGCTTTCGTGCCTTCCTGGCCGACCTCGCGCAGGAGTTCCGCCTGGGATTCCCCGGGCATCTCCCCGACGATCCCGGCCGCATCCTCCGCCGAAAGATCCTCGATCATGGTCGCGGCCTGGGCCTCGGGCAATTCCTCCAGCAATTCCGCCGCTTCCGCATTCTGCAGCAGTTGCATCAGGGCCTGCTGGTGCTCGCCGGAAAGCCGGGTGATCGCCCGCGCAATCTCGTCCGGGGCCAGTCGCTCCAGGAAGTCGCGCACCGCTGTCACTTCTCCGATAGCGAGCAGTGACGCCAGGCGAGCCCAGGGGGCGTCCTCCTCGCGAATCGGTTCTGTCATGGTCTGCGCGTCCACAAATCCAGGTGATGCTTTTCGTTTTCGGGCGCACCCCGCGCCAGTCCGCCGCGCGGCGGCCGGGGCTCACTCTTTCTCTTGGGGGTCGATCAGTCCTTCCACTTCGTAAATCTCCATCAAGGTTTCGCGCGCCGATTCATACACCGTCTCGAAACGGTCCTGCCCCTCGAGATCCCCGTCGCGCACATCGGAAGCCAAGAGGCGCAACTCCTCGCCCAGCGCGAGGAGAGCCTGTCCGTTCTCGGGCGAAACCGCATCCGCCGTGCTTTCCGCTTTTCCGGCGAGCGCGCTGACAATGGCGGCGGAAGCTTCATGCCGCCCGTCGAGATAAAACTTTTCCGCCCGGGCCATTTCGCGGGTCAGATCGACCGGCTCCAGGATGGGCGGGTAAAATTTCGTCCCGGAGAAGAGCGCGTAAAACAGCCACACGATCGCCACCATCACCACGAGGCCCAGCGCGATAAGGCGCCGCCTCCAAGTCTCCGCGGGCACGGCCTGGATCCCTCCGGAGGACAATGATTCTTCCGCGGGCAGGCTCGATTCCTTCGCACTCATGACAATTTAAGGCGCACCCCGCGTGCCAGCCACTGCGAAAGCCGGATTTTATTGAAGCTAAGCCAGTTATGAGTCATTGAATGCCCGGCTGTCCGCCTCCGGCTGTCAGTCCGCTTGCCAAATGGCAAACTGGCAGGACGTTCGGCGCCTCCCGGAATCGTCCGCCGGGGGGCCGGATTTGCTCGCCGGGTGCGGCACTTGCGAAATGCCTTGCCGCGGCGCGGGGCCGGGACGGAAAATCCGGGCGACATGGTCGTCTCATTCTACGACACCAAACCCTATGACCGGGAATCCTTCGCGGAGGCGGCGCAATCGGAAAAAATCGAGTGGCGTTTTCACGAATTCCGCCTGACCCCGGATACCGCGACCACCGCCGACGGCGCCGACGCGGTGTGCGTGTTCGTCAACGACCGTCTGGATGCGGGCTGTATTCAGGCCCTCGGCGAAGCCGGCGTGAAACTCATCACGTTGCGGTGCGCCGGGCACAACAACGTCGACGTGGAAGCGGCGCGCGGCGCCGGGATTGCCGTGACCCGTGTTCCCGCTTACTCGCCGCATGCCGTCGCCGAGCACGCGGTCGCGCTCTTCCTGAGCTTGAATCGCAAGATTCACCGCGCTTACAGCCGGGTGCGGGATCACAATTTCTCCCTCAACCGCCTCGTGGGATTCGATGTTTTCGGCAAGACCATCGGGATTGTCGGCACGGGAAGGATCGGAAAAGCGGCCGCGCAGATTTTCAGAGGCTTCGGCGCGCGGGTGCTGGCCTTCGATCCCGCCGCCGATACCGAGTGGGCGCGCGAGGCGGACGTCGAATACACGGAAATGGACCGCCTCCTGCGCGAGAGCGATGTCGTCTCGCTGCACCTGCCCCTGGTCCCGGAAACGCTGCACCTCGTCAACGCGGACACGCTCGCCCTCATGAAACCGGGCGCCCACCTCATCAACACGGGGCGGGGGAAACTCATCGACACCACCGCCTTGATCGCCGCATTGAAGACGGAACATCTCGGAGGCGTAGCCCTGGACGTTTACGAAGAGGAAGAGGGGCTTTTCTTCGAGGATCTCTCCGGGCTCATTCTTCAGGACGACGAACTTTCCCGGCTCCTCACTTTTCCGAACGTCCTCGTGACCGCGCACCAGGGTTTTCTCACACGCGAGGCACTCGGAGAAATTGCACGCGTCACGATCGATAACCTGCTTCGCCTCGAGGACGGACGGCCCTTCCTCGAAGAAACCGCCTTGTAAATTACTCACGCAGATCACCAGAAACGCCCTTACCATGATCAAAAGAATTCTTGTCCCCCTCGAAGGCTCGTCTTACACCGACACCGCCACGAAGCACGCCTGCGACATCGCCCGCCGCACGGGCGCCGAGGTTTTCGGCAAGGCGGTGATCGATGAGAGCAAGGCGATTTGGGGCACCGCGCCGGCCCATGCGCTGGCTGCCTGTTACGCCGCGCAGACGCGACTGGCCGACTTGAAGGAAGAAAAGCGCCTTGTCAGCGAAGTGCTTGAACTTTTCGGGCAGACTTGCACGGAAGCCGGCGTGGCGCACCGGAAAGCGCGCCTCCAGGGCGTGCCGGCGGAGATGGTCATCGAGCAATCCATCTTTTACGACCTGGTCGTCAGCGGCTTCCGCGGCGATTACGGTATCGGCGACGAGGACAATGAGAAATCGGTCGGCGCCCTGCTCGGCACTTCGATCACGCCGTTCCTCATCGTGCCGCGGGAGTACCGTGAAATTAAGAACGTCCTCGTGTGCTTTGACGGCAGTCTTCCTGCGATGCGATCCCTGCAGGATTTTGCGGTCCTGGCGGAAGCCTCCCAGTTCGAGATCACCATTCTGACGGCGGACAAGGAGGAGGAGGAGGCCGACTTTCTTCTGCAGCGCGCCTGCGATTACCTGCGGTCTTACGGTGTGAAAGAGTGCCGAACCGTGAAGGAGCGTCGTCCCGTCCTGGACGTCGTGTTTGAAGCCTCTTACTATGACGAGTCTTTGGATCTCATCGTCGCGGGGGCGCATTCGCGGAATGCGGTCCGGGACTTTTTCCTCGGGAGCTTTGTGGTCGAATTGCTCCAGCTGGCGCGCACCCCGGTGTTCATCGGCCAGTAGACGGGCGCCGTTTTTTTGCCGGCAGATACCGCCGGGATCCGCGATGAGGATTGCCAGCGGATATTCGAGGGCACAGAATCAAGAGGTAATGTTGCAGCAGGGCGCGCAGGAAAGGGGGCCTTCCGTGGGCTTTGCGCTCCGGGCGGCGGCCTTTGCGGGAATCTGGCTGATCTTTGCCGAGGGCGAACTCGCCTCGTTGATCGTCGGCCTCCCGGCGATCGCCGCGGCGCTCTGGGCGGCTTCCGTTTGGAAGGAAAAGGGAAAAGGGGGCAGGATCCGCATTCGTCGCGCGGGAGGCTTCGTGGCCTTCTTCCTGAGGGAATCCCTGCGCGGCGGTGTCGACGTGGCGAAACGCACGGTGACACGACCGCCGCGCTTGTCGTGCGGCTGGCTCGATTACGAGATAGCGCTCCCGGCAGGTGTCGCCCGCGTCTTCTTCGCAAACGTGGTCGGCCTGCTGCCCGGGACGCTGGCCGCGGACCTGGAGGAGGACGTCGTGATCGTGCACGTCCTGGACGACACTCGTGATACCGCCGCGGAACTCCGGAAGGTGGAGCATGAAGTTGCCCGGCTTTTCGGGATTGCCTTGGAGGACTGAAAGCGATGGAAACGCTTTATTCGGGTTACGCCCTGTTGATTCTCCTGACCGTCGCCGCGGGAATGACACGCGTGTGGCGCGGGACTTCGCGGGCCGACCAGATGCAAGCGGCGCTTCTCTTCGGCACGGCGGGGGTCGCCATCCTTCTTCTGCTGGCGTTCGCCCTGGATCGTCCTGCGCTCGTCGATGTCGCGCTTGTATTCGCGCTTCTCGCGGTCATCGTGTCGGCGGCGTTTGTGCGGGCGGCGTGGGAGAAAAGGAGCCACGGGAACGAGTTGAAGGAGCATGACGGCGGTTCTTGATTTTCTTTCCATCGCCACGATCACGGCGGGCGCCGTGTTCTTCGTCGCGGGAACGCTCGGCCTGCTGCGTTTTCCCGACGTTTACGCGCGCCTTCACGCGCTCACGAAATGCGACAATCTCGGCCTGGGCTTCGTCGTGCTGGGACTGACCCTCCGGGCGCCGTCCTGGTGGATGGGACTGAAAATGATCGGCGTGTGGATTCTCGTGCTGGCGGCCAGCGCGACGGCGGCGCATCTCTTCGCCCGCCGGACGCGATTGTCCGAAGATTCCAAATCCATTCGTCGGAATCGCGCGCCATGATTGCGTTTGATTTCATCGTCGCAGCCGGGATGCTCCTGCTTGCCTGGCACCTGTTGAGTTGCCGCGATCTTTTCCAATCCGTCGTCCTCTTCATATCCTTCGGCCTCCTCATGGCTCTGGCATGGGTGCGGCTGAACGCCCCCGATATTGCGCTTGCCGAAGCGGCCATCGGCTCGGCGATGACGGGGGCGCTCCTCCTCGCCGCGCTGGACGAATTCAAGCCGTCGGCGAAACGCCGCAACGGTCCCGGACCCGGGATCGCGTCGTTGCTATTCTGCGGCGCGCTCGGCTTTGTCCTCGCGTTCGCGCTTTTGAAGCTGCCGCCGGAAGCCGCGGGGCTCCGTGACGCCGCCGCCACGGAAGTCTCGAAAACGGGCGTGAGCAATCCTGTCACGGCAGTCCTCCTCAGCTTCCGTGGGTATGACACGCTTCTCGAGATCGGGGTTCTCCTGATGGCGGCCCTCGCAGTGCTCTCGTTGGGCAACCGCCCTCCGCGTTTTGTTCTCGCACCTTCCCGCAGCCTCGTGCTCTCGGCCATGGTGCGCTTTCTGTTGCCGATCCTCGTCCTGGCGGCTGGCTATCTTCTCTGGGTGGGCGCCGACGCTCCGGGTGGCGCGTTCCAGGCGGGCTCCGTCCTGGCGGGAGCTTTCATCCTGGCCGCGCTCGTCGACACCGGTTGGATGTCGCGGGTGAGTGACAGGCAGTGGCGCTGGATTCTCGCAGCGGGCCTAGGTGTCTTTCTCGCAGCCGGCGCGGGCACGATGCTCAGCGGCGTGTCCCTGCTCGAATACCGCGGAGCCACTTCGAAGCGGGTCATCCTGGCAATCGAAACGGCAGCCGCCCTTTCCATCGGCGCCACACTTTTAATCCTGTTCCTGGGTGGCACGGGCCGCATGGACACAGACGGAAAGGACGATTCGTGAACGCCGTCTGGATTTACCTGTGCACCGGAGCCGGGCTCATTGCGCTTGGCGTGCTGGCGCTCGTGCGCGAACCCCACTTCTTTCGCAAAGTGCTCGCCTTCAACATCACCGGGAGCGGCATTTTTCTCCTCCTCGTCGCCGCGGCGTCCCGCGTTTCCGACGGGCCGCCCGATCCCGTGCCCCACGCCATGGTGCTCACCGGCATTGTTGTTTCCGTGAGCGCCACCGCGGTGGGCCTCGCGCTCGCCAAGAAATACCACCACCTGACGGGGCACACTGCGCTCCCCGGAGAGGAGGACGAGGAATGATGGCTTCTCCCGAAGCGTGGCTCGTGCTGTGCCCCCTGGCCGCCGCGGCGCTCGCCTTTCTCTGGCGCAGCCGCGGCGCTTTCATCGGCATTGTCTCCGCCTTGATCAACGGCGCCCTGGTGGCGTGGTTGATTGCATTGATGCGGACCGAGGGCGTCCGGAGAATCGAGATCGGCGGATGGAGCGCCCCCCTCGGAATCGAATTCTACGCCGACGGCCTGAGCCCGTGGATGCTGATGCTGGCCGCGATTCTCGGGGTGGCCACCGCGGTTTATGCACGGGGCTATTTCAAAGACCCGGGCAGCTGGTTCTGGCCCATCTGGCTGATGCTTGCGGCTGCGATCAACGCGCTCTTTCTCACGCGCGATATTTTCAATGCCTACGTCTGCCTGGAACTCCTGGGGCTTTCCTCCGTCGCGCTGATCGCGCTTTCGGGAAACCCCGACGCCCTCGCCGCGGCGCTGCGTTATTTTTTCGTGAGCATGCTGGGATCGCTCTTTTACCTGCTCGGTGTCAGCCTGCTTTACAGCGCACATGCGACCGTCGACATCGACCGGCTGCGGTCGCTCGTTTCCGAAACGCCCGCAACCCTGGCGGCTGCTGCTTTCATGACGGTCGGACTCCTCTTGAAGACGGCGCTCTTCCCGCTGCATTTCTGGCTGCCGCCCGCACACGCCAACGCGCCCGCGCCGGTCAGCGCCCTTCTCTCCGGCCTTGTCGTGAAGGCGTCGCTTTACCTGTTGCTGCGGCTCTGGTTCGAAGTTTTTCCCGGCGCCATCTTCGCGAGCGTTGCGCCCCTGTTCGGTCTCCTTGGCGCCGCAGCCGTCGTGTGGGGCGGCATCCAGGCGTTGCTCCAGGAGCGCGTCAAACTGGTGGTGGCGTATTCGACCGTGGTGCAGGTCGGCTATTTTTTTCTCCTTTTCCCGCTGGCGGCGCACCCCCTTACGGCAGAGCTGGCGCGCCAGGGAGTGATTTACCTGTTGTTGGCGCACGCCATCGCGAAGTCGGCGGCCTTCATGGCGGCCGGCAATTTCATTCGCGTCGTCGGCAGCGACCGTTTGGAGGACATGAAGGGCGCGGGGACCGCGCTGCCGGTGTCGATGTTCTCGCTGGGACTCGCCGGCATCAGCCTCATGGGTCTGCCTCCCAGTGCGGGTTTCATCGGGAAATGGAAACTTTTCTCGGCATCGCTGACGGCGGGGCAGTGGTGGTGGACGGTGGTCCTCGCGGCCGGCGGCCTGCTCTCGGCGGCTTATTTTTTCCGTATTCTGTCTCCGGCCCTCGCGGAGCCTTCCCGGCTGGGCGCGAAAATTCCCCGCACCATGAAGTGGACGCCGATGGCCCTGGCGCTCGCGGGCGTCCTCCTCGGTTTTCTCGCGCCACAGCTTCTCGAAATATTTGAAATCGGCGCCCCCCTGCGTCCGGCCGCCGCAATGGAGGGAGGGCCATGAACCTGCAGGAAAGTTACCTCTACTTCATCCTCCTCGCCTCGCTGCTGCCGGCGGTGATCATTTTTTTCATCCCGGAGCAGCGGCACCGGTTGCGCGTTTTCGTGAACATGGCCGGGACCACGATCAAGCTCGTGCTCGTGTTCGTGCTCATGGCCGGCGTGCGGCAGGGGAAAGTCTACGAATCGCGCATCACGCTTCTCCCTGACATGGACCTGGTGCTGCACGCGGACGCGCTGTCGCTGCTCTTTATCGGCCTTTCCGCGGTGCTCTGGTTTCTGACGACGCTCTATGCGATCGGTTACCTTGAGAATTCGCCGCACCGCAGCCGGTTCTTCGGATTTTTCAGTCTGTGCGTCAGCTCGACGGTCGGGGTCGCGCTCTCGGGCAATCTCGTGACATTCGTGATTTTTTACGAAGCCCTGACGCTCTCGACCTACCCCCTGGTGGTACACCGCGGGACGCCGGAGGCGATGAAAGCGGGCGCGACTTACCTGGCGTACACGCTCGGCGGCGGAGCCGTGCTTCTCGTTGCGGTGGTGTGGCTACGGATACTGGCCGGGCCCCTCGATTTTCAAACCGGGGGCATGCTGGGCGACCTCGTGCAAACCTATCCCCTGGAGCTGCGGTGCATTTTTGTCCTTCTCATCGGCGCGCTCGGCGTCAAGGCGGCCCTCGTCCCGCTTCACGGCTGGCTGCCCAAAGCCATGGTGGCGCCCGCGCCCGTCAGTGCGCTGTTGCACGCGGTCGCGGTGGTGAAGGCCGGGGCATTCGGCATCGTGCGCGTCCTTTACGACGTATACGGCGTGGATCCGGCCGCGCAGTTGGGCGTTTCCACGGGACTCGCGGTTCTCGCGGCGGTGACAATCCTCTGGGGATCCCTGCGTGCCCTCGCCCAGGATGAACTCAAGAAGCGGCTGGCCTATTCGACGGTCAGCCAGGTGTCTTACATCATCCTTGGCGCGGCGATTCTGGGTCCGGTCGCGACCATCGGCGGGCTGGTGCACCTCGTCCACCAGGGCCTCATGAAGATTACGCTCTTTTTCTGCGCGGGTAATTACGCGGAGACGCTCGGGGTGCATCATATCCACGGCATGGACGGAGCAGGCCGGCGCATGCCGCTGACGACGGGCGCGTTCACCCTCGGGGCCCTCGGCATGATCGGCGTGCCGCCTCTCGCGGGTTTCGTGAGCAAATGGTATCTTGGGATCGGGGGCCTGCGCGCCGGCCAGGAATGGGTGGTGGCGGTCCTCGTGGCGAGCAGCGTCCTCAACGCCTGCTATTTTCTGCCGATCCTTTACCGCGCGTGGTTCCGGGAACAAGCGGCCGCCTGGCCGGAGGAACACGCGGGCTCGCGCTTTGAGGCCCACTGGATGCTCCTGACCCCACCGCTGGTTACCGCAGCGCTGTGCATCGCCGCGGGTGTCTGCGCCGGATCCGACTGGTCGCCGCTGGAGTGGGTTAAGATGATCACGGAACGGGAATATGCGCCGCGATGAATTACTCCGTTGACAACGTTCTGTTAGGATCCGCGGTCCTGCTGCCTCTTTTCTTCGCAGTGTGCGGATTGCTGCCCCGGATGCGGGGCGTCGCCGCGGCCGGCACCACCCCCGCCGGCGCCGCGGGCCTCGCCGCGGCTTTGTGCGTTTCCGCGGAAAGCACGCTCGACCTTCCCTGGACCGTCCTGGGCCTTCGACTCGGACTGGACGAGACCGGGCGCACGTTTCTTTTCTTCAGCGCCATTCTCTGGCTCCTCGCGGGCCTTTACGGCCGCGGATACTTCCGCGGGCAAGAACGCGCGTGGCTTTACCACGTCTTCTACGCATTCGCCATGGCGGGAAACTTCGGTCTCATCCTCGCCCGCGACGCCGTCACGTTTTACGTTTTTTTCGCCTTGATGAGTTTCGCCTCTTACGGGCTCGTCGTGCACAACCGGACCGATTTCGCGCTGCGCGCGGGGCGGATTTACATCGTGCTCGTGGTGGCAGGCGAGGTGGCGCTCTTCGCGGGGCTGGTGGCGCTGATCGGGCGGACGGGAATTAACGTCACGCTTCCGGCCGGCGAAGCGATGGCCGCCAGCCCGGCGGCGCTGGCATTGTTGACGGCGGGGTTTGGGATCAAGGCCGGGATGCTGTCGCTGCACACCTGGCTGCCGCTGGCGCACCCCGCGGCTCCCGTGCCCGCGAGCGCGGTCTTGAGCGGCGCCATGATCAAGGCGGGGCTTCTCGGCTGGCTCCGATTCCTGCCGGTCGGACAGGACGGCTACGCATCCTGGGGAACTTTCTTTATCATTGCCGGACTGGCCGCCGCATTTTACGGCGTCGCGGCCGGGCTGGTGCAGACCGACCCGAAGACGATCCTCGCGTACTCGAGCATCAGCCAGATGGGATTCATGACGCTCGGCGTCGGCGCGGGATGGATGGCGCCCGAACTCTGGTCGGCGCTCCTCGTGGCGGTGACGGTGTATGCGCTGCACCACGGGCTCGCCAAGGGCGCCCTTTTCCTCAGCGCCGGCATCGCGCCGGGCGGGATGTCGCGGTGGTCGTGGGCGGGCGTAGCCGTTCCCGCACTTGCCCTCGCCGGGGCGCCGTTGACGAGCGGCGCGGTCGCCAAGAGCGCCTTGAAATATTCCGCGCACGAATTGCCGGGAAGCTGGCCGGCCGTGCTTGGCGTGCTCCTGCCCGTCGCGGCCATCGCTACGGGGTTGTTGATGGCGCGCTTTGTCGTGGCGTTGCGGGAGTATCATTCCGCTTCGCATGGCGACGCAGACCGCCGCTGGATGGTTCCGGCGTGGGCGGCGCTCGTCCTCGCCTCCGTGGCCGTGATTTGGTTTTGGGAACCCGGCGCGGGGTTCGCCCAAGGCACGCTGAAGGCCGGCAAGATTTTCAAGGCGGCCTGGCCGCTGCTGGTGGTGGCGGCGGCGGGCTTGGCCGTTTACCGGTGGCCGCCGGAGTTTCTCACCCGCTGGATCGGCCGTGTGCCCCCGGGAGACCTGGTGGTGCCCGCGGAAGCGGTCTTGCTTTTCCTGCGCCGCACTGTGGCGCGGGCGGCAGGTCGCTTCCCCCGACGTGCAGCGCCGGATCTCGGAAACCTCGTTGACCGCGTGGCAAGTCGGATGCTGGGTTTGGAGAAAAGCCTCGGAGTATGGAGGCGCGTTCTTATCGTGCTTCTCGGGCTCGCCCTGCTTCTCTTCGCGCTCTCCATGGCGGCGGCCGCAAAGTAACGGGCCCGCTTCCAAGTTCGGGTCGTGCGAGGAAAGGCGCCTGTCAAACCGTCGGGCGCAGTTTCCTTTCGCCCCTGGCGATCAGGGCGGCGGTGGCGGGTTCGGCAGTGGCTGCACCCCCTCCAACCCGGGCCGACCCGCGGCGAGGGCGCCCAGGAAGGGCTGGGGCTGAAAAAGCAAATTCCTGGCAATCGTGCCCAAATTCGGTGCAGTGACCTCAGAACATTCCATTTGACTGGATGATAGCATATATGCTATCACAAATCGGATGGATTGTCGCATCGTCGTCGACACCAATGTCCTTGTGGGAGCGGCCTTGAATGCCGCGGACGGGGACAACCGTGAGGTGCTGCGGCGGTGCTTTCGACAGCTGGCGCAACCGCTCATTGGAGCGGCGCTTTTTCATGAGTATGAAGATTTATTCGACCGCCCCGAGCCGCTCGCGAGAAGCCCGCTTTCTTCCGAGGAAAGGCAGGGTTTGTTTGCAGCCTTTCTCTCGGTTTGTGAGTGGGTCAAGGTGTATTACCTTTGGCGTCCAAACTTGCCGGATGAAGGGCACAACCACATCGTGGAACTTGCCATTGCCGGAGGTGCCGATGCCATCGTTACCAAGAACACCCGCGAATCTCGAGGTGGAGAGCTTCGATTTCCCCACCTTCGCATTCTAACGCCTTCCGAGTTTATTCAAGCCTGTTAGATCCATGAGTACGTTGACGATCCGTTTGCCCGAAGAAAAACACGCCCGGCTGCGCCAGCTCGCCAAGCACCGCGGTATCAGTGTGAACAAGCTGATGGAGGAACTGGCCACCATCAGCCTGGCTGAGTTCGACGCTGAATCCCGCTTTCGCGCTCTCGCAGCGCGCGGCTCTGCGGACGAGGGACTCGCGCTGCTCGACAAGCTGGACAAGGCGTTCGAATCCCGGAAGTAGCAAGGCAGGCACCTTGGTCCGGTTGGTTCGGAGTCGAATCCCTTTCTTGTTGTTCGATCCCAAGCCACCTCGTGACCACGAGAAAAGAAGGTGTAAGCATCTGCGTGTCCAAGCACAACGTCCGTCACGCGGAGCCGGACTAGTGCGCTGTAACATTGCGACGTGATCACCAAATGGAGGGTCATGCTTTATCCCGTGTCCCGCGGGCTCTGCAGTCAGGCTTCGCGATAACGGCGCGCTTGCGCGCTGAAGCAGGGGTCAATCATGAATGGCACTTAAGCATAGTGACACGGGCAGCTTGTCCCGCCGTAGCTCGAAGAGCGAAGGAGGATCTCGCCCGTGAAATCACTCCCGACGCGTCGGGACCGGTCTCACTATCCCAGAGTCGCCTTGACTTAGTGCCATTCGGGTCAGCCATTAAGGCCGTGTTGCCCGCACAATTCCACATTTTCACTAACCCTATTCCGCGCGATCGGACAACTCATTCGCAAGCCGCCGTCACAGGTAAGGCGAGAACAGCCGCGCGATGCCGTCGCGCAGCTTTACGGCCAACGGACGGCCGTCCATTTCTTCCAAAGTCACGCGGCGGGCGGCGGCGCGCTTGGATTCGACCAGGGCTTCCAGGCGCCGGCCCAGCTCGGGACTGTAACACTCGACATTCAACTCGAAATTCAGCCGCAGGCTCCGGGCGTCCCAGTTGGCGGAGCCGAAAAACGACCACACGCCGTCGACCAGCAGGAGCTTGGAATGATCGAAGGGCCCGGGCATCAGCCAGACGCGGCAGCCGCGTTCGAGCACCTGCCAGAGTTGCGCGCGCATGGCCCACTTGACCTGCGAAAGGTCGCTGCGCTCCGGCAACAGGATGTCCACCGCCACGCCGCGCATGGCCGCCGCATTCAGCGCCGAGATCAGCGCTCCGTCCGGCAGAAAATACGGCGTGAGGATACGCACCGAGGTGCGGGCGACCGCCAGTGCGCCGTGGATCGTCCAGCGGAGCCGCTCAAAGTTCTCATCAGGTCCGGACTCGATCCCGCGCGCCGCCATGGAGCCGCGCGATTCCAGCTCGGGGAACCATGGTTCGCCGGCCAACGTCTCGCCGGTGGCGAACTGCCAGTCGGCCGCGAACACTTCCGCCAGGTGCGCCACCACGGGCCCTTGCAGGCGAAAGTGCAAGTCGCGGCTGCATTCGTCTTTTTCCTCATCACACCAGTAATCCGCGGCAATGTTGATGCCGCCGGTGAACGCCACGCGACCGTCCGCGACGAGGATTTTGCTGTGATTGCGCAGATTGGCGGCGTGGAAACGCGCCGGCAACAGCGGTGGATTGAACACGCCCACCGTCACGCCCGCCCGCCGCAGCGCCCGGGCGGCGGACCCCCGTGAAAAGCGCGTGTTGGTGTCATCAAGAAGCACGCGCACTTCGACGCCGCGCGCCACGGCGCGGCCCAGCGATTCGACAAATTGCCGCCCGATCCCCTCGCGGTCGAAAATGTAAGTGGCCAGCGCGAGCGATTCGCGGGAGCCTTCGATGGCTTCCAGCATGGCCGGGTAGGCTTGGGCGCCATTGACCAGCGGCTCGATTTCATTGCCCGGCAACAGCGGGCGCGGCACGAGCTCGCCCACGAGCTTGGCCAGCGGCCGGAGCGCTTCGGGCACGGCTCCCGGTCCCGGCACGCCGGGACTCATGTCCGGCGAAGGCTGGGCACGGCCGTCTTCGCGGCGAAGCGCCGTGGCCCGCCGCTCGATGCGATTGACGCCCAGCAAGAGATAGAGCATCGGCCCGCCAAGCGGCACCAGCCAGATCACCACGATCCACACCATCGCGGAGCGCGAGTCGCGCTTCCAGACGACCGCATGGCCCGAAGCCAGCAGGGCGGCCAGGAGCGCGAGCGCGGCTGTCAAATACAGCCCGCCATGCAAGAGCCGGTCAATCCATTCCATGAAACCAAAGCGCCGCTACGCCACTGAAGCAACCGCTGTCCGTGTCGTTCCTCGTGGCCGGCATTCCTTTCAAGAAAGCGTGATTGCATCGCGATACGCGGGGACCGATGTCTCCCAGCCCAGGGCATCGCGAATATGCGCGGCCAGCGCGCGCGACGCCTCTTCCTCGCCGTGGGTGAGGAATACGTCGCGTGGCGCCTCTTTAAGGTTGCGCAGCCAGCGCACCAGGTCGGAGCGGTCGGCGTGGGCGGAGACACCCTGGATCTGCGAAATCTCCGCCTTCACCGGCCAGGTCCTGCCGTGGATGCGCACTTCTTTCTTGCCGTCGACGATCGCGCGCCCCAGCGTCCCGTGCGCCTGGAAGCCGACGAAAAGAATCGTGTTCTCGGGGCCGCCGACGTTGTTGCGCAAGTGGTGCTTGATGCGCCCGGCGGTGCACATGCCCGAAGCAGACATGATGACGCACGGAGATTTCGCGCGGTTGATGGCTTTGGAGTCATCGACGTGGCGCACGAGCTTCAGCCCGGGAAACCGCAGGGGCGGCTCCGCCGAGTTCATGAGCGCACGCGCATCGTCGTCGAGACAATCGGGGTGCCGCTGGTAAACTTCCGTGACATCGACGGCCATGGGGCTGTCGAGATAGACCGGGATGTCGGGGATGCGGTCGGCATGCACGAGCCGGCTGATATGGTACATGAGCTGCTGGGCGCGGTCCACGGCGAAGACGGGGATGACCACGTTCCCGCCGCGCTCCACGGTGCGCCGGATCACATCGCCGATCTGCTCCTCGGTATCGCCTCCGTCGAGGTGATCGCGGTCGCCGTAAGTCGATTCCATGACCACGTAATCCGCGCGCTCAAAGAGCGATGGATCGTGGACGAGAGGCCGGTCCCACTGGCCGATGTCGCCGGAGAAGAGCACGGTGCGCGGCGCGGCGCCCTTTTCGGCAACGATGATCTCGAGCATGGCGGAGCCGAGGATATGCCCGGCGTCGTGGTAAGTGACGCTGAAGACGTCGTTGAGTCGGAGCGGCTTTCCGTAGGCCACGGACTTGAAGAGCGGCAGCGCGCGCTCGGCGTCCCGCGTCGTGTAAAGAGGGGTCTCCGGGTGCTTGCCTTTGCGGCGCTCTTTCTGGTGGCGGCGCTTTTTGTAAGCGGCGTCTTCCTCCTGAATGTGCGCCGCATCGAGCAGCATGATTTCGACGAGATCGACCGAAGGCGCGGTTGCGTAAATGGGGGCCTCGAAACCGTCGCGCACGAGCTTCGGGATGAGCCCGCAGTGATCGAGGTGAATGTGCGTCAGGAGCATCGCGTCGAACCCCGATTCCTCGAGCGGGCAGCGATCCCAGTTGCGCGAAAGATACTCCCGCTCCTGGACGAGCCCGCAATCAATCATGAGCCGGATGCCGCCGGCTTCGAGACAATAGCGCGAGCCGGTGACCTGGCGATTGGCGCCGAGGAACGTGAGTTTCATAAGTTTACGCTTTCCGGTACCCCGCGCGCACCGCGGCGCAGCCACTTTTCGATGCCGACGAGAATATGCGCAACGAGGCCGGCGCCGGCAATCCCGATCCAGGCTTCTCCAGGAAGGGGCGCGCTGTGAAAAAAGCGGTTCATGGGGGGAGCATAGGTGAAAAGCAGTTGCAACGCGAGCATCACGGCCGCGCCGAAGAGAAGCCAGCGATTGGAAAAGATTCCCACGGCGAACATCGACTTCGTCAACGAGCGGCAGTTAAAGAGGTAAAAGACCTCGATGATCACAAACACGTTGACCGCGACCGTGCGCGCGACTTCCTCGCTTGCCCCGTGGTGGAGGTGCCATTCGAAGAGGCCGAAAGCGCCGGCGAGCATGACGAGCCCCACCAGCAGAATTCGCAGGATGAGTAACCGCGTAATAATAGGGTCTTTCGGATTGCGGGGAGGACGCTGCATGATGCCCTTTTCCTTGGGCTCGAAGGAGAGCATCATGCCGAGGAGGACACCCGTGCTCATGTTGATCCAGAGGATCTGGACGGGCAGGATGGGAAGGGCGACACCCGCGAAGACCGCGGCCAGGATGACGAGGCCCTCACCGACGTTCGTCGGAAGGGTCCACACGATGAACTTCGTGAGGTTATCGAACACCGAGCGCCCTTCCTCTACGGCGGCGGCGATGGTCTCGAAATTGTCGTCGGTGAGCACCATGTCGCAGGCTTCACGCGCCACGTCGGTGCCCTTTCCGCCCATGGCCACGCCGATATTGGCTTGTTTCAACGCCGGGGCGTCGTTAACGCCGTCGCCGGTCATGGCGACAATTTCGTCCTGTGCCTGCAGGGCCTGGACGAGGCGCAGTTTCTGTTCCGGGGTGACGCGGGCGAACACCGAGGCGCGGTGGGCGGCCTCGCGGAACTCGCGTTCCTCCAGCGTCATGAGATCCCTTCCCGAGAGCGCTTCGGGCTCTTCGAGCCCCGCGTCCGCGGGCGGCTTGAGGCCGATGGCGCGGGCCACGGCCGCGGCGGTGCGCGGATGGTCGCCGGTGATCATCTTGACGCGGATGCCCGCAGCGTAACATCGCCGGATCGCTTCGATGGCGGCGGGTCGCGCGGGATCGATCATTCCCTGGAGCCCGAGAAAAGTGAGCCCGCTTTCGAGATCGGCGTGGTCGACGACGGATTTTCCTTCCGCGAGGTCGCGCCTGGCAAACGCGAGGACCCGGAGTCCCTGGGCGGCCATGGCTTCCGCCGCCGCGGAAACGGCCTCCGCGTCGAAATCCTCCTCCGCGCCGTCCGGCCGCATCCAGACGGTGCACCGCGGGAGAATGGCCTCGAGCGAACCTTTGACGTAAACGCGCGGCAACGTTCCGCCGGAAGCATCCCGGTGCAGGGTAGCCATGTACTGGTATTGGGACTCGAAAGGGATCGCATCGAGTCGCGGAAACCCGGCCGCGGCTTCGCTCTGCGTGATCCCGATCTTGTGCGCCGCGGCAATGAGCGCCCCCTCGGTCGGATCGCCGTCCGTTTCCCACGCGCCGTTTTCCTGGACCAGAATCGAGTCATTGCACAGGGTACCGCAGCGCAGTGTCTCGAGAAGCGCCGCGGACGATTCGGGATCGGTGCCCGAGGTTTCCCCGCCCTGCATCGCGGGGGTAACGGCGCCCTCCGGCGCGTATCCGGCGCCCTCGACCTCCCAAAGCGCGCCGCCTGCGAGGATTTCGCGGACGGTCATTTGATTTTCCGTTAGCGTGCCCGTTTTGTCGGAGCAGATCACGGTGGTGCTGCCGAGGGTTTCCACCGCGGGCAGGCGCCGGATGATGGCGCGGCGTTTCGCCATGCGCGATACCCCGATGGCGAGAATGATGGTCACCGCCGCGGGAAGCCCTTCCGGGATGGCTCCCACCGCGAGCGCGACCGCCGCCAGGAACATGTCGATGTGCGACTGGCCCCGGGCGACGCCGACGCCGAAAGTAAGCGCGGCGAGGCCGAGGATGACAAAGAGAAGGACGTGACTGAATTTTCCGATCTTTCGCGTGAGGGGAGTCTGGAGGGTGGCGGCTTCGGCGATCAGTTCGGATATGCGGCCCACCTCGGTCCGTTCTGCGGTGCCGACGACGATACCGCGTCCCTGGCCGTAAGTGACGAGGGTCGACGCGTAAGCGCAGTTATCGCGGTCGGCGAGGAGCGTGTCCGCGGGCAGCGGGTCGACCGACTTGGAAACCGCCACCGACTCGCCGGTAAGGGCCGATTCGTCGACCTGGAGGTCGCGCGAGCGCAGGAGGCGAAGGTCCGCGGGCACCTTGTGGCCGGACTGGATGAGGACGAGATCCCCGGGCACGAGCTGTTCCGTGGGCAATTGGCGGGTTTCGCCCCCGCGGACGACGACGGCTTCCGACAGGACGGCGCGTGCCAGCGCGTTGATGGCTTCCGCGGCGCGCGCCTCCTGCACGTACCCGACGACGGCATTGATGAGGACGACGGCGAAGATCACGCCGGAATCGACGTGTTCGCCCAGGCCCGCGGTAATGATCCCCGCCGCGATCAGGATGTAAACGAGCGGCTGGTGAAACTGCAGCAGGAAACGCAGCAGCGGTCCCTTGCCCTTTCGGGCGGCAATCCGGTTGGGTCCGAAGGTCTCGAGGCGGCGCGCGGCTTCCTCGGGCGCGAGCCCGTGGACGGGGTCGGTCTGCAATTCGGCGACTGCATCTTCCGCCGCAAGCGCGTGCCACGGCTTGACGGGGTCATGGGTTGCGGGTGTCAGCGTGGTCATCGTGAAAAAATCTGCGCGGGCGCGGAGAGGATCGCTTCACCCTTCCGGCGATTCGGCCTCCGGCTCCGCCGTTTCCACCTCCTCCACCGTTTTCGCGAGGCGCCGGAAGAGCGTGTGGAGACGCCTGTAATCGTCGATGATGTCGCTCTCGAAACGAAACGCGGTCAGCCGTTCCGGCTCTTCCGCGACCAGGCGTTTCATCAGATGCGACTGGGCCGCTGCGGCAAATTTGTTGGACCGCGCTTTGGACCGGGAAACCTCTTCCGCCAGCGCGGCGTCGGACTCGGCAAATGCCCGCAAGGCATTCTTTCCGGCCTTAAGAGCCTCGGCGTGGAGGGGACGCAGCATTTCGATGGTCCCTTTGCTCATGGGAACCTGGGCGGCGAGCCGCTTGCGCCCGCTTTTCACCAGGCTGGCGCCCACGATATCGGCGGCGTTCTCAAGGTAATTGGCCGCTGCGATGTATTCGTAAATTTGTCGCGGCTGCGGTTCCACGAGGTTGCCCAGCGAGAGTTTTCCGAGCCAGCTGATGATGGCCACGTGCAGCTTGTCGGCAACCTGCTCGTCATGATGCAATGCGGCAACTTCGCCCGGCAGGCCCTTTACGGTGGCGTGAAAGGACTTGTCCACCATCCCAACGACGATCTCTCCGAGGCGGCCGATTTCGAGACGGGCCCGGTCCAGGGCGACGGAGGGCTGCTGCAAGTAAAAATCATCGAGATAGACCGGCTCACCGGCCTCTTCCTCCGCCTTCTTTTTGGGAGGCACGATTTTCTTCACCACCCACGCCAGCGGGGTGGTGAACCAGATGAAGACCAGCGCGTTTCCCACATTGAACAGTGTGTGCGCGTTGGCGATCTGGCGGGGGGTCTCCAGCGCGCGCCGCGCGGCCCCCTCGACGTCCGGGTAGACCGGCGAGAGAAGGCGCACCGCTTCGGCGAACTGCGGGATGAACGCGAACCAGAGCGCCACGCCTGCAAGATTGAAAATGACATGCGCCAGGGAAGCCTGCAGCGCCTCCCGTGGGCGCCCGATCCCTGCGATCAGCGCGGTGATGCACGTCCCGATATTCGCGCCGAAGATGATTGCGATCCCGGCTTCCAGGGAAACCAGCCCCTCGCTGGCCATCACGATGGCGACGCCGGTGGTGGCGGAAGAACTCTGCACCAGTCCCGTAAACACCGCGCCGGCCAGGATCCCGAGCAGCGGGTTGCGCATCTGCTGCATGACGGCCATGAAGGGCTCATACGCCCGCAGCGGACTGGCGGCGTCGCTCATCAGGTTCATGCCGAAGAAAATGAGGCCCAGACCCATGACCGTGATTCCGTATTGCTTGATTTTTTCGCGGCGCGCCACCAGCTCGACCAGGAAGCCTCCGGCAATCATGACCAGCGCATACTTGGTCACCTTGAACGCGATGATCTGTGCGGTGACGGTAGTCCCGATGTTGGCGCCCAGGATGATTCCGATCGATTGGGAGAGCGTGAGCAGGCCCGAGGTGATGAAGCCGACCACCAGCACCGTGGTGATGGACGAAGACTGGATCACTGCGGTGACACCGGCGCCCGCCAGCGCGGCGGAGAAACGGTTGGTCGTGAGCCGGCCCAGGAGCGCCTTCATGCGCGCGCCGGCCACGGTCTTGAGCGCTTCGGTCATCTTGCGCATCCCGTAAAGAAAAAGCGCGAGCCCTCCGCCCAGGCCGGTGATCATAGCGCCCACCTCCAGGGAGCTGCTTTCGGCGGCGGCAATCAGGATCATGATGCGGCGGCCTTTTTCCCGGGCACGGGGGGGATCGCGAGTTTACGGAAGAGCACGCAGGCGACGAGATCCCCCGTGACATTGACGGTCGTCCGGCACATATCGAGGATGCGGTCGATTCCCAGGATGATGGCGAGTCCAGTCGTCGGGATGCCGAGCCCGCCGACCACGTTGGCGAGAATCACCATGCCGACTCCCGGCGTCCCCGGGGCGCCGACGGAAGAAGCCACCAAGGTAATCACGACCACGGCGATCTGGCTCGCGCTCAAAACCACGCCGGAAATCTGGGCCAGGAAGATGACGGCGATCGACTGGTAAAGGGCAGTCCCGGCCATGTTGACGGTGGCGCCAAGGGGAATCACCAGGTTGGCGATGTTTTCGGGCACGCCGAGGCGTTTGACCGCGGCATTGATTGAGAGCGGCATGACGGCGGCGGAACTGGAGGTCGAAAACGCCAGCAGGAGCACGCCGCCGATCGCTTTGAGAAAATGCACCGGATTCTTCCGCGCCAGTATCAAGATCGCAAGCAGGTAAAGGACGAAGAGCAGGAGGAGGCCCGCCACCACTGTGGCAGCGTAAGCGGCGGTGCCGCGCAAAGTCCCGAGGCCGACGCTGGAGACGAGCTGCGCCGTCATTCCGAACACCGCCCACGGCGCCAGGAACATGGCCCACTTCACCCCCACCATCGCCACCTGCAGCAGGCCGTCGAGGGCTTTGAGAAGCACTTCGATTCGTTCGCGCGGCACGAAATTGCAGGCCAAGCCGAACAAAATCGCGATGATCACGATCGCCAGCATGTCCTGGTCGGTGATGGCCTTGGCCGGATTGGACGGCAGCATCCGCGCGATCACCTGGGGAGATTCTCTCAGAATGCGGAGTTTCTCCTGCGCTTCCTCCGTGGTGGGCTGCGGAGGAACCGCCTCCGTGCGGAAAGCCGCCGAGGCGGGCATGTATTCGCCGGGCATGACCTTGAGAGCCAGCCCGATTCCGAGCAGGGATGCAGCCGTCTTCGTCAGGAGGACGAAGACGAGAAAACGGAACCCCACCGCGCGCAGCTGGCGCAGGCTTTCCGATCCCGTGATGCCCTGCACGATGGAAACCAGCACGATGGGAACCAGCCCCATCGCGATCAGCCCCAGGAAAAATTTCCCCGGCAGGGCGAGCCATCCGCCCGCGATCCCGGAGGTCTCTCGCGTCACCATCTGCATCTCCGGACCCAGGAGAAAACCGACTCCCAGACCCCCGAGCAGACCCATGGCGACCTGGAGCCACAACCGGGCGCGAATCCACACCTGGAGCTGGCTGCGCAGCTGGCGCAGCGATTGTGCATACTGATCGGGATCCCCGTCCATGAGCTTGCGGCGCAGAGCGGTGGAGACCGCGACTGTCTCTCCACACGATTGTCTACAATGGCGGCAGGCGTTCATGACCTGCGCCTGCGATGATCGGAAGAGAACCCGCGAAAGTCAAACGGACAGCCCGTGAGGGGAAGCCGCCTGCGCCACCGGCCAAAGTGCCGGTGCGGGAGCAACTCTCCATGGGCGTCGGGAATGACGGCGCCGTCATTCCGTCGCGAAATACCATTTTCCGAGGTGGTTAATCATCAGGAGTTTGTCGCCCTTGAGGCCGAACCCCGGCAAGGTGAAGGTCGCCACCTTGCCGCCGTGGGAATAGCGCGGCTTCTTCTCGCGGGCGGCCCCCAACAGGTCCAGCACCTTGTCGAAGTCCTTTTCCTCGAGCGGAATCAGTTCCAAGGCGAACCCATACTCCTCCGGGTTCTTGATTTCGAGCGCAAGATTGACGAGGGCGGGGAACCGCGTGTATTCGCCGCGTTCGACGGCGGCAATTCCCTGGTTGAGCGTGGCGCTGACGCTGCCGCGAAAAGACTCGCCGGAGGAATCTTTGAGAGAATCGGCGCTGTCGCCGACATCAGGAGCGGGCGCCTCTTGCGCGCAGGAAACGGCAAAGAGCAGTGCCAATGCAAGCAGCGGCGAAAGAGACCAGTGCGAGGGGTCGTCAAGGCCAGGCGCCAGGCGCCTTGGCCGAGGCCCATGGTCGTTGGGCCGGGCCCGGAGAAGACGTTCAGCGGAGCGCCTGTCGGCGCTCCGCTGAAGGGGTAGTAGCCGGGGATGACGGGAGTATGCCCCCGGCCGTTGTGCGCGCAATACACTCGGCGCCGGTAGTCGGTATCTTCCCGGCAGTCTAAAATGCATAGGTCCGCCGCAACTGGGATTCCGATGGCTGATTGGTGTAAAACTCGCCGCGCGGTCCCTGCCAGCCGTTGCCGGACCGGTAAAGGACCACCGGGGTGGTGCTGCCGTTGCTGTTCTGGACATTGACCACGGTCTGGTTGGCCTGCGCCTGGACCGTGTTGATGCGATCCTCCTGGCGGCCGTAGAGGTTTCCCATGAGGCCGCCGACCACGGCCCCGGCCACCGCGCCTTCGCCCTTGGAGACTCCCTTGACGTTGTTTCCGATGATGGCGCCCGCGGCGGCGCCGCCTCCGGCGCCAAGCAAGGTGCCGAGCGTCTGGTTGCTGGGCCCGCCGGGGCCCGTCGCGCAGCCGGCCATCACCAGGGAACCGGCGGCCAGGACAGATACAGTAAGTAGAGTGGTTTTCATTGGATTTGGATAGTTGGGATTGGTCTTCGTTATGCGAGAGGGCTCCGTTCAGCGACTGTCGATTTCGGCGGGCGTCAGGAATCCGTCACTGTCTTTGTCGACGGTGCCGAAGAGATTATTCAACGTCACGTGCTTGCGACGGAGATCGGAGAATTCCTTGTAAGAAAGTTTCTTGTCGCGGTTCTTATCCATTTCGCGAAACCGTTTCTCCGGCTCGCGCACTGTCTCGTAATCATACCACTCGGCGTGGCTGATATATTCGCTGTCGTCTTTGTCCAGGTTGTCGAACGCCTGTCGCTGGACCTGGGAACGGAATTCTTCCCGGCTGACACGCTCGTCGTTGTTTCGATCAAGCGCATCGAAGGTGGCCTTGGGTGTGGCGGCGCATCCGGCAAACACGAGGGCGCTCGCAACAGCGACGCCGGCCGGAATCAAATTTGAGTGGTATGCTTTCATGGTGTCGGAATCTTTCTTGTTCATGCTGGCGACGCCCCCCTGCTGAGAAGGCATCATGAATCTGGTCAAGCTGCGCCGTCCGAGCGCTCCCCCCTGATCCTGCACTGTGGGGAAGCTGGATCCGCCGGGTGAACGCTCAAGACGACTGGCCTTTCTCTATTGCAGGACCCGTGCCAGCGGCTCGAAAAACACGTTAACCCATTGATGCAGAATAAGTTAAAAGAACCATCCCGAGGTTTCCGAGCCGCGTCGTTTGTCCACCTGCTTTGCAGATTGTGCAGAAATCCACCCTCTTCCGCCCCACGGCGCACCTCGAGTCAAGGGAGCGCAGTCGCAAAAGACAGACGTCCCTGCCGCCGTCGGCACCGGCCGCCGACCGCCGATTGTCAGCTCAATTTACGGAATGCATGCGCACTCAGCGGACAGCGCCCGTCCCCGCAGGAGACCGGATGTCATAATCCTCTCGAAATGAATAGATTACACCCGCCCGCCATCTTGGCACGCCCCCTGCACCTAATAAATGCTGGCGTCGCGGGTGTGAGGCTGCAGTGGAGCGAGTGTCGTCATGCGCTGCCGTAATGCGCCTGCTCCCCACCTGGCCTTTCCCCGCGGTGCCACCGTCTTTACAGCCTCAAGTTTGGAATCTGACACCGTGTTATTGGAATCCATAGGAATTGAACTGCCCACAGCACGCAGAGCCGCGCTTGTGGCAATGGTTTGCCTGCTCGTTTCGATGGAATCGATCTGGTCCACAGCCGACACCCCTTTCCCCGGGCCGGGGGCTGCGCCGGCACCCGCCGTGACTGCGGAACCGCTCGATCCAAAGGCCATTTCTGCAGTGCTGGATGCGGCAGTGGACGCTTATGAAAACGGAGACCACGCCGGAAGCGCCGGACTCGTGCAGAAGGCCATCGGCCAAATCCGCGAATCCTCAATTCGGAATTCCGGCGAAACTTCGGCCCTCTTGATGGAAGCTGCCAGCGAAGCAGCATCACTCGTTCCAAAATTGAAGGAGGAAGTGATCACCCGGCGCTTGACCCTGGAAAGAGCTTTTGCCCGCCTGCGCCTCGCCCTCGCCCTCTCCCACTTGGAGCGGGCAGCCGCGGAGAAAAATGTCAGGATGCAGGGAAGCCTTCTTTTCGAAGCCGTGGAATGCGCCGAAAAAGCCACCTTGTGGCGAGAGCAGGCGGAGGAGGCCGATCCATGGTCGGCCCTCGAGGAAATCAAGACCACCGCCGCCGGCATGATGAAATATGGCCCCGCTGGGAATGCGGAAGCCGGCCTGCAGATCGCGCGGTGCGAGCAAATGGTGCGGTCGTTGTTGAAATTTGACCCGCCACTGGGGATAACCACCTTGAAGCAATCGCGGCGCGGACAACCGGGCAGGCTTGCAACCGAGTGAAAGCGCGACTCGCAATCCCGCCCGCACGGCGCGTAAAATATCGCATGTCTGTTTACATCACCGCACCGCAACCCGTCGAGGACGCGGAGTCCGGCGGACTGCCGGATTCGCTCCGCCGGAAGACGCGGAAGACCGAGTCGGCGAAGTTTCTGGTCGGCTGGCGCGAGTGGCTGGCGCTTCCGGACCTCGGCATCCCGGGGATCAAGGCGAAGGTGGATACCGGCGCCCGCACCTCGGCGCTGCACACGCACGATTACGAGATGTTCCGGCGCGGGGGAAAAGAGTGGGTGCGCTTTCACCTCCATCCGCTCCGGCACAACGAAGAAGTCCAAATCTCCTGCGAAGCCGAGGTGACGGATGTCCGTGAGGTCAGGGATTCGGGCGGACATGCGGAAACCCGGCCGTTCATTGAGACCACCGCCCGGATCGGGAAATTCGAATGGCCGCTCGCGCTGAGCCTTACCAATCGCGAATCGATGAAGTTCCGCATGCTGCTGGGGCGCAGGGCATTGGCCGGGTATTTCCTAGTGGACTCTTTCGGCTCGTACCTCATGGGAAAAGACCTGACGAAAAAATACAGATTATGAGTGAAGCCACAGAAGAAAAACCGAAGATGAAGATCGGGATTTTGTCCCGGAACCGGAAACTCTACTCGACGAAGAGCCTGGTAACAGCCGCGGAGAAGCGGGGTCACGAAGTGCGCGTCATCGATTACGCCAAGTGCCACATGAACATCACCTCGCACCGCCCCAGCATTTACCTTGGGGACGAGGATCTGCGCGGTTTTGACGCCATCATCCCGCGCATCGGAGCGTCCTACACCTTTTTCGGCACCGCGGTAGTGCGCCAGTTCGAGATGATGGGAGTGTATTCCGTCAACGAATCGGTGGCCATCAGCCGCTCCCGGGACAAGCTCCGCAGCCTGCAGCTCCTGGCGCGCAAGGGCATCGGGCTGCCGGTCACCGGTTTCGCCCATGACCCCAAGGCCGCGGGTCATCTCGTCAAGATCTGCGGCGGGGCGCCCCTCGTGATCAAACTGCTCGAAGGCACCCAGGGCGTCGGCGTCGTCCTGGCGGAAACCGGCAAGGCCGCGGAAAGCGTCATCGAAGCCTTCCGCGGGCTCAACGCCAACATCCTGTCGCAGGAATTCATCAAGGAAGCCGGCGGATCCGACATCCGTTGCTTCGTGGTGGGTGAGAAGGTGGTGGCGGCCATGAAGCGCCAGGGCAAAGAGGGCGAATTCCGCTCCAATCTCCACCGGGGCGGGACCGCCAACATCGAAAAGATCACCCCGGAAGAGCGGTCCACGGCGACACGGGCGGCCAAGATCATGGGGCTCAACGTGGCGGGCGTCGACCTGCTGCGCTCCAACCACGGACCGGTGGTCATGGAGGTCAATTCGTCACCCGGGCTGGAAGGCATCGAGATGGCGACCGGCAAGGACGTCGCCGGAATGATCATAGACTTCATCGCCCGGAATGCCCGGCCCGGGCGCACCAGGACACGCGGAGGTGGCTAAGCCCGCTTCAGCAGCCGAACGCCCGCTGAAGATAGCAGGCACGTCTTTCGCCCCGGGACAATCCGGCTCAGTGGACGTGCCCGTGGGATATCTCATCAACCATGAGAAGATCACCATGCCCGTCACCGTGCACCGGGGACGAAAACCCGGTCCGCGTCTCTGCGTCTGCGCCGCGGTCCACGGCGACGAAATCAACGGGGTGGAATCGATCCGCCGGCTGATTCGCATGCAGTTGCTGGAAAAGCTGCGCGGAGATCTCATCGCGGTGCCGGTGGTCAATGTCCCCGCGTTCCTGGCGCGTTCGCGTTACCTTCCCGACCGGCGGGACCTCAACCGTCTCTTTCCGGGATCGACTACCGGCTCCCTGGGCGCGCGACTGGCGCACTCCTTCGTCACGGAGATCGTCCGCAAATCGACCCACCTCATCGACCTGCACACCGGCGCGGTCAACCGCGCCAACCTTCCCCAGCTGCGCATTTCGCCGGGCCGCCAGGAAAATCTGGAAATGGCGCAGGCTTTCGACGCCCCCGTCATCATTAAAGCGCCCACGCGGCCGGGCTCGCTGCGCGCTTATCTGAAGCGCCGCAAGATCTCCACCATCATGTTCGAGGGCGGCGAGGCACTGCGGCTGGATCCCGCCTCCGTGCGCTTCGCCCTGCGCGGCGTCCTTCAGGTCATGCGCCATCTCGAGATGCTTCCCGCCGAGAAAGGCAAAGAAGCGCCAAAGAAGAAACCGTCGGTCATCTCCTCCAACACTTACTGGGAACGCGCGCCCAGGGGCGGGGTCTTCACCCCGCTGATCCCTCTGGGGCGCGCCGTCAGCAAGGGCGCCGTCCTCGGATCCGTCAACGACCCCTTCGGCAACCGGGTCACCGAGATCTCCTGCCAGGCCGACGGCGTCGTCATCGGAAGAACCAACGAGGCGATCGCCGACGAAGGCGACGCCGTCTTTCACATTGCCACGACTTCGGATCCTTCGAAGGCGGAGAAAACCATCCGGCGGAGCGAGGTCGATCTCGGCGACGACATCGGCCACACGGAGACCGAGGAGCCGCTCAGGGAATAAGTTAAAGGCACTCGCCCGCGCGCCCTCCCGAGCCGGTTGGTTTGACAGGCCCGGATCAAAAGTTGCACCCTCCTACTTGTTCGGAGTTGCCATAAGCCCATGTACAGCCCTCAGCTCGACTTTATTCATCATCCGGGTTTTATCTGGGCAACCATCGCCTTCTGCCTCTCGCAATCGGCCATGTTCTCGGGGTTGAACCTCGGTTTTTTCTCGGTCGGGCGTCTCCGCCTGGAAGCCGAAGCGGAAAGCGGCAACAAGGCCGCGGCCAAGGTCTTGCGCCTGCGCAAGGACGCCAATTTCCTCCTCTGCACCATCCTCTGGGGCAACGTCAGCGTGAATGTCCTCCTCGCCTTGCTCAGCGAATCCGTCCTCGCGGGCGTGGGCGCTTTCGTCTTCAGCACCGTCGGAATCACCTTGTTCGGCGAGATCATGCCCCAGGCCTATTTTTCACGCCATGGCATCCGCGTCGGCGCCCTGCTGGCTCCGGTGATCCGGGTTTACCAAATCATCCTCTTCGTGGTCGCCAAACCGAGCGCCATTATTCTCGACGGGTGGATCGGCCCCGAAGGCCCCACCTATCTCCGCGAACGCGACATGGAAATCATCCTGCAGAAACACATTCGCGAAGAGGACTCGGAAATCGGAGCGACCGAAGGACGCGGCGCGCTGAACTTTCTCAACCTCGATGACCGGCTCATCGCCGAGGAAGGCGTCGAGATTGCCCCGGGCACGGTTTTCTCCTTTCCCGCGAAACTCGACCTGCCAATCATCCCCGGGCCCGGCGAACCCGGAGGCGATGAATTCGTCAAGGCTATCGACGAGACACAGCTCAAATGGGCCATCATCACGTCTGACGGCGACGATCCCAAACTGGTCCTCGAAACCGATCGTTACCTGCGCGAAGTGTTGTCCGGGAGGACAAACGTGGACGTGTATTACTACTGCCATCGGCCCATTGTGGTGACCGAACCCGGCGTTACCCTCGACGACGTCCTCGACCAATTCGTCGTCGAAGCGGAACACGGCAACGACCGGGTCGTGGACCGCGATGTCATCCTCTACTGGACGGGGGACACGCGCCGGATCATCACGGGCGCCGACATCCTGGGACGGCTCCTCCAGGGCATTGCGCGCCGCAGGCCATCGGAATCCGGCCCCCAGGTGACCTAGGAATTGACGCCATCCGACCCGAAACCGGGGGCAGACCAGTGCATCGATCCGCCGTCGCTTTTCCCATGAAAGATCACCCCCATGCCATATTTTCCGGACCAGGGACACCAGGGAGCCGGGAGGACGAGGCGCCGCGTTCCCGCTGGCGCCGGTTCCTGCGCTGGGGACCCGGCGCCGCCATTCTCATCATCATGATCGTGGTTGTCGTGCGGCATTTCGGCGAAGGGAAGGAATTCGTGGCGCTGTTGCGCCAGGCGCACCCGTTCTGGCTGCTGATGGCGCTGGCCCTGCAAGCGGGCACCTATGCGTGCGTGGGGGCCGTCTGGAAAGTGGCGCTCGCGGAAGCGGGGGCGCGACTCTCCCTCGGCACGCTCGCCAAACTCTCGCTGATCAAACTGGCCTTCGACCAGTTGATACCTACCGGAGGCCTCAGCGGGACCATCGCGGTGGTCCAAAGGCTCGATGACATGGAAGTGGAACCTGCCGGCATCACCAGGGCCATCGTGGTCAACGTGGTCACCCGTTACGGAGCCTACGCCATCGCCGTCATCTCCGCGCTCGCGATCCTCTGGATATCGCATGAGTTGAGCCAGGGAGTCCTCGTCGGCGCCACGGTGCTGATTGGGCTGGCGATCGCGATCCCGCTCGGACTCTTGATCTGGATCCGGCACTTCCACGGCAGGTTTCCCGGGCATTTGCGTCGCATCCCGGAACTCGCGGATTTGTTGCAGGAGACACCCGGGGTCCTCGCAGGCCTGCTGCGCAACCCACGCCTGCTCGTTGTCTGCCTTTGCCTGAACCTGTGCATCTTCATTCTGGATTCCGCCACCCTCGGCACCATGCTGCTGGCGCTAGGCCGGCAGCCCGATCCGTTCAACGTATTCCTCGCCCTCGTGCTGGCATCGGTGGCCGCGACCGTGGGGTTTGTCCCCGGCGGTCTCGGAACTTTCGAAGCCACCTGCGTGGCGACCCTCACCCTGCACGACACTCCCGTGGAGGCCGCCCTCACCGCCACCCTCTTGTTCCGCGGGTTTACATTCTGGCTGCCAATGTTCGGCGGCATGCTTCTCGCGCGGCGCGAACCGAAAGACCCGTGAGCCGCGCCCCTGCGGCTGGTGACGGACTCATTCAACCGAATGCGTCGCGTCCGGCGCTTTCCCTCGCTTTGCCGGCGGCGCCTGGTGCAGGGTGATCTGCGTGAAGGGAATCACCCAGTGGTTCTCATTGCAGGCGTCGACGCAGAGGCGCGGGATCAGGCGCTGGATCTTGTTGTATTTCGACGCCGCCGCGCCCTCGAAGTCGGCGAGGACTTCGTAATCCAGCGACGACGCACCCGCTTCGCGGAATTCGACCGCCAGGTTGTGCAGATTCTTTTCGCCGACGAACTCCCCGAGCGCGGCTTTGAGTTTGTGACGGAGAATCTTCGGAATTTCGGTGGTGCAGATGGCCTGGTGCTGGTAATCCACCCCGAAAACAATCCGGACCCGGAAATTTCTCGAGAGATTCTCGGGATTCAAGGCGATGAAGTCGGCGGTCGTGAAGGTCTTGCGGCTGCCGCCGAGCTTCACAATCTGCACCCACTCCGGCGTCTGCGCGACGACCTTGCCGAAGGTTTCATCGGAGAGCAGCACCCAGTCGCCCTCCTCGCAGGCGAACCACGGTTCCTTCGATCCGAAAGGCCGCGAGATCAGCGGCACCAGCTCGCGCAGCGGGAGGCGGAGCCGTCCGCCCTGCAGCAAAGGGTTGGTGAGATCGGTGAAAATATTGATGGCCTCGACCCGCCACGGCACCCCGCCGTAAAGCACGCGCTCGCCTTCCCGGACGGATCCGAGGTTGAGCATCAGTTTTGCCTGCTCGTAAAACAGGGGAAGGGTGTGCTTCCCCGCCCACGCGAGCCCCGCGAGCACCAGCAGCGCGAGGCCCAGGAGCACCCAATCGTCCGTCACGTAAAGCACGAAGAGCACCACCCCCGTGGAGGCCACGAATGTAAACACGTAATAGGTGATGTCGACGATGCGCACCGCGATCGATCGGTGCCCACGGGTGCGCATCGGGCTGAGGCGGTGGATATACTGGTGGATGAGCCGCAGCATCGTGAAAACCACGAGGAAAGCCACCACTGCTATCAGCAGATTGCGACCGCGCGTGCGGAAAAAGCCGCTCGCTGCCTCGCTGATGGAGTGGATCATGGTCCCCTTCTCGGCGCGCTTCGATTCGAGCTGGAACTGGACGATGGCGAGGTTGTTTTCCGCCTGCTCGAAGCGCTGTCGCCAGGTTTTCTGCAGGGTCTCGAGCTCGGCGATCACGGCGGGATTTTCGGCGGCGGAGAGAAGGTCCGCCAGGTGCTGCTGCGCTTTGGCCGCAAGCTGTTTTCGTTTGGTGTAATACGAAATGTTGTTCTTCACCTCCTCGATCTCGCGCGGGCGCGAGGTCATCTCTTTGAGTTGCGTGACGATGGGCTGCAGAAAATCCTGCATCTCCGCGCCGAGATTGACGTCCGCGTCCTTCCGCTCGGTAAAAGCCTTGAGATCGATGCCCACGGCGACGCCTTCGATATCGGCGCGCAGCATCGCGAGCCTTTCATTGAGGACCTGGATTTCCAT
Organism: Verrucomicrobiales bacterium; assembly: GCA_024638765.1. Lineage (GTDB taxonomy): Bacteria > Verrucomicrobiota > Verrucomicrobiia > Verrucomicrobiales > DEV007 > JAHEJT01. The sequence continues at coordinate 35,918 of JAHEJT010000028.1, forward strand.
GCCAATCCCGTCCTGTTCGCCGGCGGTGGCGGCGTCGCGGAGCGCGGCGCGCCTCCCCTCGAGTTCGGCCTCGGCGTCGGCAATCGCGCTTTTCAGCGCGCGCATGGTGGCAAGCGCTTTTGCCTGATCACTTTTCGGTTGCCCTGCCGCGGGAGCAGGGGAGAGGGCGGTGGCCGCCGGGTCCTGCGCGGGCAGCGGCCCGAGACCGCACCCGAGAGCGGCGCAAACGACGAGGGCGCAGCGGGGGAGGATATGAAAGCGGAAGAGTCTCATTGCTTGAGAGGGCCCGCAGCGGGCGCCGGCCCATCCTGATGGATGACGACCCGATGCGGAAAAGGAATCTCGATGCCCTCCTCGTTGAACCGGTTCTTGATGTCGCGCAGCAGGGAATTGCGCAACTTGAGGAAATCGGGCTTGTGAAACCAAGCGCCCAGGAAGAAATTCAGCTGGCTTTCGCCGAACCCCGTAAAAGCGACGACGGGTTCGGGCTCGATGAGGGCGTTGGGATTCGCGTCGACCACTTCCCGCAGCACCGTGAGCACACGATCCACATCTTCCTTGTAAGCCACGCCAAGATTGATGTCGAACCGCCGAATGGGATACCGCGTGATATTCGTGAACTGCGTCTTCACCAGGGTCTCGTTCGGAATGCGCACCGCCTGGTTGTCAAACGTCCGCAGGGTGGCGGCAAGCAAGTCGATGCTCTCGACGGTGCCGGTGGTGTCGCCAATCTTGAGGACATCCCCGACCTCGAAGGGCTTTTCCCAGATCAGGAAAAATCCGCTGATGACGTTGGAGAGGCTGGTCTGTGCAGCGAATCCGATGGCCACTCCCGCGACACCCGCCGCCCCCAGCAGCGCTGTAAGCTTGAAGCCGAACTCGCGCAAGGTCATCACCAGGACCAGGGCGGTTCCGGTGTAGACAATGCCTTTGCGCACCAGCATGAGCCCCTGGGGAGATAATCGGTGGCTCAAAGCCCGGCGCACCCCGGCGGCAAGCACGCGCACCAGGATCAGGCCGCCAAAAAGAATGAGCCCCCCGCGCAGCGCGTGTTCCCAGGGAATCTCGGAAAGCCATTCAGGGGGTTCCATGTGAGGTAAATAGAAAGGGGTCGGGCGTGGAATTAATCGAAATCCGCGATATCGCGGATGCTACTGAAAGTCCTCGCGAGAATCCCGCCTTTTTCGGGTTTCTCGCGGGCCTTGGACAACAGCTTCGTGCCGGATTCGTAAACCGGCGCCTTGGCGACATAATCGACTTCGGTGGTTTTCTCTTCGGACAGATAGCGCGCGTTCACCTGGTTGCTCCACAGCCGTTCGGCTCCCTCATAAATGTTGAGGTGCTTCACCCGGATGCAGATGCGCTGAAGTTCCAGGCTCTCCTCCGATTTGTTTTTGATGAACACGGGGCAAGTGACCCTCCATGCGCCGGTCCGCATTTTGGCAGGATCCCGGGAGGCGCGGGTCTGCAGGGCGTAACACAATTCACCCTCGGTGGGAGCTCCCAGCCAGGTGTTGGAAAGAATCAGGCACGCCTCTTCCACCAGGCTGCCGCCACTCTTTTCGCCGGCGCGAATCGCGATCCAGACCGGAATCCCGGCAAAAAAGAGGGCTTCGGCCCCGGGCGGAACCGTCAAATCGAGCTCCGGGCGGGCCACCACGGGGCGATCCGGAAACACGGGGGCGAGGGTGATGATGGATTCCCCCTTGGCGGCGGCAATGCGCCGATATTCGCTGTCTCCGGGAAATTCACCTTCCTCGACCGCAAAAGGGCGCTCTTCATTGTCGGGATCACGGCCCGCATGCACATGCCATTCGTGCTCCGTGCGCCGAATCCACAAATCGAGAGGACCGAAAATCCAGTGCCGGGTTTCACCGCGGTCGAAGGACAGCGGCTCCCATGAGGCAAGTGTTGCAGGGGAAGACATGGTGCGGTCGTGATCCTGTCGTTAATCGCCCGGCTCTTTTTTTCGAGCGGCCGCGCTGAGAGACTTTACGACCCACCCGAAGATAAATCCCACTGCAAAGACCCCAAGGATCATGATCGAACGGCGCACCTCGATACGGGCTACGAGGAGATTGATCTCGATCACCTCCATATTGATCAATATGAAGGTCGCGATCCCCGCAATAGCTAAAACCGCAACAGCGATCTTGATTTTCGTGCGCAACGAAGAGTCTTCTTTCAACACAGCAGTAGTCCGTCCAGCGGGAATAACTCGGCCCGGGACTTCGATTCAGTCAGCCGAGCCCAGCTTTATTCTATTGTGCATGAAGCATGCCAAGTTTCTGGAGCTTCCGCAAGACACTGTAATAGAAGACGCGCACGCATTCCGGAGTCCGCACGCCAGCGGTCTTGCCGTTCAATGGATGACCTATTTGCAAGTTTGGTGGACGATCTCCGTCATCTCGACCCAAGACCTCCCATGCCGGCGGCTTCAAGCCAAAATCGGCTGCACGATCTTGCCGTGCACGTCCGTGAGCCGGTAATAGCGTCCCTGGAATTTGTAGGTCAGCTTCTTGTGATTGATCCCTAGCAAGTGCATCACCGTGGCGTGCAGGTCGTGCACGCTCACCGGATCCTGCGCAACATTGTAACTGTAATCGTCGGTCTCCCCGTAACCGACCCCCGCTTTGATGCCGCCTCCGGCCAGCCACATCGTAAAGCATCGGGGATGATGATCCCGGCCGTAACTCTTTTCCGTCAACTCGCCCTGGCAGTAGACCGTCCGCCCGAATTCACCGCCCCAGATCACGAGCGTCTCGTCGAGCAATCCCCGATTCTTCAAATCCCGGATCAATCCCGCGGTCGCCTGGTCGGTCTGCTGACACTGACGGCGCAATTGCCCCGGCAATCCGCCGTGCGTGTCCCAGCCGCGGTGAAACAACTGGACAAAGCGCACCCCGCGCTCTGAGAGCCGGCGTGCCAGCAGGCAGTTATACGCGTAGCTTCCCGGCTTGCGGGCGTCCTCGCCATAAAGATCGAAGGTGCGCGCGGGCTCCCTGGATACATCCGCCAGCTCTGGCACCGACGTCTGCATCCGGTAAGCCATCTCGTACTGCGCGATACGCGTCTCAATCTCCG
>JAHEJT010000160.1 GCA_024638765.1 Verrucomicrobiales bacterium
GCACCCGGCCCTCGATCCCCAGCGCCCCGGCGCTTGCCATGGCTGACTCCAGCCCGCCGCCCCAGTCTCCACCCCCGACCATGACAATCGGCATCTCCGCCTGGAGCTCCCGATCCAGTCGGGCGTAGGCTTCCAGCAGCAGATCGGCCTGCTTGTAGGGATAGAAATTTGAACACCAGAAGAGGTATCCCGGGTCCACGTCAACTTCCGCCTTCAATCGCGCTATCTCATCGGGATCCTCTTCCAATCGGAACTGTCCATGCTGCAATCCCTCGTAACTCTGGATGATCTTGCTTTTCACATCCGGTCGCACCCCAAGAATCTGGGAGACTGCGAACTTCGTGTTCGTAATTACCAGGTCAGAGTGGCCGAGGCCGTAATTCGAGACCGCCTTCCGGTAACCCGCCCGCAACAACCCTACGCGGTTGGCCGGCTGCAAGTGCTGCAAGCTCAACATGTGCATCGCCACCGGCAAACCGGCCCGGCGCAACGGCGCGAAACCCACCGTAACCAGCGCCTCGGCGCCCATCTCCGCGGCACGCCCCGCCACCAGGAAATGATCCGCCCACAGCCGCGGCACCAGCCGATCGTTGGCGGGATAATCCCGCACCACCGTCACCCGATCATCCACAATATTCCATTCCTGGTTTGGCCCCACGAAGACGACCCACTTCAATTTCGAATCGTAGAGTAGCGATTTCTCCACGAATTCGTGGAAAAGGCTCGTGAGCCCCGTCTTGCGCGAGGGATTCTCGCACAATAGAGATAAAGCCAGTTTCATTCGCTTCTTCCAGGATCCGGATTGGATGGTTAAGCCGCCTCCATCACTTCCCTGTAAATCTCCATCAACTTCTTCACGTGTCGGTCCCAGGAAAAACGCGCCACGTTTTCTTTTCCGCGGCGCACGGTTTCCGAGCGCAATTGCGCATCCGAGATCAATCGGGAGATCTGATCCGCCAGCGCTTCATGATCGTACGTCGAATGATACAACGCGCCTTCGCCTCCGATCTCGCGCATGCAGGAAGAATCCGCCAGCACTGCCGGCAATTCGCATCCCTGCGCCTCCAGCGTCGGCCTGCCGAATCCCTCGTAAGCGGAGGGAAAGCTCATCACGTGACTCAAACTGCAAATCTGCGCCACCTCGTCCGGCCGGCGGTTTCCAAGAAATACGATGTCTTCCCCTACGCCCAACTCCCGGGCCGTCTCCGCGTCCTCTCCCTCCATAATGTCATGCCCGATGCGGAGTAATTTTACAGGAATCTTAAGTGCCTTGAGAACCGCCACCGCTTTGAGCAGCGTCCCCGCGTTCTTGCGCGGTAAATTAGTGCTGATGTTCACGATCAAGAAGTGATCCTTTGCCAAATCCACAAGCCCTCTGAAGTCCTCGTCGATCGCGGCCTCGGGCACCTTTTGAAAGACATCCAGATCAATGCCGTGATGCAGGATCGTGATTTTTTCAGGCGCAATATTGAGAATCTCCCGGATCTCGGAGGCGAGGTGCGCGCTGATCGCGATGATGCGGTCCGCTGCGCGCATTCCTTCCACCCTCCTTTTCCAACGAAGCAACCGGATGCCCTGGAGTGAGGGCAACACATAATGATTCAAGTCCCGGCAAGTCACCACGCAAGGTTGATGCGCCCTGCACAGATGCCCGTAACTGTGATCCAGCACGTGAAGCAGCATCTTGTCGCGATTCGGACCGAGGACGCCCGCCGCACGCTTGATGGCCCGCGGGTATTCCACGTCACGCACCCAACCTCTGCGAAATCCCCCAAGGCTCTCCTCCCCGACGGGCGACAAGTCGTGCAGCTGGACCCCGGGGTACTGTCGGCCAAAGGCTGCAACCACGTTCTCTACGTACAAGTTAACGCTGGTCCATCCCTCGCTCAGCAACACCGGCGCAAGGTATATTTCAAATTGGTTTTTCCCGTCCGTCCCCATTTTCAGCTAGAAGAGTCGCAGCCACGCCGTTTACGCTCCGCCCCCGGCTTCGAAATACCGGTTGAGCTCCTGGCGCCCGACTTCTTCGTACCCGAGTGATTCGATAAACGCAGCCAGTTCTTCCTCGGAAGTGTCGTATCGCGCCAGCTGCTCAGGCACAATCTCGACAATCAGGCTCGGCTGGTCCGCCTCCAGCGTTTTGCGCATGCCTTTGAGCACCTGCAATTCATGACCCTCCACATCGATCTTGACGCAACGCAGATGCCCGGGAAGCTTTTCTTCCTCGACCAGCGAATCGAAAATCCGGATGGGCACCTCCACCTCTTCCGTCTCGTCCTCTTCGTCTAGAGCCGTCTCCAAGTGCGACATTCCGCTGTTGGATTGATCGACGCTGAGAACGCCCGGGGCTTCTTTCTCCGAGAGACCCACTGGGAAGACGCGCACCCGATCCGCACAACCGTTCAACTCGCCGCTGCGTCGCAAGAGAGAAGTAATCTTCGGATTAGGCTCAAAGGCCCAGACATTCACTTCTCCGGGGACACTCGTTGCCGCCAGGAAACTGAAATATCCCACGTTGGATCCGATATCCACAAAGACGCCACCTGTTTTCATCTGTTCCAGGATGTAGCGTTCCGTGGGCACTTCATACTGACCCCAAAGGCGGATCCAGTCGGAGACCCGGTCCCTTTCCTGGCAACAAACCACGAAGCCCCTCCGCGTCTTCACTTCGGACTGCTTCGACCGCACGAAAGAGTCGAAACCCTCGCGATGCCAGAGGTTGCGGAATACAAATTGCCTGCCGCGAATCAGTGGATGATGGCGGGCCAGCAAGAAAATGATCTCGTAGAATAGCTTCAACTTCTATGCGAGCGCCGCATTCCGCTCCTTTCCTCCTCGAACAGTCGGAGTCGTCTCGAGGAGTGACCTGATACGGCGCGCGCAACTCCCCGTCGCGTAATCCTCCGCGATCCGCCTCGAGGCATCGGAGAATTTCCGCAACAGATTCCGGTCTTGAAAAACACCCAATCGTGCCGCAAAGGCCTCCGTATCCGCGGGATCAATTACAAATCCGTTCTTTCCTTCCTGCACCAGGGCCTTGGAGCCGGCATTCCGGCTGATCACGAGAGGCAGCCCCAGGCACGCCGCTTCGTGGGTAACCGCTCCGTAAGTGTCATACCGGGACGGAAGGACGAAGACATCGCTCTCCGCCATGGACCTGACGAGATTCTCTCCCTCCAGAAACCCCGAAAACTCGACCACCTCGCCCAGGCCCATGCTGTCCACCAGTCGTTCAGCCCAGCCGTCGTTACTCCGGCCAATCAAACGCACGCGCAGCGTGTCGCCGGCCTCGATGCGCTTCTTCACCGCGCCAAACAGGAGATCGAGCCCCTTGCGCTCGATGAGCTGCCCTAGAAACACCAACTGCAGCGGCCGTTCCGCCGAAAAATCTTTACCTATCGGCACATAAACCGCGCTGTCCACGCTGTGAAAAGCCCGCACCACCCGGTCCTCAGGCACCCGCATCAGCGGCTGCATGGCGTGGGGCGAATTCGCAATGATGCCGGCCACGAATCTCCCCAGGAGCCGGTGCATTCGTCTGGCATATCCCGGAAAATCCCGAATATTTTCCCGTCCCAATTCCGTCGACACCAACAAGGGCCGCCGCTTCATGATCGCGTATGCCACCGCGGGAAGCACGAAAGGCGAGAATTCATGCACCCATACCCAATCGGGACGAAATTTCCAGATCTCACGTTTCAAAGACCAGTTGGGAAGAAAGTTTGGGGCGCGTTTGCCTCCAAAGCCGGATACCTGGATCTCCCGGCACTCCAGGTTCTTGGCCGCAGGGATTACCAACTCCCGCTTGAATCGATGTACCTTGAGTCCTTCACGATGCTTGTCCGGCACAATCAGCGTGATTTCCGCAAAACCGCGCAACTCTTCCGCCAGGCTTTCATAGAGATACTTAAAATAGGGCGCCTGCGATTTGTTGACGATCAAGAGGCGTCTCGCTTCGGTGCCCTGGTTTTCCATCGTGCCCGCTCGAACATCCCGCTCACGCGTCCGACACACTACGCCGATCCGCAGCCGCCGACTCCAGAAATCCTGCCAAACGCCGGGCGTATTCCTCGCGACTAACCGCCCTACCCGTCTGCGATTCCCCCGGCACCACCCGGCCCTCCCGCAATTCCTCTTCAATTACGTCCGCCGCTTTCGATGGATCCCAATCGATGAATCTTCCGTTGATCCCATCTTCGAGAATCATCTCGGCACCGTGATGTCGTGTCAGGTAAAGAGGCAATCCCAGGGCAGAGGCTTCGATTTCCACCAGGGCGAAGGCTTCGGAATAGGAGGGATAAAGAAACGCATCGGCAGCAGACAAGATCCGGCCCGTGTCATCGACCATCCCCGTAAAAGTGATCCAGCTTTCCCACCCGGGAGTTCCACACTCCAGTTTTTTCTTCAACCCGGAGAGCGTCGCCTCGGTTCCACCCACAACCAGGAATCGCACGCTGTGGTGTCCTCGCGTCCGGAGATTTTCGAGGATCTCCACCGCCTCGAAAAACCCTTTGCGGCGGTAATGCCCCAGGCTCACAAATGCGAACACGAGATCCTCCCCGCGAAAACCCAGTGCCTTCCTCGCACCGGCGCGCTCTCGCTCGCGGCGCTCCACGGTGAATTTCTCCGGATCGAAAGCGTTGGGAAGAACCTCGATCCGGTTCCATGCAGGCCCCCAGCGCCGCAGATCCGCGGCCACCGCGTCGGAGGCCGGGTGAAGCCGACGGCATCCCGGATTCCACATCAGAATTAAGTCCGCAACCACTCCCAGCAACGTCCGCGCGAATATTAACAGGTCCTTGACTCCCTTAAACCCGAGTCGCAATTGGGCGCGCAACCAGTCAATGTTCGAGAACTGTATCACGCTCATATCCGCGCCGAGATAGTAGAATCCCCCCGACTGGATCACGTCCGGACGCGGTTTGCGGCACAGACCAAACCTGTATAGGCCATAGAAATTGCACACAAAGAAAAACGCCCACAGGGAAAGCTGTCGCGGTACCGGGAGGCGGGGGAGCAGCCGCACCGTCACGTCTTTCAAATCCCGCTCACAACACCAGCACCAGGCTTCGATCTCCATTCCTTGCTCCTGCAAATAGGGAATCGACCATACAATCCCTTTCATTGTCGGACTGGAGGAGACAATGTTGGGATCGACGAGCAACACCCTCAGGGGGATCTCTCTACCGGTATCGGTCATGGAGCTTTGGCCGCAGACTTCCAGTTAATTCCCATTTTCCACGATCAGGACAATTTCTGCCGCGCCCGGCAATCCGCGACCCGCCTCTTCAACCGGAAAATGGGCCCGCCGGGGCGCATCTGCCCCGAGTTCCCGGCAGCCCTTGCCCTGTCTTTCCGGAGCTGTCCTCGCCACCTGGGAACAGGCACGCGGACCAAATCAAGTTTTCCCCCGGCTGCCGTCCACTACCGGTTTCCGAACCTCAGATGCGCGGGAGCCATTCCCGGCGCCTCGGGGAGCCGCCCGCCGGCATCGGACTCAAGCGTCGCGCGCATCCGTGCCCTAGCGTGATCGGCGGCGCTGGCCAATACGTGCCCGGCCGCCGCGGCCATGCTCCAAAAGAAAATATTCACCGGCGACACATGCATAATCTGACCACTTCCCATGTTCAGAGCAATAAATGGGACACAATAGGCAAGGCCCAGTCGGACGAGGGACTCATACTCGGGCAAGCTGCCACGATATCTGAAGTATCTTCTGTGTGCCGCGAACAGCATACCTGCGCCTCCTCCAAATACCACGACCATGCCCAGGACGCCATATCCCAACAAGATCCCGTTAATTCCGTCATGGGCATAGTATTTCGATCCGTAACGCTCGTGCTCCACTGATTTACGCCGCTCTGCACTCGACACACCGAAAAGCGTCCACCTCTTTGGATTGGTGAGCTGGCTCAAGCCGATGAGCCGGTCGGAAAAGGTGCTCACGTTGAAAGCCCGCTGCGAATATACGCTGCTGCTTGGCATCCATTCGTTGATAGCGTCGATATTCCGGAGGAGGGTTTTAGAAGAAAAGACGAGCACGACAAATACCCCCACGACCGCACTGTAGAGGCAGAAGGTCCGGAACGGGGTTTTGAAGAAATGATATGCCAGGATCATCACCGGAAACATCACGATGGTCGAACGCGCCAGGCTGGATAACATCGCGATGAAGAAAATGAAGCTGGCAAGAAAATACAGCAGCCGCCTTCGACGATGGTTAAGCACATGCCAGTACCCGAATAAGACGCATCCTCCCATGACGGACATCGCGGACGTGCTTGAGAGAGTTGAAAACGGGCGCGGCACCACCGCAAACACCTCCCCGGCCGTGACGGTGAATCCCGTCTTGGCGTAATACACCTCGAAATCCGTAAACCCGAAGAACGCCTGTCTTAACCCGTAAAGGGCCACCGGCAGCAGCGCCCAGAAGGTAAATCGAAGAAAATTCATCACATCTTCCACATCGCGCATCAGGATGAAAAAGAGGGGAAGGACAAGCATGAAGCCGACACCTCCATACGTGAGCTGGGCGCCTTTCATAACGCCGTACATTCCAGCCTGGCGGAGGAAGAAGACTCCGCCAACAATGGCGACGAGCACCAGCAGCAAAAACTCCCGCCGCTCAAGGTGACCCTTCTGCAAAAAGGTGCGGACGACACCCCCAGTGGCGCACGCCGCCAGCGTGAGCATGGGAATCACCAGGATCTCCACCACCGTCAAAAAGCTGGCCGAACCGAAATACACCGCCAGACGCTTCAGCAAGTCAAAATACGCGCCCTGCACCACGAGAATGTTCAAGCCCAGACGCGGATTGACCACCGCCAGCACCACGCAGCAGACTCCCACGACCTTGACGAAAGCCGCGAAACTCCCGCTGCGGTTGGTGGGAAGATAAATCCCCAGGAAAATCGCGATAATCAGCCCCACCGCCAGGATAACCGCGAGCATGAAGTTGTTGACGTTCACGAGTAAGAGCTTCTAGAGCCGCGCGGCTGCACGCCCCGGAGCGATTTCATGACAGAGTAACATTTCCTCGTCAATTCGCAAACGGCCGGGCACCGCAAATCAGGCGCCCCGATAAGATCCGTGTCGGCACCCCGCCGCTGTCCCCCGGTCGTCGCCGCGCCGCCGCCGTCCGGAGTTGTCGCCGGCGCTCAGCGTCCTCCGCAAAAAGCATCCTCCACCAGCTCGCAGAGCGCGTGGCCGATGAGTATATGCCCCTCCTGAATCCGCGCCGCCAGATCCGAAGGCACCTGGATGCACTCCTCGCAATGGTCCGGCATCTTTCCTCCTCCGGCTCCCGTCATCCCCACGGTGGACGCCCCCAGCGAGGCCGCTTTAGCCAATCCTCGGATCACGTTCGCGCTGTTGCCCGAAGTGGATAATCCCACCACCACGTCACCCGCCCGGCACAAGGCCTCGGCCTGGCGCTCGAAGACCGCATCGTAACCGTAATCGTTCGCCACAGCCGTCAGGATGGAGGTGTCTGTCGTAAAAGCGATCGATGGCAGGCCTTCCCGCTCCAACTGGAACCGTCCCACGAACTCCGCCGCTAAATGCTGGCTGTCGGCCGCGCTCCCGCCATTTCCCATGAAACAGATCTTTCCCCCCGCGCGCAAACACTCGGTCATTCTGCCCGCTACGCGCGCGACTGTATCGGCGCATCCCGCCATACTCTCGATCACCTCGAGATGTTCTTTTCGAATCTGCTCAAAATTCCGGCTCATTCCCTTCTTACTGGACGCTTGCAGCGGAGAATTTCAATCCTCGCGCATTGATTCCAGCAGTTCCTCCAGGCTCAAGGTCGCCGTCCCCAGTTTGCCGACCACCACCCCGCTGGCGTGATTGGAAATCTCCGCCGCTTCCACCGGGGTCGCCCCCGCCGTCAGCGCCAGGGTGAACAATGCGATCGCGGTGTCACCGGCCCCGGACACGTCGAAGACGTCCACGGCCTTGGTGGGAATGTGATGCGGCGCCTTGCCGCGCTCGAACAACATCATCCCCTGTTCTCCCAAGGTGATTTGCACCGTCTCGGTGCCCCAGTTCTTGAGGAGAGTCTCCCCGACTTCGCGAAGCACGGGATCCCGGGCCGGATCCTGGCCCGATGATTCTCCCTCCGCCTCCTCGGACAGGCCGATTTCTCGAAAGGCTTCGAAGCGGTTGGGTTTCACTGCGGTCACCCCCTGCCAATCGAGACGATTCCCCGCGCTGGGATCGACCGTGATGATGAGCCCGGCCTCGCGCGCTACCGGCACCACCGCATCGACGAGATCCTGTACGACAAATCCTTTGCCGTAATCTTCGATGATCATACCATCGAGGCCGTCAGCGCGGCTCTCCACAAATTTCGTCACTTCTGCAATCTGCGCCGGCGTAATGTGCGCCCGTTTCTCGTGATCGAAACGCACCACCTGTTGCTGCCGGGCGATCACCCTCGTCTTTGTAATCGTGGAATAATTCTCGTCCCGCAGCATTCCATCGGTCTTGATGCCTCCGTCCTCCAGCGTCTTCAACAGCGTCGCACCGTTATCGTCCATCCCGATCACCCCCACCATCTGGACTCCATCCGCGAAAGGCACCAGGTTTCTCGCCACGTTTGCCGCTCCCCCGGGATAAATGGATTCCTTTCGCACACGCACCACCGGCACGGGGGCTTCCGGCGAAATTCGTGAGACGCCGCCCCAGAGGAAGCGGTCCAGCATTACGTCTCCAAGTACCAGGATTCGCTTATCGTGAAATCCATCGATCAATTCCGTGAACCTGGAAAGACTCATGGTTAAAGTAATGCTTCGAAAAAGAAACCCGGTGCGAGAGGAGGCGCGCGCGTCAGGCTCTCAAGAGGCCGGCGGCTAAATTCTCGAGAAAGTCCGCGTAAGTCGCGCGCACTCCTTCCTCAAGCCCAATGCGTGAGCTCCAACCCAAGCTTGTCATCGCGGAAACGTCCATTAATTTCCGCGGGGTGCCATCGGGTTTTGAAGGATCCGTGACAATCTCGCCTTCATACCCCGTTACCCGCGCCACCAACTCCGCCAATTCCAGAATCGATACGTCCGTGCCCGATCCCACGTTGACCCAGTCCGGCGGATCTTCCAACCCCAATAAATGGACAGAGGCATCCGCCAGGTCGTCTACGTGCAGAAACTCACGGCGGGGCTTGCCGGTCCCCCAAATCGTCACCTTCCCGAGCGCACTTTCTCTGGCTTCGTGAAAGCGCCGAATCAGGGCCGGTAAGACATGCGAGTTTTCGGGATGATAATTGTCACCGGGCCCGTACAAGTTTGTCGGCATTGCCGAGTGGAAGAGGACTCCGTGCTGGCGCCGGTAATACTGGCAAAGCTTCAAGCCTGCGATCTTGGCAATGGCATACGCCTCGTTGGTTGCCTCCAGTGGACTGGTCAAAAGGCAGTTTTCCGGCATCGGCTGCGGAGCCATTTTTGGATAGATGCAGGAACTGCCCAGGAACAAAAGCCGCGTCACGCCGGCTTCGAAGGCGGCATCAACCAGATTGGCGGCAATCATGAGATTCTCGTAGATAAAATCCGCGGGGAAAGTGTCGTTCGCCTGAATCCCGCCCACCTTCGCGGCCGCCAACAGAATGACCGCGGGCTTTTGCGCGCCCACAAACTCGCGCACGGCGGCCTGGTTGGTAAGGTCCACCTCCCGGCGCGTGGCCACTATCAGCGATCCGGCCCCCAGCGCCTCCAGCCTGCGCATCAAGGCCCGGCCCACCATGCCACGGTGGCCGGCCACGTAAATTTTCTGCTGTAAATCAAAAGCCATACTGCCTGGCGCGGTCTCGCCCCGGTCCCCTCACGGTCCTTTCGCTATTCCGCCAACTCCATCTCGGCCTTTTGGACGGCGAGTTCTTTGCGCGCCAACTCCATGTTCGCATCGACCATGATCTGAGCCAACTCCCTGAAGGTGACCGTCGGCTCCCAGCCAAGCCCGGCATGCTACCGCCCCCGGTCGATTGCCGCTTTTTTCGGGCAAGACCTTCCCAGACAAAATTTCTACAAAAAGCCGTAATTCGCTTTTTCGGGTCGACTCCCGCCGCGCTTCAAACGGCCGGACACTACTCTCAGGGACTTTCAGATGTGTTTCTTCTCGCCGTTCCGTCCGCCGGGGCAGGGGGCCAAGGCTCCGTCTCCGGCGCGCCCCCCCGCCGCAGCGCAATATGCAAGTTCCTGCGCCTCGGTCACGAAAGTGCAAAGAGCCTGACTTTTTTCGGAGTCAGGAGCGACTCCTCAGGCACCTCCACCTCCCGGGCATTGCCCAGGAATTCCAATAAAATCCGGACCCGTTCTTTGGCGGGAAGCAACATCGTCACCACTGCTTTCATCCCGCACAAAGGCCCGGCGGCGACTTCGACCTCGTCACCCGCTTCCACTCGGTTTTCCACCGTCACAATTTCTTCCGCATTCATCGCCTCGCGCAGTTGCGTCACCATCTCTCCTTCGACGACAGGATAATTATCGCCAAAGCGCACCACGCGCGTCACAGCATGCGCGCTGCCCACCATCCGTAGCGCAGATTTCAATTCGAAGCGCACCAGGAGATATCCCGGAAACATCGCTTCCTTGAACCAGACCCGGCCCCGGCGCGTGGACTTCTGAAAACGGATCCGCGGACAGAATACTTCAACGCCTTCTAAATTCTTCAGATGCGCCGCCGCGATGTGTTCGGACTTCGATTTTGTCCGGACGCAGTACCATTCCGCAACGCCTGGCTCTTCTGTTTCCACGTTCTTGCTCATAGGAAATCGATGTTTGTTAAGTGTTATCCGAGAAATTTCTGGACCAAGGGCAATAACTTGCGTGTCTTGCTGTGCCAACTGGCTAGCTTCCCCAATCGATCGGTATAAAAAGCGCCCTCCGGAGTGCCCTCCGACTCGCGCACCAACTCCTTAAGGCGGCCCAATCGAAGGTCCCCGCTCTCGAGGTGCGGCTTGAACTCTTCCTTAATGAATCCCGATGCCAGGTGTTTGAGTTCGGTCTCGGCACTGTAATGATCTCTGCGGCTCCCCGCCACGTAGACCACATTGACCGCGCCCAGGTTGCGCAGAAAGCGAAGACCCTGGCTGGCCGACCCCTTGCTGATCCGAAGCCTCTCGACCAACCGATCCAGGGGCAGCGGATCCGGGGAAACGAAAAGTAATCCGTAAATCTCTCCTACCGACTTGGGCACCCCGAGCAAACGCACCGCGTTTACGAACAAATCGATCACCTCCACCTCCACATTGCTGAGCCCGCTCTCCTCGCCCGCTGCCTTCTGCCCCTCCGGGGCGGCCCCGGGCTTGGAAGACGTCGAATCGGTGAGAGATCGCGATTCCATGACCGCAAGGATACGCTCTCAATCTATTTTGTTCAAGTTAAAATGAACAAAATAATTTCGGAAATCTTAAGTATATGGCCCTCCCCTCGGCCATCTTTCCCCCTTTTTTCCCCATTTTCCCGGTTTTTCCCACTTCTACCCCATTTTCCCCTTCCCCCGACTCGCCCACTGGTGTTTCTTCCCTCAAATTCCCCTCCTCCCCCGAGTCACCGTGAGCCACCAACGCCACCAGCACCGCACCCGCCAGCGCGGGTTCAGGCTGGCATAGGGGTCCTGGAAGATCATCTGCATCCGGCGCCGGATCGCCGG
>JAHEJT010000161.1 GCA_024638765.1 Verrucomicrobiales bacterium
ATGGTGCGCATCGACATGAGCGAGTACATGGAGAAACACAGCGTCGCCCGTCTCATCGGCGCGCCCCCGGGTTATGTCGGGTATGAGGAGGGCGGTCAGTTGAGTGAGCGCGTCCGTCGCAGGCCTTACAGCGTGGTCCTGTTCGACGAGATCGAAAAGGCGCACCAGGACGTTTTTAATGTGCTCTTGCAAGTGCTCGACGACGGGCGCATCACCGACGGCCAGGGCCGGACCGTGGACTTCAAGAACACGGTCATTATCATGACAAGCAACATCGGAAGTGAATTCATTACGGAAGAGGCCGATCGCGAAGCGCGCACCCGCAAGGTTACGGAGGCTTTGAGAGCGCACTTTCGGCCGGAATTTCTCAACCGAATCGATGAGACCATTATCTTCGACCGCCTCCAGCCCGAGGATTTGAACGCCATCGTCGCGATCCAAGTCGGCCTCCTGCAGCACCAGCTCGATAAAAAGGGCGTCCGTCTCGACGTGACTCCGGCCGCCGTCAACCAACTGGCAGTCGAAGGGTACGATGCCGCT
The DNA here is from genome assembly GCA_024638765.1 of Verrucomicrobiales bacterium. GTDB lineage: Bacteria > Verrucomicrobiota > Verrucomicrobiia > Verrucomicrobiales > DEV007 > JAHEJT01. The sequence continues at coordinate 541 of JAHEJT010000161.1, forward strand.
TACGGAGCCCGTCCCCTCAAGCGGGTCATTCAAAAGCGCATTCTCGACCCGTTGAGCATGGAGATCCTGGAGGGTAACTTTCTGGAGGGCGACACCATCACCGTGGATTTCAAGGAACCCGATTTCACTTTTGGCAAATGACTCCGGCCTGAATCTCTGCTAGAGTACTTGGGTCGACCGGGACCTGGAATTTACCTCATCACGCAATGACGCATAAACGCGACGAAGAATTGGAAAAAATGCGGCGCTGGCGGCTCCTGCCGGAGGCGCGCCGCCACCGGGTCTTGTTTTTCGTGGTGCTCATCATCGTGCTCGCAGTCCTGATACGGTTGGTGTTGTAATCGCGGATAACTCGAGAAGCCGACCAGAACCGCCCTCACCCTCACCCTCTCCCCCAGGAGAGGGGACCAGAAATCAATTACCGGAAAGCGGTGTTTCAAGAGCCTTCCTTTCCCCGGGAGAAGGAAGCCGGGAACCCGGTAAGCATTAGGTCCTATTGGTAGGCAGGATCCCCTCTCCTTGGGGAGATGGTGAGGGTGAGGGGCTTTTCCGGGAAGCGCTTCAGCTCACATCATCAGCACCGCGGCGCCGGTAAAGGCCCCCGAGCGCAATGCCTCCAGTGCCTCGTTGGCTTCTTCGAGGGAAAACGCCGTCACCGAGGTCTCCACCGGAATGCGCGGCGCCAGCTCGAGAAATTCTTCCCCGTCGCGCCGGGTCAAGTTGGCCACCGATTGAATACTGCGTTCCTCCCAGAGCTGCGCATAGGGAAAGGACGGGATGTCGCTCATGTGAATTCCGCCGCAGACGACGCGCCCGCCTTTGCGCACAGCCTTGAGGGCCGCAGGCACCAGTTCCCCCGCCGGAGCAAAGATGATCGCGGCATCCAACGGCTCCGGGGGCACCTCATCCGAATTTCCAGCCCAGGCGCAGCCCAGCTTGCGGGCGAAATCCTGCGCCGCCGCATCGCCGGCGCGCGTGAAAGCGAACACCGATCCCCCGCGATGGCGCACGACCTGGGCAAGAATATGTGCCGCCGCGCCGAAGCCATAGAAACCGATCTTTACGGCGTCCTCCCCGCAGAGCCGCAGGCTGCGGTATCCGATCAACCCGGCGCAGAGCAGTGGCGCGACTTTGAGGTCACCGTAATCCTCTTCGGGTGGAAGAGGAAAACAATAGCGTTGATCGGCAACCACGCACTCCGCGTACCCGCCGTCGAGCGTGTAACCGGTAAACTTCGCCGCATCGCAGAGGTTCTCGCGTCCTTCCCGGCAGAATCTGCAGTCGCCACAAGTCCATCCCAACCAGGGAACCCCCACCCGCGCGCCCTTGGAAAATCCTGTGACCCCCTCCCCCAGCTTCGTGACTGTCCCGACGATCTGGTGTCCCGGGATGACGGGCACCAGCGGGTCCGGCAATTCTCCATCGAGGAGATGGAGGTCCGTGCGGCACACTCCGCAGGCGTGGACGCGAAGCTGTAATTGCGCTGCGCGAGGTTCAGGAAGCGCTCTTTCCTCCAGTGCCAGGGGCCGGCCGGCGGCGGTGAACACCATTGCTTTCATGTTTAAGGAAAATAAGAAGACCGCCGGGAAAGGACAACCGCGGAGCAATTAATGCGGGCATTTTCTCAAGAAGAGGCTGGCAACCGGTTTCTTCAAATCCTATATTGCTCCCGATCCGTCGCTCCGCTTCTTTTTCTTTCTTTTTCACATTCCACCATGTCACGCCTCACCCGTCTCTTTTTGTCAATCTCGTGCGCTTTTTACGCCGTTTCCTGCACCGCTCCTGGCACGACCGCTCCTAACACGACACAAAATTCGGGTGCGGCAGGGCAACAGGTGAGCCGCTCCGAGGTGGATTTCACCACACAGATCAAGCCGCTCCTGGAATCCCGCTGCCTGGTCTGTCATAACACGGGCACCCTGTTGGGACATCTCAACCTGGAGATGCGCGCTTACGCCTTCCAGCCGGGGCCGGATGGACCGTTTATCGTCCCCGGCCAGCCGGAGAAGAGTAAGCTCTACACGTTCACCCTTCTCTCGGAAGGTTCCAGTCAGGCCATGCCCCCGACGAAGCATCGTCTCAGTGCCAAGGAGAAGACGTTGCTGTATGACTGGATCGCGCAGGGCGCGGAATGGCCCCGGGGCCCGGAAGGCACCCTCAAGACCATCCCCGATCCGGCCGGGTAACTTCACCCCCGCATCGCCTCGCCGGGGGGGCACGGTGCCCCCGTGCAAATACCGCGCCCAGGACGGGCGCGGCGGCGCGCTGCCCAAAAAAGGCACAAGACTTGCCAAGATATGAGAAGCGCGCAAGGCCCCGTTGCCCGTAAGTTTTTGAGAGCCGCAACCAAGCACACGCGTTGCCGGATCATCGCTTATGAATCGGAGCAGCCAGCAAGACGTCGCCCCCGTCAGTCAAGACGACCGCCTCCTTATGGAAGACGTCTGCATCCCGTGCCAGGACGCGGCGTTGCGCGGCGAACTGGTGATCCCTTTTCGAGCGCGAGGAATTGTGATTTTCGCGCACGGGAGCGGCAGCAGCCGGCACAGTCCCCGGAACAAGTTCGTCTCCGAGACTATGCGAAAGAAAGAAATCGCAACGCTTCTCTTCGATCTCCTCACGGTGGAAGAGGAACGCGAGGATATCATGACCGGATACATGCGGTTCGATATCGAGTTGCTCTCGAAGCGACTCCTCGATGCGACGGACTGGATACTGAACTCGCAGGCCGCGGGAGGATTGGGAATCGGATACTTCGGCTCCAGCACGGGGGGAGCGGCGGCGCTGGCTGCCGCCAGGTTGTTGACGGACAAGATCCAGGCCGTCGTATCCCGGGGAGGAAGGCCCGATCTTGCGGAGGGAGCCTTGCCCTGGGTATCCGCGCCCACCCTGTTAGTGGTCGGAGGAAAAGACCGTGAGGTTTTGGAGGTCAATGAGCACGCTTTCCAACTCCTGCGGTGCGAGAAAGAACTCGACATCGTGCCGGACGCTACGCATTTGTTTGAGGAGCCCGGCGCCCTGGAAAGGGTTGCCGATCTGGCGGCCGACTGGTTTTTCGAACACCTTGTGCCGCGCGCCTGAACCATCGGGATCATGAGCGAATACGACTCCACCTTCAAGAATCGTGAGGAGGCGGGTCAGCTTCTCGCCGAAGAACTCCTTCAATACGCGGCGATCGAGGATGTCCTCGTCCTCGGGTTGCCGAGAGGAGGCGCTCCTGTCGCTTTCGAAGTCGCCAAGGCCCTGGAGGCGTCTCTCGAGATTCTTCTGGTCAGAAAACTGGGAACACCCGGACAGGAAGAACTGGCCATGGGCGCCATCACCAGCGGTGGAATCCGGGTTTTGAATGAGGAAGTCATTCGACGGCTCGGGATCGGACCGGATGTCGTCGAGCGCGTCACGCTCCAGGAGCAGGCGGAATTGGATCGCAGGGAGACACTTTACCGGGGCACACGGCCACCGCTGAGAATTGTGGATCGCACCGTCATCCTCGTCGATGACGGTATCGCCACCGGCTCGACGATGCGGGCGGCAATCGATCTGCTGCGCACACAAAAAGCCGGAAGCATTGTCGTGGCCGCGCCCACCGCGGCGCCCGAAGCAGTCCGGGATCTGTCCGCGCTCGCGGATGCAGTCGTGACGGTGATGACTCCCGAGCACTTCCTCGGCGTGGGCCGATGGTATCAGGACTTTACCCAAGTCGAGGACCATGAAGTCCGCCGCATTCTGGAAACTGACGAAATGGGATCTCCCGATCCCGCACCCGAAGACCCTTTTATTTTCACAGAATCGGACAAACCTCTGGAGTAAGCGCCCGCCTTATCTCTATGATCTGCCCCGGCTCCCCTGGGTAAGATTTGACATCGAGGGTGGCCGGACCATCGGCAAAGCATGAAGGCATCCCACTCTCTCCTGATATCTCTGGCGACCGCCGCGGGCGCACTCTTTGTCTCCTCCTGTGTTCCGCAAAGCGGCGGTATGCGAACAGGGTCGGCGCTGGGGTCCGGTCACGGCGACGTCGATTTCCAGGAAGACATCCGGCCGCTCCTGGAGAGAAAATGCCTCGAGTGCCACAACTCGCGCATCAATCACGGGGGCCTGATCCTGGAAACACGCGCGCTCGCATTTCGACCGCGACGCCCCGGCGGACCGGTGATCGTGCCGGGAAACCCTGAAGCCAGTCCACTTTACACGGTGATTCACCTTCCCGAAGAACTCAGCAACGCGATGCCTCCGACGCGGCACCGTCTAAGCCGGGAAGACGTCCAGATGGTGCATGATTGGATCAAGGCCGACGCCGACTGGCCGTCCGGAGAGGAGGGAAAACTCTATCCGCCGGCGGAGAAATATCCTTATCCCCCGGATTCGCACCCGGCGCTCCGGGGATAAGGCTTTTTCAACAGATTGGTTGCCTTCGTGCCGTGCAATATCTGCGCCCTTTTTTTCAAGATTCGGTAAGTATCCTTCCTTCCTTTCCGCCAGTATGATTGGAATGATTCGCCGGCAGCAACCACATTAGGACCGGCGCACGATTCAACAGACTGACAAGCAATGCCTGGCAAACACGAAATCAGCACACTTTTTATCTCCCAGCAGGACCTCATCCGTGCCGGCTGTCTCGATTTGAACCTCGCCATGCAAGCGGCCGAGGACGCCATGATCGCGTTCAAGGCCGGGGATATTCTCTTCCCGGAAAAGATAGTCCAAATCTTCAATCAGGGCACCCAGGAGCGCATTAATTGCCTGCCCGCCACCTTTCTCCAGGAAAAAATCTGCGGCGTAAAATGGGTTTCCGTCTTCCCCTCCAACCCCGTCAATCACGGCCTTCAGAACCTCTCCGCCGTAATTGTCCTTTCCGAGATTGAGCACGGATTCCCCGTCGCCTTCATGGAGGGCACCCTCTGCTCGAATATGCGCGTCGGGGCAATGGGCGCAATCGCCGCCAAACACTTCGCCCTCCCGCATTCCGAAACCATCGGCTTCATCGGGGCTGGAGAGCAGGCCAAAATGCACCTCCTCGCCATGAAGGCCGCCCTTCCCTCGCTCCACGAATGCCGCATCGGCGCGAAGTACCCTGAAGAGGAAAAGCAATTCATCGAAGAGATGAGCCCCCTTCTTCCCGAATTCAAATTCGTCGCCGCGGACACCGACCTGCAAAAGGCGGTGGAGGGCGCCGATATCATCGTCACGGCCACCAGCGCCCAAGCGCCGTTGCTCAAGGCGGCATGGATCAAGCCGGGCGCCTTTTACTCCCATGTGGGCGGCTGGGAAGACGAATACGAAGTCGCCAATCAGTGCGACAAAATCGTGTGCGACGACTGGGATACGGTAAAGCATCGCACGCAAACGCTCTCTCGCATGTACCAGGACGGCGACCTGACCGACGACGACATTTATGCCAACCTTGTCGAAATCGTCATCGGTGAAAAACACGGCCGGGAATCCATCGACGAACGTGTCTATTTCAACGCCGTCGGCCTGGCCTATACTGATATCGGAATCGCGCACGCCATGTATCTCCGCGCCCGAGAGGCCGGCTGCGGACAGGAAATAACCCTTCAGGACACCATGATTTTCGAACATCCCGACCTGAAAGAGTGGATTCGCCATTGAGTTTTCTTGCCCCGCGCCACTGCGACCGTTTCCACGACATTCCTTACCGCCAATCCCGTGAACCCGCACGAAGTCGATTTCACCTATTTCTCACAGGAAGCCCTCCTCGACGCCGGCTGCCTCGACATGCGTATGGCGATGGAGGCCGGCGAAGAGGCGCTCCTGGCCTTCGAACATGGAGAGGTCCTCTTTCCTGAAAAAATCGTCCAGATTTTCGACCAGCGCACCCAGCAACGCATCAATTGCCTGCCCGCCACCATGCTGCAAGACAAGGTATGCGGAGTCAAATGGGTCTCCGTGTTCCCCGAAAATCCCAAACGCTACGCCATTCAAAACCTCTCCGCCATCATCGTCCTGTCCGAAATCGAACGCGGTTTTCCTGTGGCCGTGATGGACGGCACCATGGCCTCCAACATGCGCGTGGGCGCCGTCGGCGGTATCGCAGCCAAATACCTCGCGAAGGAAGACGCAGAGACCATCGGCTTTATCGGTGCCGGCGAACAGGCCAAGATGCACCTCCTTGCCATGAAATCCGTGCGACCCAGCCTGAATATCTGCCGTGTCGCCTCTCGCACCCTCGAACATGAGATCGAGTTCGTCACCCAAATGCAGCCGCTCTTTCCCGACATGGAGATCATCTCCATGAAGACAAATAATCAGGCCGCCATGGATGGCGCAGACATTCTGGTAACGGCCACCAGCGCCCAGGCGCCTCTCCTCAAAGCCGACTGGGTCAAGCCCGGCGCCTTTTACTCTCACGTTGGCGGTTGGGAAGACGAATACGGCGTCGCCCAGCTCTGCGATAAGATTGTCTGCGATGACTGGGAAACCGTCGTCCATCGTACCCAGACGCTGAGCCGCATGTACAAGGACGGCCTGATCTCCGCAAACGATATCTACGCGGACCTCCACGAGCTCGCCTCCGGCCATAAGAAGGGACGCGAATCCGATGCGGAGCGGATCTATTTCAACGCCGTCGGCCTCGCTTTCCTCGACGTCGCCATCGCCAAGAAAATGTGCGACCGCGCCAGGGAAGCCGGTGTGGGCACTTCTCTCGAGCTCCAGCACGAAATGGTCTTCGAACACCCGAATCTTAAAGAGCGTGTTCGTCTCTGATGATCCACACCATCGCGCGCAATCATGGAAAAATTTCCTCCAGTCGACCGGATTTTTCATCCCTCCGATTTTTCAGAGGCCAGCGAAATTGCGTTCGCACACGCGTTGAAGTTCTCCCTCGCCGAAAAGTCGAAGCTTTTCATCATGCACGTCGCGGGTGACGAGGAGGTCCCGTGGTCGGATTTTCCCGGCGTCCGGGAAACTCTCCACCGCTGGGGATTATTACCCGAGAAAAGCAGGAAAGCCGATATCCGGGATCTGGGGATCAACGTGAGCAAGGTCATCGGGAAGAAGCGCAATCCACTGCACTCAGCGCTCGATTTCCTGGAAACTCACCACGCCGATCTCATCGTGCTGGCCACCCATCAGCACGAAGGCAAGACTCGATGGCCGCACGGGAGCATCGCGGAGCCCATCGCCCGGGCCAGCCACGAGATGACGCTCTTCGTGCCGCACCATGTGAAGGGATTTGTTTCTGCGCAAGATGGCTCGGTCTCTCTCCGCAACATCCTCGTCCCCATCGATATGCATCCAAGTCCGCAACGCGCCGTCGACGGCGCGGTGCGCGTCGCCAGCGAGCTTGCAGTCGGCGAGGTCGAGTTCACTCTCCTGCATGTGGGAGATCCCACCGACGCGCCGGCAGTCCGGCAGATGGCCTCCGACGGCTGGACCTGGAAGAAACAATCCCTGGAAGGTGATGTCGTCGAAGGCATTCTGCAGGTTGCAATCGATACTTCCGCCGATCTCATCGTGATGACCACGACCGGCCACCACGGATTTCTGGATGCCCTCCGCGGGAGTATTACGGAGCGCGTGCTCCGGCAGGCCCCCTGCCCTTTGCTGGCGATCCCGCGCGGAGCGTGAAATTGGAGAACGAGTCTCCGGACTGGTTCCGGAACGAACGGGGAGGTTCGTTCTCCGGGACGCTTCCCCCCTGAATCACCGCTCCTGGTTGCTCGCCCGGTGTGAGCTTCTGATCCCCTCTCCTGGGGGAGAGGGTCAGGGTGAGGGCGATCGCAGAAGCCCCACGTAAACCCGCCCTAAATTACGCCCGCGAGGCGCTGCTTGATGGCGGCTATCAGCTTCTCCGTGCGCACCGGCTTGGCCAGCATCACGTCACTGCCGCTTTGCACCACGGCATCGGCGGGGGCGTCATTATTCGAGACCAGGGCCGTGACCATGAGCACGGGGATTTCGCGCAAAGCGGGGTCTTCTTCGAGCTGGGCTTTCACGTCGCCGCCATCCATCTCCGGCATGACCACATCCAGCAGAATAATGTCGGGCTTAAACGCCCGTGCTGTTTGCAGCGCCGCGGTCGGATCGTTTTCCGTGCAAACATCGTAAGGCCCAGCCTTCTCAAGCTGGAGCTTTAAAATCCACGTAAACGCTTCCTCGTCGTCGACTACAAGAATCTTGATCTTTTCCATAGCTTTTCTCCCCTGCAATCCCGTCACCCCCTTAAACCCCTGATGCGGCGTCGGGTTTCGCGGACCTGGAGATACAGTTCCATCAACCCGCGGTCCGTCAACCGGATTTTCTTCCTCCCTTGCCGGGCGGAAGGGTGTGGATTTTGATGACCGCCCTGCCCTCCAAAAAGGTGATGTGATTGAAAAACGCCGGCGCGTCGGGCTGGGGTCTGGGCTCCAGCTCCGATGGACCCGCCGTAAACTGGCAGCAACTGCTGGCGAGGCCGCAGTAAAGAATCCCGTCGCGGAGAATCCGGGCGTTACTGTGAATGTGACCGAAAAAAACGCCGCGCCCCCGTCCCACCCCCGCCTCCAGGAGCACCTCGTGGAGTTGCTCCCCGTTACCCAGAAGCATCCCTTCCTCGATCCAGGGGCTATCGATTCCAAAAGGCGGATGGTGTATGAAAACGCTGAAAGGCAATTCGTGCGAGGCCAGAGAGTGTCGCAAAGCCTCGAGCTGTGCGGACGGCAAATCTCCTCGCCCGTCTTCCTGTCCGGCGACACAACCGTCGAGGACATAAAGCGTATGATCCGGGGCTTCGACGCAATAGGCCAGCGTATCGCCGGCGTCGAGAAGCGGTGTTCTCTCTTCCATGGGGAAATGCTCCAGCAACAACCCCAGCCCGTCGTGATTGCCGCGCACAAAGTAGACGGGGGACGCCAGCTCTCCCAACACCGCCGCCGCCAGCCGGTAAGCCTCGGGACTGGGGTCATCGACGACATCCCCGGTGTGCACCACCAGGTCCGGGGTGAAATCCAGCGCGTTAATCGCGTCGATAAGCGTCTGTGCCGGCGAAAACGTCTCGCTCCCTGAAAACGCGTGGTCTTCCCCGGGACCGATGTGGGTATCGGTAATCTGGATGACGTGCTTGAGGGCGCGCATACGGCAGCTTACAGCATTCCGCTAGGCGCTGACAACGCCCGTCATACGTTCCCGCAGAACAGGTAATGAAAAATGCGCCCCCACAGCTAAGAAGCGTTGCCATCAGGCTGCATCCCGGGGAGAATAGCACACGAGGAAGGAAAGCATGCTGTTTCAGCGCTCCAAGATCGCCGCCCTGTTGGAACGGCTCGCCGTGGAGCACGGCATTTACCTCGGCACCATGTCGTGGAAATACCCGGGCTGGTGCGGCATGCTCTACGACGAAGACCGATACCTCTGGCGCAACCATTTTTCCAAGACGCGCTTCAACCGATCCTGCCTCGAGGAATATGCCGAAGTGTTCAAAAGCGTCTGCGTCGACGCGACTTATTATACTTTCCCCAAAGTCGAATACCTCGAACTTCTCTCCGCGCAGGTGCCGGACGACTTCAGGTTCTCCTTTAAAGTTCCGGACGATATCACCATCAAGAACTTTCCGAAGCTGGACGCATTCGGAAAACGCAAGGGAAAGCGCAACGAATACTTCCTCGGTGTGGGCACGTTCAAGTTCGGGTTTCTGCGCCACCTGGAAAAGATCCGGTCAAAAGTTGGAATGATCATCTTCGAGTTTTCGCATTTCCACGCGAATGATTTCGAGCACGGGAGAGATTTTGTCGCCGCCCTGGATACCTTTTTTGCGCAGATCCCGAAGGACTGGCAGTACGGGGTGGAAGTCCGCAACCGTAACCTCCTGCACCCCGAATACTTTCAGATGCTCTCGCATCACAAGGTGGCGCATATTTACAACCACTGGGCGCGCATGCCGGCGGTGCCGAATCAGATCGATTTGCATCCGCTCGAAGATAATCCCTTCGTCGGGGCCCGATACCTGCTCACGCCGCAGCGCAGCATGGATTGGGCCAACCGGGAGTTCGCTCCTTACAATCAACTCAAGGAGATCGACCCCGCCGCCCGCGAGTCGCTGTGCTGCATGCTGGATTACCTGATGGGAAATAACGCCCATCCCGATTGCCCTTCTTACCTGTATGTGAGCAATCAACTCGAGGGAAATGCCCTCCACACCATTTCCGATGTCCTCGAGGAAGCACTTGCTTCTGCCGGGAACCCAGACGATGCCCGCCGAACCGCCAGGACCTGAACCCGGGGATCTCCCCTCATCCGCGGCCCTGGCCGGGGATGCCAAAGGTTACCAGGTCTTCGCGGTCCGCGATCTGACCAAGGTTTACCAGATGGGCGAAGTCGAAGTTGTGGCCTTGCACGGTGTCGACCTCGATATGTTTCAGGGAGAATTCGTGGTCCTGCTGGGCCCCTCGGGCAGCGGTAAATCGACCTTGCTCAATATCATGGGCGGACTCGACCGCGCCACGTCCGGGACCGTGCATTACCGGGATCAAAATCTCACCGAGGCGGCAGACAGCGAACTGACCCAATTCCGCCGCCGGCACGTGGGCTTCGTGTTTCAATTTTACAACCTCATCCCCAGCCTGACCGCCCGCGAGAACGTGGCCCTCGTCACTGAGATCGCCGCCAATCCCATGCGGCCCGAGGAAGCCCTCGAAATGGTCGACCTCGGTGACCGCATCGATCACTTTCCTTCGCAACTCTCAGGCGGAGAACAACAGCGCGTCGCCATCGCCCGGGCCGTGGCCAAGAAACCGGAAGTCCTCCTCTGTGACGAGCCGACCGGGGCTCTCGACGTCAAGACCGGCATCACCGTGCTGGAAGTCATCGACCGCATCAACCGTGAATTGGGGACCACCACCGCTGTGATCACGCATAACGCGGTGATTTCTTCCATGGCAGACCGCGTCATCTCACTTTCCAACGGAAAAATCAGCGAGGTAAAAGAAATCGAAACCAAATGCGCCGCCTCCGACCTC
>JAHEJT010000162.1:0-3168 GCA_024638765.1 Verrucomicrobiales bacterium
AGCGTGCCTGACCAATCGAAGAGGATGTTACGGATCATGAAGGGGCGGAGAAGTAGCGGCGGCATCCTGCCGCCGAACCGGCTTGAAGTGGCGCCAAGATGCCGCCACTACTTTTCCTGCACATCTCGGAAAGAATTGCCGAATGTTCGCTCTAAACTGACCGATAAAGCAAGGAATCGCCACCTTTTTACACCTTCCCCGTCCGCGCAGGGCACCGTCGGGATGACAATCCTCAACCCGGCACGAAGCGGATGTCGCGGATTTTTTCCGCGCCGAAACGATTGCGGATCTGGGCAAGCAGGCGCGGCTTGAGAGTGCGCTCCATGTCATAACACAACGTGGGTTGGAGGACCTGCACCAGGAGGACCTTTCGCTTGATGGAGACCGGCTGCGAGTGCGTCGCCAGGAAATCACCCACCAGCTCCCGCCAGGCCCCCATCATCTCTTCCTCTTCAAAGCGTTCCTTGAGTCCCAGGCTCTGCAGCAGCTTGGGAACCACCTGCGAGATCTCCTTGGTGCGCGCACTCGTGTCCCGCGGCTCGGACGCACCTCGCCATTCCGCGAGCACTCGCTTGTGAATCCGGTTCTTTCCCGAACGCTTCATTAGCCGCACGCCATCAGCCTGACTTCAGGCGCTCCTCCAGACGTGAAAAGAGTATACCTCGATCCGAAAGCAAAAAGCCACGAAGAAAAGTCTTCGCGGTCAAAAACCTCTGCGTGGCCCGGCGCTGCGTGATCCTTCGGTCAGCCTCCGGGGCCGTCGTTGCCAATGGCTTCCACCGGACAGCCTTCAAGGGCCTCTTCGCACTGCGCCCGTTCTTCGTCATTCTCGGGCTGCTTGAAGACAAACGAATAGCCGCCGTCTTCCTGGCGCGTAAAATTCGCAGGTGCCGTCTCTCTGCACAGATCGCAATCAATGCACTGATCGTCGACGAAATAAGCGCCGGCGACGTTGTCTTCGTATTTGTTCTCGATATCGGCCATAATGCTTTGAGAGTGAGGCCACTCGTCGCAGTGAAAATATTGATATTTATTGGGGGTGCAATTACTTTTTTGCCCTTCCCCTCCGGAAAACCGATTCCAGCCGGGATCCCGCGGAGCCGGGCCAGAGTCTGCCCTCGGAGGCGGATGCGGGTTTCCCTGCCACCCGGGGCCGCGGACCGTGCGTAAACAGCTTGAGCATCGGACCCGGCTGCGGCATACCCATAATCGGAGCGATGCCAGACGAGAAAGAAGAATCCTGGAAACCCAAACCTCCCGGCCGGCCGCGTGTCGAGGGGACGGATGCAGAGGACGACGGCGAATCCCTCGACCTGGATCTGGATGAGGAGCGCGAATCCCGGACCGCGGAAGAACACCTGCTTGAAGCCGGCGCCGTCAAATTGCCGGAGGCCGGACCGGAACCCGTGACCGGACCGGAACCCGTGACCGAACCGGAACCCGTGGCCGAGACGGAACCCGCGGCAGCACCGGAACCCGTGGCCGAGACGGAGCCGCTCACCGAGGAAGAAGAGCTCGCCGAATACCGCCGGGAGCTTCAGGAGAAGCAGGAGGTTGAGCCGAAGGCCACCGATGCCGCGGAGGAGCACGTGGACCACCCCGCCGGAAACCGAGAGCTGGACACAGACACGTCTGCCATTCCATCCAAGTTTCTGCCCGGCTTAAAGGAGCTCAACCGGGTGGAACTGCTCAGCCTCGCCGGGATCGGCTTGCTGGTGCTTATCGCCCTGATCGGTTTTCGCGTCACGTTTAAGTCGCAAATCCCCATAGGAACCGCGGCCGACGCACCCCAGGCGGTTTTTAAATCGGCTGTGCGCGGCGAGTGGGTGGGAATTGCCTCGATCAAATCGTATTGGCGCGAGCCCCGGCCGGACGATCGCATCAAAAGTGGACAGGCGCTGATCCCCGAAATCCGCGTTGAATTGCTCGAGCCCGCGCAAGACGCCCCTGATCTCGGCTTCATCAAGGTGGTGTTTCGCGGCATCGACGGCAAAGTCCGAGGCGACGTTACCCCGCGGCGCGTGACCGGGGGACAATTCGACGAGACCGGCACTCGCACCATGGAGATTCATGCCACCGAGGGGATGCCCGCGAAAATCGACTTTGCAGGATACGCCACTGGAGGCGAGGATTGGTGGACGGCGGAGGTGTTTGAGGGTAAATCCTACGATACCAACGAATGGAACCTCCTGGCTTACCTCAAGGTGGCCGCGGTACTCCTCAAATCCGAAACCGAAATCTGACCCAGGACCCCGATACCCGGCGCAGGAAAAGCCCGCCCGCTTGTAACCATGACCACGCAGATCAACCCATCCTCTGCAGAAGACGCCGGCCCCGTCGAATCCCTTCAGCCGGAAGAAGGCTGGCACGTGCTCCATCTCTTTTATCAGCTCGACCACGCGCAGTGGGAACTGCTTTCCGAGGAAGAACAGCTCGAGGCCAAAACCGATCTCACTCGCCTGGTCCAGGAAATCCGGTCTACTCCGGACACCCAGCTGCTCCTCTTCAGTATCGTCACACCGAAAGCCGATCTGGCGTTGATGCTGTTAACGCCGGATCTCCACGATGCCAATGCGTTCGAGAAACGGCTCAATGTCTGCCTGGGCGCCGATACCCTGACGCCGGTATACAGTTATCTTTCGATGACTGAGCGCAGCGAATACACCACCACCGCGGATCAATACGCCGAAACCCTTAAGTCTGAAAAAGGTCTGACTCCCGGCTCCGAGGAGTTCAAGAAGTCGATTGAGGAATTCGAGACGCGGATGAAGAAATACACGACCGACCGGCTTTACCCCAAGATGCCGGATTGGCCGGTCTTCTGTTTTTACAACATGAACAAAAGGCGTGGTGAAGAGCACAACTGGTATGCGCTGGACTTTGAAAGCCGGCGCAAGCTGATGCAAGGACATGCCGCCGTGGGGCGCACTTATGCGGGGAAAGTGCGACAACTGATCACCGGCTCCACCGGACTGGATGATGCCGAGTGGGGGGTCACCCTCTTCGCGAAAGACACCTATCAGATCAAGAGTATCGTCTACGAAATGCGTTTTGATGAAGTCAGCGCCCGTTACGCCGACTTCGGGGATTTTTATATCGGCCTCCAACTCCCGCTCGACGAGCTTTTCCGAAGGCTGGGGCTGTAGCAGGTTTCAGTGTTCAGTGTTC
>JAHEJT010000162.1:3268-11474 GCA_024638765.1 Verrucomicrobiales bacterium
CGTTTTGATGAAGTCAGCGCCCGTTACGCCGACTTCGGGGATTTTTATATCGGCCTCCAACTCCCGCTCGACGAGCTTTTCCGAAGGCTGGGGCTGTAGCAGGTTTCAGTGTTCAGTGTTCAGTGTTCAGTGTTCAGTGTTCAGTGTTCAGTGTCCGGTCCGGAACCAACTCGAACAATCGTAACCGATCATTGAGCAGACTTCTGACCTGAAACCTGAAACCTGAACACCGAAACCTCAAACCTCAAACCTCAAACCTCAAACCTCAAACCTCAAACCTCAAACCTCAAACCTGAAACCTGAAACCTGAACACTGAACCCTGAAACCCGATAACCAATAACCCGGTGCAAGGCGCCGCCCCCCCATGCCCGCCCAAAACTCGCCACTTCAAATCGCCGACCGCAGCTTTCGCTCGCGTCTTCTCGTCGGCACCGGGAAGTTCTCCTCCGGCGAAGCCATGCGGGACGCCTTGGAAGCATCCGGGACTGAAATCGTGACTGTGGCGCTGCGCCGCGCAGATCTCTCCGGCAAACAGGATCCTTACGCCAACATTCTGGAATTCATTGATCCGGAGAAATATCTGCTCCTTCCCAACACCAGCGGTGCCATCAACGCCGGGGAAGCGGTCCGCCTCGCCCGGCTCGCGGCGGCTTCCGGACTGCCCAAGTGGGTGAAACTGGAAATCCATCCCGATCCGCGTTACCTGCTGCCCGATCCGATCGAGACTCTCGCGGCCACCGAGATTCTCGTAAAGGAGGGTTTCAAAGTGCTCCCTTACATCAACGCCGATCCTGTCCTCGCCAAGCGCCTCCAGGATGCCGGTGCCGCCACCGTGATGCCGCTGGGATCGCCCATCGGTTCGAACCGCGGTATCGAAACCCGCGCCCAGATTGAAATCATTATCCATCAAGCGACGGTCCCGGTGGTGGTCGACGCGGGGCTCGGCGCGCCGAGCCATGCCGCGGAAGCCCTCGAAATGGGAGCCGATGCGGTCCTCGTCAACACCGCCATCGCTATTGCCGGCGATCCCGTCCGCATGGCGCGCGCTTTTAAAGCTGCCGTGGAGGCCGGGCGCGCCGCTTTCGAGATCGGTATTCCTGAAACCGAGGAGTTCGCCTCACCGACCAGCCCCCTGACGACTTTCCTGCAAGAGAATGCCTAAGGCGGCGAAACGGCTGTTATCGGTTATCAGTTATCGGTTATCGGTTATCAGTTATCGGTTATCAGTTATCGGTAGGCCGGTCCTCGCCTCGGACCTCGCAGGATTGAGCACGGACACGTTGGGACCCGAGGCGAAAAGCAGTTGAAATAAGCATTCGTATCCAGGGGATTCATCCGCACATCGCCGTTCATCCGGTTCCTGACCCTGATAACTATTAACCAATAACTGATAACTGTTCACCGCATGCCTCTCCTCAGGGTCGAAAATCTCACGACTTGCTTTCCCCCGCGGAAACCGTTTTTCCACCGGTCTGCGCCTCGCGTCACCGCGGTCGATGACGTCAGTTTTGAAATCGAGGAGGGCACCACCGTGGGACTGATCGGGGATCGTGGCTGTGGAAAAACCGCGCTCGCCTTGACCCTGGCAAAACTCATTCCTGCCAGCTCCGGACGCGTTCTCTACGACGATGCCGGCCGCGATATCCTCAAACTCTCCCAGAAAGCCTTCCGGCCTCTCCGCCGCGAGATTCAGATCCTCTTTCAGGACAGCCTCGCTTCCCTCAATCCCTTCGCCACCATCGACGCCGTCCTCGAGGAAGCTATCGACCTCTCCGCAGGCGAATCGTCACCCAAGCGAAAACAGGAATTCCGCGAAGTCCTCCTTGAACGAATGAGTTTGCCCCCGGATATCGGGCGCCTCCTCCCGCGGGAGCTGGCCCACGGCCAGGCGGAGCGCGTGGCCCTGGCCCGGGCGCTCGTCCCCCGGCCCCGCCTCCTTCTCGTCGACGATACCCTTCACGGGCTCGATTTACGCAAGCAACGGCAGCTGGTGGATTTACTGGTCTCCCTGCGCGCGGAACTCGGGTTCAGCCTCCTCTTCGCCTGCCACGATTTCCACTTCCTCATGCATATGGCGGACCACGTCCTCGTGATGTCGCGAGGGCGGATCCTCGAATCGGCCCCCCTCGACCAGATCGTCTCGGACCCGCAACACGAATTTACAAAGAAGCTTTTGGCGTCTACAATGACGCTGACTCGGCCGCCATGAAAAAGGCGCGCTCCACATGACTGCATGACGCCGCTCTTCCGGAAATTCCTGGGGCTCAATTGGGTGCTGGTGCTTACCATGTATAGCCTCCTCATCTTTGGGGTCTTTTCCATACATGGCGCCTCCTGGACCCGCGATTCCGATTATCTGGTCAATTCCTGGAATCGCCAGGTCACCTGGATTGCCATCGGCACAGCCGTCTTCTTTGTCGTCAGTCTGGTCGACTATCGGTGGATCCACTGGGGCGCCATTCCGCTTTATTTCGCCGCCCTCGGTTTGCTCATTGCGCTGAAGTTTTTCGGCGTGGAAAAATCCGGCGCCAAGAGCTGGATCGAGATCGGTGGCTTCTCTTTGCAACCCTCCCAAGCCGCCATCACCGGAGGGATCCTCCTGCTTGCGCTCGTCCTCAGCCGGCTGCCGACATTGCTCCCCTTCTTCCGTCACCCCTTTCTCCGGCTCCTCATCTGCGGCGCCATCATGCTCCCGCCCTTTCTGATGGTGCTCAAGGAGCCCGATATCGGTTCCGCCGCGGTGTGGCTCCCGGTGGTGGGCGGCCTTCTAATCGTGGGCAGCATTCCCTTCCGTTATCTCATCGTGCTCGTCCTGGCCGGCACCATGGTCGTGCCGGTCGTGTATTTTTTCGTGCTGGAAAATTACCAGAAAGACCGGATCGACACTTACCTCAACATGCTCACCGGGAAAGCTTACGACGAGCGAGGGGCCGGCTGGGTGCCAAAACACTGCATGATCGCCATCGGTTCGGCCGGCTGGGAGGGCAAAGGATTTAAGACCAAGAATTCCGTGGCCAATACCTGGCTTCCGGAAGATGTCGTCATCAACGACTTCATCTTCGCGACCGTCGCCGAGGAGCACGGCTTCCGCGGAGCCATGATCCTCGTCTCCGGCCTCGCGTTCCTCCTGCTCCAATGCGTGTTCGTGGCATTTTACAGCCGCGATCAGCTGGGACGCCTCATCGTCGTGGGGATCATTATGCTCGTTTTCACCCACATTTTCATGAACGTGGGAATGAATGTCCTGCTGGTGCCGATCACCGGGCTGCCGCTTCCCTTCATCAGTTACGGGGGGACCTTCACGCTGATCCTGATGTTCCTCCTGGGCCTGACCCAGAGCGTCTGGGTTCACCGCGACCAGGGCACCGGCACCGAGAAAACCCCGCGGCCCACCTTTTAATCGATTTCCGATTTGCGATTTCCAATTTCAAAAATCAGCAATCAGCAATCAGCAATCGGCAATCAGCAATCGAAAATTCGATTACCCCTTCACCCGCTGCATCTTCGCGCCCAGGGTAATGAGTTTCTCATCGATGTGTTCGTATCCGCGATCGATATGATAAAGCCGGTTGACCTGCGTCTCGCCGGCGGCCGTCAGTCCCGCCAGCACCAGGGCCGCAGAAGCGCGTAAATCACTTGCCATCACCGGCGCGCCGCTCAGCCTTTCCACTCCCCGCACCACCGCGGTCGGACCTTCCATCTCGATATCCGCACCCATGCGTTTCATCTCGGCCACGTGCATGAAACGCTGCGGGAAAATTGTTTCCGTCACCACGCTGATGCCCGGTGTGGTCGCGAAGAGTGCGCACATCTGCGCCTGCATATCAGTGGGAAAACCCGGGTAAGGAGCCGTTACAATATTGCAACCCGCGGGATTCGACGCCCGTGAAATGGTCATGCTCTCGCCGTTGAATCCAATCTGGCAACCGCATCGATCGAGGGCCTCGGTCACGGACGTCAAGTGCTCGCGATTGACCCGCTTGAGCGTCACATCCTTGCCGGCAATGGCGCCCGCCGCCAGAAAGGTCCCCGCTTCAATGCGGTCCGGGATCACCGTGTGCTCGGCCCCGTGCAACTCCTCGACCCCATCGATGACCATGCGGCGCGTCCCGGCACCCTCGATTCTGGCGCCCATCTTATTCAGAAAATCCGCGAGATCCACCACTTCAGGCTCCGCTGCGGCGCCTTCGATCACGGTGCGGCCTTTCGCCAAGACGGCAGCCATCATGACGTTGTCGGTTCCCAGGACCGTGGATCCGTAGCGGCCCCGCAAAGACATCTCTTTGCCCACGATCTCGCCGTCGGCGCGCACAAGTATGTCGCCCCCCTCCACCTGCACTTCCGCTCCCAATTCTTCCAGACCGCGCAGGTGCAGATCCACCGGCCGATCCCCGATCACGCAACCGCCCGGAAGGGAGACGCTGGCTTCCCCCAACCGCGCCAGCAAGGGCCCCATCACGCAAATCGAAGCGCGCATCTTCCGGACGAGGTCGTAGGGCGCCTCGGATTTCACTTGCTCGGCTTTCACAATCACGGTCCCACTGGCGCGTTCCACCTCGGCGCCCAGGTTGGCCAGGATCTGGACCATGTAATTGGTGTCGCTGACGTCCGGCACCCGCCGAATCGTGCAGGGTTCCTGCGTCAACAGGGTCGCGGCCAGGATCGGCAGCGAAGCGTTCTTCGAACCGCTGATATTGACCGTGCCGCTGAGTTCGGCGCCGCCGGTTACAATGAGTGTGTCCATTCTGCGTTTCCAGAAGCGGGTTGAGCCGCCCCCGTGTCATGTTCTTGTCGCAAAGAGAAAGCGGTCGATTCCAGCATAATCCTTGGCGATCTCGATCCCGCCAAGGCCCGCGGATTCCATCTCGTCGACCAGTCCCTGCGCCTGCCCGGCCCCGACTTCCATGGCGACGCCGCCCCCATCGGTCAGATGGGCCGGACATCCCGAGATGAAGAGGAGCAACAACTCGCGGCCCGATTCTCCGCCAAACAAAGCCGACTCCGGATCGTGCGCCACCTCGGGAGAGATTTCTTTCATGTCTTCTTCCGAAAGATAAGGAAGATTCGCGACGATCAGATCGAAGCAGCCCTCAACGCCACCGAAGAGATTGCTCTCGACGAACTGGGTGCGGCCGTCATCGCCGTCCAAACCCATGCGGCCGGCATTTTCTTTTGCCAGGGCCAATGCCTCCGTGGACATATCCGCCAGCGTGATTTTGGCCCCGGGCCACTCGGCCGCCAGGGTCAGCCCGATGACCCCGGAGCCGGCCCCCATGTCGAGCACCCTTTCCGGACGCGATTCGCCCTGGCGCTTGAGGACGAGGTCCACCAGTTCTTCAGTCTCCGGCCGTGCGACGAGAGCCCGGTGATCGCAGAGGAATTCGTACCCGTGAAATTCCACCGTGCCCAGCAAGTGCTGGAGCGGCTCCCTCTGGCCGCGGCGCTTCACGAGGTCGCGCAGGGGCTCGAGTTGTGCTTCCTCCAGCGGACGATCGAATTCGAGGTAAAGCTGGAGGCGCTCGCAGTCGAGCACGTGGGCCAGGAGGTGCTCCATTTGGAGTCGCGCGCTTTCGATGCCGCGTTTCTCAAAATAGCTCGCCCCGCTCTGCAGCGTTTCCAGAACCGTCTTCATCCCATTCCAGTGTTCGGTGTTCAGTGTTCGGTGTTCGGTGTTCGGTGTTCGGTGTTCGGTGTTCGGTGTTCAGGAACCGTGTTTTCTAGCAGGCACTGTCAATCTGTCTTTGTTTCTTTCTGCCCTGGGCTCCCCGCCCTCGGATTTGGCCTGAAACCTGAACACCGAACACCGAAACCTCATGCGAGCCCCGCTTCCACCATGCGATCTTCCATTTCCGAGGACTGCAGTTTTTCGATGAGTTCGTCAATCCCGCCCTGCATGACGCCTTCGAGGTTGTAAAGAGTCAATCCCACCCGGTGATCCGTGACCCGATTCTGGGGGAAGTTGTAGGTCCGGATCTTTTCTTCCCGGCCTCCGCTCCCGATCAGGCTGCGCCGGTGGGAAGAGTATTTTTCTGCTTCCTCGTGCTTGCGCCTTTCCAGCAGCTTGGATCGCAAGATCGTAAGTGCCTTTTCCTTGTTCTTGATCTGGCTGCGGCCGTCCTGGCAGCGCACAATGATCCCCGTGGGCAAATGCATGACCTGCACCGCGGAGTCGGTGGTATTAACTCCCTGTCCGCCCGGGCCGCTGGCCCGGCACACCTCGACGCGAATCTCATCGGGGTTCAGCTCGACATCGACATCCTCGGCTTCCGGCATCACGGCCACGGTTGCGGTGGAGGTATGGATGCGGCCCTGGGTTTCGGTCTCCGGCACCCGCTGCACCCGGTGCACCCCGCTCTCGTACTTCAGGAAGCGGAACACTTCCTCCCCGGTCACGCGGAAAATCACTTCCTTGAATCCACCTACTTCCGAAGGGCTCGCCTCCAGCGTCTCCAGTTTAAATCCGCGTTGCTCGCAGTAACGGGTATACATTTTCAGGAGATCCGAGGCGAACAGGGATGCTTCGTCCCCGCCGGTGCCCGCGCGGATTTCAATGATGGCGTCGCGATCTTCGGCCTCGTCGCGTGGCAGCAGCGAATACTGAATCTCCAGATCGAGAGCTTCCAGGCGTTTGGTCAGTTCCGGAATCTCTTCTTCCGCGAGCTGCGCCATTTCTTCGTCTTCACCTCTGGCAAGTTCCTGGCTCTGAGTGAGATTGGAACTTGCGCTCTCATAGTCGCTCCACCGCTCGAGAAGTTTCTTGAGCCGGTTGTATTCCTGCATCACCTCGGCGGCCTTGCGGGCGTCGCTGTAAAACCCGTCCGCAGAAATGAGCTCTTCCAACTCCTTGAGTCGCTCGCGTTTCTTGGTGATGAGAGGCGCGTAATTCATGAATCCACGATGCGGTGGCGTGAGGCAATGGGCGAGTGGTGAAGCGACAAATTACTGGTAACGGATGGCCGCCTTGATCAACACTCCAATCCTGCAGGTCCCAACGAAAAACGGTGCCATGCTGCAACCAGCATGACACCGTTTCAAAACTTTCGATCCTGTAGCTAGGAAGTGGAGGCCGAGGACAGCTTGGGTTTCTGGCGGCGGGCCTTGGAGCTGCCGTATCGTTTGGCGAACTTTTCGACGCGTCCGGCGGTATCCACGAACTTCTGTTCCCCCGTGAAGAAGGGGTGGCATGCTGCGCAGATGCCGATCTTTAAATTAGGCACGGTGGAGCGGGTGTGATAAACCTCGCCACAGCTGCACGTGATCGTGGTTTCCACGTATTCGGGGTGAATCTCCGCCTTCATAATCCTGCCGTCCTGATAGATGCCGATAATAATCCCGTGAACGCCTCGCGGTGGCCTCCCGGCGGGGTCCCTCGGCCCGGGGTTGCGAAAACTACGCTAAGCCCAAACTGACTGCAAGGAAAAAGGATTTCTCCCCAAAATCGGGCTACCGGCGGGGAGGACCCTGGGCGATGCGGGCGGGAAGGCAAGCCCGATGGAGCAGGGCAACCCGGGGTGTGAACCGATTCAGATCGATCCGGCTACCTGGCTGGCGACCACACGGCACGATCGAAGCCCAGCCACACCCACCGATGTCACGTTCGCAGCCACTGATCCTGATGTCCACGCGAGGGGCACGGCCGCGTCCACGCTCAACACCCTGGCCGCAATGACAGGCTGGACAAAGCTCGTAACTTGTCGCTTAAATTTCGTCTCCAACGCCGAAGTAGCTCAGGGGTAGAGCAACGCATTTATTTCCCCCGCTCCGCTCAGGAGCTCCGCAGTGTCGCTTCGTCCCTTCGGTCCTTGCATTCACTTAGGCGCTAACGCGCCCGGGCGGTGTAATGCTCCCTTTATGCAGGATTGACATCACCAACTTTCTCCGTACCTTATCGCTTCGTTTCCCACACCCAACGCCGAAGTAGCTCAGGGGTAGAGCAACGCATTCGTAATGCGTGGGTCGACGGTTCGAATCCGTCCTTCGGCTCCACTTCTTTGGGGGAAGTGAGTTCACTGCTTCGCCGCGTTAGCGGCTATCACGGACGCGGAGGCGCAGCCGCAGCCACTCGACCCTCGACACTCGACCCTCCTAAAACGGCCAGAGCACCGGGATCAGGAGGGTGGCGGCAATCCATAATATCAGCGCCAGGGGCGCGCCCACCCGCATGAAGTCGGTGAACTTGTACCCGCCCGCCCCGTAAACAAACGT
>JAHEJT010000298.1 GCA_024638765.1 Verrucomicrobiales bacterium
TGAACACTGAACACCGGTAAATTGTGCTCCGCGCAATTTACCACCCTCCCCCGCCGCCACCGCCGCCTCCACCGCCGGACGATCCGCCGCCCCCGCCGCCCGAACTCGAGCCCGGAGCCCTGGAGGAACTCGACAGGGCGCCGGTCATCCCGCTGCCCAGCGCCGACGCAAAGGATCCCGAACGGAAATCCGCGAAGGACGAAGAAGTGCCCGAATACCAGGCCGGCCGGTATCCACTCCCCTCGTCACCCGGCCCGGTTGCGACTGCGGCGAGGACTCCGGAGAATTGTTCCGACCACTCCTGGTCGACATCGAGCGCCAGCGCATACGGCAGAAACTTTTCGAAGAGTTCCGGAGTGCGCTCCGGCGGGTTCATGAGATTGAGACGATCCTCCTCCGCCACGCTCAGGTATTCCTTGAAACCTTCGACGTGATTGAGAATTTCGCGTCCCATGTGCGTGGGCGCCTTGAGCAGATGGTAAAAGACGGCGTTCAATAACGCGCAGAGCACGAAAATTCCCACCACCGGAATTCCCGCCGCCATGAAGAGCATCCAGAGCCCGAAGCCCCATGCCACGACGAAAGGCACTGCGAAGAGCGTCGTGCCCAGTGCCGAAACGATGCTGCCGCTCCTCCAAGTCGATACCGCCGCCGACACCAGCGCTATGCATCCCACGGTCCAGATCGTGAGCCACAGAGTCATAAACACCGCGCCCCCGGCCTCGTTCGCTTCCCGCATCACTGCGATGATGGGCACCAGAGAGATTATAAGTCCGATCCCCCAGTATTTCAGATTCCGCACGAAATGCGTCTTCTCCAGCTTATTGGAGAGCGCCTTCTTGAAGAGCTTCATAGCGCCACCGATTCGCTTGTGATTAGTCTGGGTCAGACTCAACGAGTGGGCCTTCCCCAGTAGTTTGTCATAGAGCACCTTCTCATCGTGGGTCAGGCCCTCTTTGCCTCCCGCCCGTTGCAAAGTGAATTTTTTCTTCTTTTCCTTGATCAAGATCGCCCCCTTGACGGCCAATCCAATGACGCCTGCACTGAAAGCGGTGTCGTCGAATTGCATCCGGTAAAGATTGCGCACCGCCGCCGGCGAATATCCGGCCGGAGGTTCGTAGCGGGGAAAGATCACGCCCTTGGCCGGGTCTTTCCCCACCTTGAACCACGCCAGGAAGTAATACACAAAAACCGCGATCAAGCCTTTGATCCCCCAATTCAATCCCGGGTTGTCTGCCGCGATCTCCGCCCAGCCGGTCTTGGCTTTGCCCGCGTCCACGAACCCCTTGGGCCAGGTCACCACCACCGTAAACCCTTCACCCGGCAGCAGCGCGCGGGTCATCCGGAAAACCGCGTCGCCCGTCGGCTCGACTCCCGACTCGTAATTCGCGCCCTTGGCCCCGGTGATACCGGTGTACGCCTCGTGGGTCACCACCGGTGCGCCTCCCGGCGTCTTGACCCGGGCCGTCGCTTTGGCGATCGCGAAAGACCAATAATTTCCGGTGACATTCCAATAGAGCTCGTCGTGTTCCTCGAAGAATCCCAGCTGACGGTCGGTCCGGTATTTTATTTTGTAAGTGTACTCGCCCGGCTTGAGAAACACGTTGGCACTTCCGATCCGCACCCGTGTGCCCCCGCTGATCTTTTCCACCTTGTAACTCACCGATTGACCGTTCTTAAGCACCGAGAGCACCTCGAAGCCGGTCTTCTTTTTTAATCCCCACTTGCCTTTGTAAAGCTGCGGAAAATCGCGAAAAATCCCGCGCTTGATCTGCCGGCCTTCCGCATGAACCACGATCGTTTCCGTCACGGTCATGGAGGCGTCTTCGTGCACCTGGATCTCACTGTCGAAACTCAGGATCTGCTCTTGCGCCGCCTCCACCCTTCCGGATGCGATCAAGCCGAGCACCAGCCCTGCACAAACCATGGCGTTCTTCCAGCACCCCGTGCTCACTCGATTTGGCCTTTCCTGCTTCGACTTGTTTTCACGCGGTCAGACCTCCCACCGAAGGCGCCATTCGCTCGGTTGCGTTCTCGATCTCAAAGTAATCTCCCGCCCGGAATCCGAACAATCGAGCCACGATCATGCTGGGAAAACCCTCAGCCAGGTTGTTCAAGTCGCGCGCACAACCGTTGTAATAACGGCGCGCGTACTGTAGCGCGTCTTCAATCTCCACGAGAGTTTCATGGAGCCCTCGAAAATTCTGGTCGGCCTTCAACTCCGGGTAGGCTTCCACCAGCAGGAAAATGCTTCCGAGATCTCGTGACAGCTTGGTTTCCGCGCCGTTGGCCTCACGGACATCCCTGGCCGCGGAGGCTTCCGAGCGATGCCGTACCACATTCTCCAAGAGCTCGCGCTCGTGTTTCTGATAGGCGTCCACACATTTCACGAGGTTGGGCACGAGGTCCCAGCGCCGCTTCAATTGCACCTCGATCCCGCTCCAACCTTCACGCAGACGATTCCTGCCCCGGACAAAACGGTTAAACGTCCAGACAAACCAGATTAGAACGGCGATTCCCAGCGCCGCGACCGCAGAAAAGAAAAGCCCCATTGGTGTATCCCCCCGTGAATCAAACCCTAGTTTACCATCGGTGGAAAGATTTGCTATTATGATTAAATGTTGAATTTGTAGCGGCCAACCTGCCCGGTCCTCGCTGCTCTCTCCGGCAGCCCAGCGCGCCCGGTCACCGCTCGGTCCCCTCCTGGGAGCGGTTATTCATCCGTGACCAAGCCGCAACGCAGCATGAGGGCGAAAGACTTATCGCCGGAAGCGCCGGCCCAACTGCCGCCGACGCAGTCGTAAACACAATAATCCCATATCCCGCCGGCGGGGCCGTGCAGGATTTATGAGTTGGGTTCTAAGAACATCTCTCTCGCCAGTGCTCCGCATCCGGCGCTCGCAATTATCTCCTCAACCAGGCTCCAGCCAGGAGGCTTGCCATCCGCAACTTGCCCAACCGGTAACGCTTTTCAAAAACACGAAACCCCTCGCCCTCCATCTT
Source organism: Verrucomicrobiales bacterium (assembly GCA_024638765.1). Lineage (GTDB taxonomy): Bacteria > Verrucomicrobiota > Verrucomicrobiia > Verrucomicrobiales > DEV007 > JAHEJT01. Next base: position 3,004 of record JAHEJT010000298.1, read on the forward strand.
TTCGAGAATCTCGCCGTAAATTCTGCGCATCAATTCCGGCGCCGCCA
>JAHEJT010000163.1 GCA_024638765.1 Verrucomicrobiales bacterium
AAAGATCTGCCGGTAGGCGCCGACCACCGACGAGAGGATCTGAATGTCTTCGACGGGCTCCTGGCCCTGGGCATTGAGATCGTTCGCCATGTTGACGACGTCTCTTTTAAGGAAACGTCCGTCCTGCTGGCGCTCGAAGGGTGGCCTGCCCAGGTTGAGAGGAAGGGGTGCGGGATCGAGAGCGCGGGGGTCGCGAAGTGCCTCCGGAATTGTCGGCGCCTGCCTGGAGGAAGTGCTCGGTTCCGCCGGGGCGGGGGCGACGGGCCTGGCGGGCGCCGCGGGTGGCCCATCGGACTTGGAATTACCCGGGGCGGAAGCGGGCGCGAGGGGAGCCGGACTCGGCTCCGGCGGTGCTGGCGTCTGCGGCCGGGTGAGCAGGTAGAGCCCCACGGCAACGATCAGCGAGGCGGCGGCGAGAAGGACACGTCTGTTCATCAAGTGGTTCCCACCCTACCGGTCTGCGCACTGGGGCAACGTGACGACTCAGATTCCGCTGATCCAATCCATATTCGCGTTGTCGAGGATGGTATTGAAATTGGTGGGATTGTACCCGGCCGTGAACGGATCCGAGAAGCGTTCGAGGTTCGGGAAGATGGTGGCGATTTCGGGATCGGCGATACCGAGCCACTTCGCAATCGGCGCGGAGAACTGCTCGATGGCCGTGGTGGGGACCCAGCGGCCGCGACTGCTCCCGGGCGTGGTCCAGGTGCCGGTCGGATCGAGGTCGGGGTAGTAACCGAAGACGTTCTTGCCTTTGACGTCGCCGCCCATCATGTAGACGTTCGTGCCCCAGGCGTGGTCGGAACCGGAGGAACCGGCATTGTTTCCATTTGGAGTGAAGGTCCGGTTGAAGTCGGAGTGCGATGCGAGGAGGTAGTCGTTGTAATTAAATTCCTCGCCGGCAGGCAGGCCGAGCGTGGTCTCGTGCGTTTCGAGCGCGTGCATGACGTCGTTGAAGGCCTTGAGGGCGTGGTTCAGCGTCTCCATGTTGTCGTCGAGATCGCCGGTAACGTAGTTGCCGCCTCCGAAACCGCCCTGGTCCTGGTGGGTGTCGTGTCCCCCGTAGCTGCAGAAGAACAACTGGCGGCTGTTGCCGAGGCAACGCCGGCCCGCGATCATCTTGGCGATGGAGATGAGCTGGCGCGACAGACTGGGCACGTTGTTGAGCACATTGTTCGCGGCAGGGTTAAGGCCGTGCTGTAGAATGAAGGTGCCCTCGATGAATGGCCACGGGTCGCCACCCTGGTTGGCGTGCCTGTTGCCGGCGGTGGGGTGCAACCAGAGATCCGCCTCGGTAAAGGCCGAGCCCACGAAGCCCTCGTTCTCCCGCGCGCGGCGCACGACCGTGTTGTAACCCTCCTCCATGAGGTGGTCGTGCGTGTAATTCATGATGTCCTGGAAGGCCTTGAGGCGGCGCCCGTTGCCGTTGCTCAGATAGCTCGTGGGATCGCTGGAATCGCTGAGGGCGTTGCCGTAGTTGGTGCCGTACCCGTTGAGGCTGATGGCCCCGTTGTTGGTGACGGAGTACTGGCTAACGTCTCCGAGCAGGCCGATCTGGTGGTCGTTGATCCCGGAGAGGGAGACGGCCATGGAAATCTTTCCGTCCGGCTCGTTCCAGGCCGGATTGAGGAGATCGGCGATGCGACCGCCCCAGCCGCTCTGGAAGGGGACGTCGGGCAGGGAACTCTGCCACTGGTTTTGCTGATCGCTGTGGGAGAAGAGTTGCGGGGGCAGGGGAACGTTGTTGTAAGTCGCCGCCGTCGTGGGCACCACGAGAGTGCCGACGTTGGTAGCGAAGGACAATTCACCCGCGTCGAAGAGGGTCTTGACGTCCGGCAGCCGAGGATGCAGCGCGAAGTTTTCTGCGCCGGCAGGGGCCGAGGGATGTGCGGCGAGGTTATCCGCCACGATGGGATGAGGATCGTCGGTGCCGCCGGGGGAGGACAGGGGAAGCGCGAGAACGCCGCGAGAGCCGTCGTAGTTGGCGCGGCCCGGATGCGCGGCGTCGGGCATAAGCATGTTGTTGGCGTCGGTGGCGCCGAAGTGGAACAGCACGATACACGCCTTGTAATCCGTGATGCCGCCGACGGTGTTCGCGAGGGCGCCCTCCATGAGCCGCATATGCGCGAGCGTGTTGACGACGCCCGTGAGTCCCATGGCGGAGCAGGCGGAACGCGCCATGAATCCGCGGCGGCTGAGCGGGATCTTCTTGTTGGGATTGGTCATAACTTTATCCTTTGGTCCGGGGTTGGGGAAGGGGGTGGCGTTGCGATCGCTACTTCTGCACGAGAAATTCCGGGCTGGCGGCCAAGACATAGAGAGCCGCACGGACCTTGGCCCACTGGCCGGTCTTGTTCGCGCTGTCGTTGTAAGTGTCCGCGATGTAGTGCAGAAGCGTCTCACGCGGGTTGCGGTTCGGGAAATGCTGGAGGGCGCCCTGGGTGACCGCGGTGCCGTCGTCGCTGGCATCGATCGGGTAGAGCAGCTTGTAACGGCCGGCGCAGAGCAGCGCGTCGAGGTCGTCGATGAGCTGGAGGACCTTGTCCCGCTCCGTGTTGAGGCCGTTGCCCGGGATGTCCGGGTAATTGTCGTAGCGATTGATCCAGGCCCAGTAATCGACAATCATGTTGTCGTCACTGTGGTTGTTGGTCGCGCCCTGGTTATTGTTCAGGACGGTGGTGTAACCGGCGAGATCGGAGTTGCCGTTGTTGCCACCCATGACGGTGCCGCCGAAGCCAACCGTGCCCCAGTGTGTGGTCCAGTAGACGTTGATGTTCTGGAAGACCGAACTCTCCGTCGCGATCTGGAATTCCGGTGCGAAGAGGCCGAAGCTGGCGATGAGGCCGCCGGGCTGGTAATCCGGCAGGAACCAGTTGAAGACGGTGGGGGCCTTGAGCGGCGTCTGGCCGAGCGCATTGGTGCCGCTGCCGTCCATGGCGTTGATGCGCACGGTGGTGGGGGTATGGCGTTCAAAGGTCGAGCCCGAGGGAATCATTTGGCCGGTAGCGTCGTATTTGATTGCTCCCAGGAATTTATTCAACTCGGTCTGCGGGTAGTGGAAGTCGCGCAGATCGCCGTCAGCCGTCGGGCTGAGCGGGAACGAGTGGCTCTGATTGGGAAAGTCGACGGGATCACTGCCGATTCCCGGGGTGCCGCCATTATACGTGTAGACGCCATTGATGACGGTGCCGTCGAAGGTGACGCGCGAGCGGCCGGCGATGGCGCGAACGGCTTGGATCCAGGCGAGGATGGGCTCCTTCTTCTTGCCGAACTCGGGATTGAGTTCCGCGGTCTCGAGGTTGCGTGCCTCGGGATCGAGGAGGATGGCGCGGACAACCTGATCGAGCTGGCCGTTGCTGCTGCGCCAGACCTGGGCGACGCGGTGGAGGTAGGGTCCCGAGGGATTGCTCGTGACGAGCCGCTGGATGAGGCGGCGCGAGACGAAGGCCGGCGGGTTCTGGTGGTTGGTCAACGGATTGGTCGACCAGCTCGCGGAGAAGGTTTTCGGGACAAGTTGATTGGTCTGGGTGCCCGCGAAGTAGTTGTGGACGTCGCGGAGGTCTTTGTCGCCCTCGCTGGTGTAACGGCCGCTGGCGGTGCCGTTGTTGCTGATGACCTTGCCGCCGGCGATGGTCTTGTTGCCGTTGTCGTGCTGGTTGTTGTAGAACGCCATCGGGTAGTTGTAGCGCGAGGAATACCAGAGGCTGCCCGGGTTGTCGTCATACCACGCGCCGTTCGGGTTGGTGCGATCGAGATTCGGGGTGTCCCAGTTGGTGTTGGTGGCGCTGTTGGTGGACCAGCTCATGCCGGTCATGACGCGGGAAAGCTCCTTGATGTCGTCGTTGTCGTAAGTCGGCAGGAGATTGAACTCAGTGGGGTCGAGCTTGATGAAGCCGTCGTCCCAGAGCTGCAGCAGTCCGATGGTGAAGAGCTGCATGATCTCGCGGGCGTAGTTCTCATCCGGCGGAACCCCGGAGGCGGATTCCCGGCTGTTCTGGAGGTGGCTGAGGTATTTGCCCATCATGGGGCTGTAGGTGACGTCCTCGATGAGTTCGCGGAAGTGGTCGTCGGCGTTCTCGGAGATCATGTCGATCCAGCGTGCGGCCGCGATGTGATGCTGGCGGATGTTGTTGAGTTCTTCGGAGATGATCGTCAGCTCGGAAAGCGCGAAACCGACGCGCTGGCGAAGCTGATCCTCAGAGTGCATCATGACGGTCCAGTGCGCGCGGCGGCGGTTGTTGTGATTCGGCGAGCCGAGCGTGTTGTCGAGCTGGTTCTCCTGCTGGTCGGTGAGCGGGTAATTGGCATCCGGCCGCGTCCAGGTGTTGATGTTCAGGGAGTCGAAGTTGGAGATGTCGTGGGAGAGGGCGTTGAAGTTCGTGTTGGGGAAATTCGGCCAGTTGTTCGGCGCCGACGGCGTCGTGGTGGCGGGGCCGTTGCGGGCGGGATCGAAGAAACCGCGCAGGGTGAACTCCTGCATGTCCATGGCGAGGACGAGATCCCGGACGAGGGTCTGCGGGAGAGCCCATTGGGCGGTCAACCAGTTGTCGTAGGCGGTGATGCGATCGCCGGGATGGTTGTCCCGGATTTCGGCATAGAGTTCTTCGATATCCGCCTCGGTCGGACCAAAGGTGGCCTGCGTGAGGAAGCGGGCGATGTCGCGCCGCAGTTTGGCTTCTTCCGTGACCGGATCGATGGAAATGATCGGCGGGGTGGGTGGGATGCGATCGTCGGCTTCGGGCGAGAGCTCCGAGGCGGGCTGGCGCCGGTAGATGGCCCAGATCTCGCCGCTGCCGTTCATGGTGGAGTGCTTGTTGTTGTAAAGCGGCGTGGTGAGGGGCGGGTTGCCCTGTTTGGGATTATCGAACTCGAGGGAGTTGATGAGATCCTGCGCCGTGAAGCCCGCGCGGTTCTCGATGAGGTAGGTGTAATTCGAGACGGGACCCATGATGGGGTTGCCGGTTTCCGTGCCGTCATCGGTGATGGATTCGACAACGGGCCCAGTGTCGAAGGTGATGTTGTCGGGCTTAAGCGTCGCACGGTGGACGTGGGTGTTCGTCTGGGTTGAGGTGAGATTCTCGAAGAAGTCGTTGATGGTGGCGATGCGGTTGCTGCCGTTGAGGACGAGGGACGTCGCTCCGGAAGCGCTGGTCTGCGTGACCGCGGCGGCGTCCTTGGAGAAGGTCGCGACATAGTACTTGTTGAATTCGGCATCGTCGCGGGCGTCGTGGATTTCCGCGGTGGCGATGGACGGCGAACCGATGACGTAATCCTCGGTCGGAGGAAACGATTCCGAGAATACTTCATCCAGGGGCGCCGGCGCCGGCGGCGGCTGGAGCGTGACGGTCATCTGTTCCGGGAACTCGACGACCTCGTCGGGTAGACCGGTCACTTCAAAAACAAATCTTCTTCCGCCGAAGGGAAGGACGACGGCGTGAGTGCCGCCGCCGGAGGGGATCGTCACTCCGGTCGGGGTTTCGACGATGTAATCGTTGGCGCTGGCGCTGGCGAAGTTGAGGTCGCTGGTGCCGCCGATGGTGAAGTAAATCGTGACGGGGACGAGGGATCCGTTCCGCGTGATGGTGAAGCGGGCGACGTCTTTGGCGCGGGGAATGCCGGTGCCAATGAGGCCGTTGTTTTCCCGGGTGATCTCGGTCTCGCCGACACTCACCGTGAGACTATCACTGGTGGGATCCGCCTGCGCGGCGTTCGTCAGGGAGACGCCGTCGTCCTGGCCGCCGATGGCGCTTTGCGCGAGGTAGGGATTGTAATCGTCGAGGGAATGTTCGACGCCGTCTTCGATGCCGTCGCCGTCGGAGTCTTTTCCGCCGTTGCCGCCCAGGGGACCGAGCGCGCCGTAAGTGATGACGCGGGCAAACTTAATGTCGGGATTCGCCAGGGTGGCGGCATTGTTGTCTGCAAAGTCGGTGTTGGGCACGAGGCTGTCGCAGGGGACGATGTCAATCGTGCCGCTGCCGTCGAGTTCCCAGCCGACGGCGAGGTGATCCCACTGGCCGAGGTGGGTGTGCCAGATTTCGATGAAGTATTTCTGACCCGCGGTGAGCGCGAGCGTGGCCGACTTCTGGGTATCGGCGAGGCCGTTGCTGAGAAGGTAATCCCAGTCTTCTTCTTCAGTAAGCTGCTGGTCGAAGAGATAGCACTCTCGTGCGAGACCGGTTCCGTCCGTGGTGTCGCCGGTGGTGTCGATCCAGAATTCGCACTGGTGACGGCCGGCGATGTAAAAGTTGTAGTTGCCGGTGGTCTTGGGGACGATGAAGCCGCGGTAGCGGGCACCGTAACGGTCGCCGGCGTCGGAGGGTCCCTTGAGGGTGGGGCGCCACTCAACGCCGTCCGGAGGAAGCGGCGATCCGCCGTTATCAACGTAAGCCTTGAATTGCGCGATGCTGCCGTTCAGGAGCGGATTCGCGGTCGCGTGAGACCAGAACTCGCGCGTGATGCCGCAGGAGATGACCGGGTCCGATGGATCGCCGAAGTTCGCGCTGATGGTCTCGCCGGTGCCGAGGAAATCGATCGGGTCGCCCGACCCGTGGCTGAGGGTCATCCAGTCGGTGAGATTCTCCGTGAGCTGGATGTGGTATTTCTTTCCGGGAACGCTGGACCAAGTGAACCTGAACTGCCCGGGGTCGAAGTCGGGGGTGGTAACGACAAAGCAATCGGTGATGTCGTTAGGGTCGGTGCCGGCGTTGCACTCTTCGAGGTTGCTGCAGGGATCGCCGTCGGGGTTGTCGCCAGGGTCGCCGTCGGGATGACTCAGCGAACCGAAGTACTGCACTTCCCAAGCGTCGGTAAGGCCATCCGAATCGGAATCGAGGACAACTTGAGCTCTGGCGCCGGGGGCCAGCAGGAGAAGCACTGACAAGACAGTTACAATGCATGGACCAAGTGAATACGGACGAGCCTTGGGTGGAGTCTGGGGTTTCATGAGCATCGATGCGGGTTTTGGGCGACCACGTGTTTTAGGAGAAAACGAGCCTCAGGACAATGGGCGATCCGTGAGAATTGCCTGCCTGAGAGGCTCGCGTTTCGGGGGGAATCGCAAGAGGGGAAGAGTCCACAAAACTGTGGCGCTGTTGCGGACCCTCTTCAAGCGTTTCACTCCGGGAAAATAGCCGTTTCCCGATTGATTCGAGGCAACGGCCAACATCCGGCCCCGAGAAAATTCGGACGACACCCCTAAACGTCCGGTCTGAAGCAGATTTTGACAGAAAAGATCAAGGAAGGTGAAGTTTTCCAGCCGATTGGCGGAATCGGGATAAAAGGCTTCGATTATTGCCCTGAAACCGCCTCCCCAGCCTCCCTCGAAGGGGTGTGAAGTGCCAGCAGTCGCCGGGCTTCTTCGAGGAGGAGATCGGGATGGTTGAACGGTCCGTGGCTGACGTTTTTCCAGAGGACCCCGCCGTCGGGGCCGATGAGCACCGTGGCGTGCATGCCGCCGTTTTCGAAGTCGTCGAAAGCGCCGAAAGTCTTAAAAGTGGCGAGGTCCGGGTCGGCGAGAATGGGGTAGGGAAACTGCACGCGCGCTTCCGGGGTCTTTTCTTCGGTGTCACCCAGCGCCTGCGCCAGGCCTTCCACCGAATCCGTGCTGATCGCAATCATCGGGATCCCGGCCTTCTCGAAGGCGGGGAGGTGAGGCCGAAACTTGTTGAGCTGTTCCGCGCAATAGACGCAGCCCACGCCGAGGAAAAAGTTGAGAAGGACCGGCGTGCCCTTGAAGTCGTCGAGCGAGATCTTGCGTCCGACGTGATTGGGGAGCGACCACGCGGGCGCGGGGGCGGGCGACCAGGACAGGAGGCCGAGAGATTCAGGGTCGGCGGGCGCGCCGGGAACTTCGAGTTCAGTGGCGGGGATGGTCCAGCGCGTCGGCAATTGCATTTGCGCGGCGACCGGTCCGAGCCGGCTCAGGAAAGGGAGGTCGCTGTCGGCACGTGACGCGTTGGCGCGGAAGCGGCGATCGAAGACCGCCATGGCGGGAACGATTTGGCCCGCGGCGAAATGGATTTCGCAGTAAGCCGCCGCGGGAAGGAGTTGACCCGGGCGCTCCGCAACGGCGCGTGCGGCGCGTTGAAGGGATTCGTCGCGGTAGCCCGCCTTCGCCCAGGCGCGTGCCATCACGCTCGTGGGAACGAAGGGCGGTTCGATCGAGGCATCATCGGGAACACCGACACGCCACAGGCTGCGGAAGACGTCGAGGCCGGCGATCAAACCGGCGATTTCCTTCTGTGAGTCCGCCGAACCGGCATTCTTAGAGAGAGCGCGGAGTTCCTTGTCGAGGGCATCGATCTCGTTGAAACGCTCGAGCATGGCGAGCGCCAGCGCTTTCCAGTAAAGCCAGTGGGCGCGATCGCGGGGCGAGTTCCGGCGCGGCTGAAACAGGGGTGACGACTCGAGTTCGTCGAGCAGGCGCTCGGGAAGTTCCGCGCGCAACAGCGTTTCCCCGGCGAGCCGTCTCCCGGTCGCGGCAAAGGAAGCCCGGTCCTTGGCCGCGGACGATTCGCTTGCCGGATAGAGCGTCCGCGGCAATTCGATCATACGGCGCGTCCATTCGAGAGCTTCGTTGACGCGTCCCATGGAGCCGAGCGCGTCGACGAGAGCGGTGTAATTCGACAGGAGATTCTCGGTTTCGCCCGGCATGAGCAGGCGGTCGCGGAGGTGACGATGATCGACGCGGATGGCGGCTTCGAGCAAGGGGACCGCGTGGTGGTGCAAGCCGTTGGCGCGCCAGGCCTGCGCGGCGTATCGCCAGGAATCGGCGATGGCCGGAGCGAGCGCGGCGGACTCGGCGGCCGGGGCGAGCGCGAATTGCGGACGTTCGCTCAACCAGAGAAAAATGCGGTAATGACGGCTGGGATGTTCCGGCGCGAGCGCGGCCAGCCGTTCCGCAAGTCCGTCGACGGCGACGTGACTCGTGATGGCCATGCCCGAGCGATGTTCGTCGAGGGTGAGTTGGCGGAGGAGGAAGGCGCCGGCTTCGACATCTTCCGGAAAGGCGAGGGTGAGGGCTTCGAGATCACGGATGCGGCGGCGGTGACGTGCTTCGACTTCGTCATCGGTGAGTTCCTCCGGTGGCGGGAGCTTGATGAACGTGTCGCGATCGACGTTGTAGAAATTGGCGAGCGCAGCAATCCAGAGGCGTTCGCGTTTGGTGGTGTCGTTCCGGACCCGGCGCGCTGCGTTCTGGGCAAAGAGACGCGCGCGCTGAGGGCGCTGCTCGTTGGCCATGGCGAGCCCCCAGAAAATCATGGGATGATCCGCATCGTGCTCGAGCGCCCGGCGAAAACTGCGTTCGGCTTCCTTGTAAGAGAGGCCGTGCAGGAGGGCGACGCCCTGGTTGAAATAAGCCTGCGCATCGGCGGACGCGGTCGTGATGGGAAAGTCGACGGTCCCGATCCCTTCGAGCACACCGGGTGCGCGCGTGGGACCACGGAGAAAGGCGACATCAATGGTGGCGGGCGCTTCGGAATCCACCTGTTCGAGCAGCGGCGCCAAGCAGGGAAGATTGAAGTTGCGATACCCGGCGGCGTCCGCCGAATCGACGAACGCAAGGCCGAGCCACAGGACGGCGGCGCACACGAATAGTGACGGGGCGGGGGATCGCATGCTGCGAAAGTATACGCCGATGCCGCGCGGCTCAAGGTGATGATGGGTTTTTGCGGGGTGGATCGAGGTTGGCTCACCCGGACTCCGCCGCCGCACCCCCCGCAATTTTTCCCGTGGTCCAGGCGGATTGGAAATTGAAGCCGCCGGTCACGCCGTCGATGTCGAGGACCTCGCCCGCGAAGTGCAGCCCAGCGACAACGCGGCTCTCCATGGTCTTGAAATTGACGTCGCCGAGGTGGACGCCGCCGCAGGTGACGAACTCGTCCTTGTTCATGCTCTTGCCGTCGACGGCGAAGCGGCACTCGCCGAGCTGCTGCGCGAGCGCGCGGGCGGTTTCCCGGGGAAGCTGCGCCCAGCGAAGGTCCTCGCCCGCTGCAGCCGCGGCGACGAGCCGCTTCCAGAGGCGCGCGGGAATGTCGAAGCGCGGATCGTTGACGATGGCGCGACGCGGCGATTCGACGCGACAACGATCGAATTCGGCGATGATCGCTTTTTCATCGCGCTCGCCGCACCAGTTGACGTCGATCTCGAACCGGTAATCGCAGCCCTGCATCTCACGCGCGCCTTCCGCCGAGGTTCGCAGAATGGCGGGACCGCTGAGCCCCCAATGCGTCACGAGCACGGGCGCGCCGCCAATGACGATGTGGAGATCGCTGCCCGGGAACGCGACGCCGACGCGCGCGTTGGCGACGGAAAGTCCTTGCAGACCCTCGATCCGCGGATCGTCGATTTTGAAAGTGAACAACGAAGGCGCCGCCGGCAGGACGCGATGACCCAGCTTCTCCGCGATGTCGGCGCCGATGCGGTTGCGCGTTCCGCCGGTGGTGAGAAGAACTTTCCCGGCGCGCAGGCGTTCGCCGCCGGTGAGCGCGACGTCGAAGCCGCCTTCCGGGTTCGCGGTGACGTCTTCCACGGCGGTCGAGGTGCGCACCGTGACGCCGGCGTCGCGCGCGGCGCGCGTGAGGCAATCGATAATACTTTGCGAATCGTCCGACACGGGAAAGACGCGGCCGTCGCCTTCGGTCTTGAGCGGGACGCCGCGTGTTTCGAACCAGTCCATGGTGTCCGCCGGACCCCACCGGTGAAAGGGGCCGATCAACTGCTGCGACCCGCGCGGGTATCGAGCGATCAATTCGCGCGGATCGAAACACGCGTGCGTGACGTTGCAGCGTCCGCCGCCGGAAATTTTTACTTTGCCCAGGACTTCCCGCGCTCCCTCGAGAATGACGACGCGCGCCCGGGGAGCGGCTTCCGCGCAGGCGATGGCCCCGAAAAAGCCGGCCGCGCCCCCGCCGGCGACGACGAGGTCAAAGGCGTTATTCATGGGAGATTCCCGGTCGTTCAGCTCCATCGCGAGGGATTGTGCGGCTATCGGAGTGCGGAAGCAACGCTTCCGCTTTGGGAGGGGCGCCGGCGCGGATATTGATTCACAAAACCCGGACAATCCCTAAATTACCCCGATGAAAATCCCTCCCATGATCCGGCACCTGCCGATCTTTGCCTGCGCCCTGTTCTCTGGCACGGGTCTCCCGGAATCCGCCGAGGCGGCCAAACCGAATGTTGTCGTCCTCTTCGCCGACGACATGGGGTACGGCGATCTTCAGTGCTACGGTCACCCGCGCATCCGCACCCCTCACCTTGACGGGCTGGCGGCGGACGGGATTCGTCTGACCTCATTCGTC
>JAHEJT010000164.1 GCA_024638765.1 Verrucomicrobiales bacterium
CCCTCCTCGGAATCCTGGTCATCGGCGGGACGGCTTTCGTCTTCTACAGAAGGCAATCGCGAAAGAGCCGCCGCCAGGCCGAAATTCTCGAAAACGACCGCAACAAGGCGGAAGCCGCGCTCGCCAGCCAGCTCCAGCGCGCCATGCTCGTCCAGCGCGCGACTTACGAGTTGCACCAGAGTGATTCGGACTCAGTGTTCGCCGTCATTCTCGACCGGCTCAACACCCACTTCGACGCCAACTGCTGTATCCTCTGTGAGTATTCCGAGGATCCCTCGCCGGCCCTGCAGCTTCTCGTCGAAAGATACCAGGGCATGAATCCGGCTTTCTCGCTCAGTAAGATCTCGCCGGACAACGCCGTCGTCCGGAAGGTGCTCACGCGCCGTGAACCGGTCGTTTCGGCGGATATCGCCGAGGACGACGCGTTTACCAACGAACGGTCCGCCCTGCTGAAAGCCGGGCTCCAATCGATTCTCGCCATCAAGACGTCTTTCCAGGGCCGCGCCAACGGAATCCTCTTTCTCCTTCACCGGGACGACCACGACTGGAACGAAGAAGATGTGCGCCTCATGGAAACTGTCGCCGACCAGATCGGCGTCAACATCGCCCACCATCGCCTTACCCTCGCGGACGAAAAACAAAAAGCGGAACTCGAAGCCGCCCGCAAGTCGGCGGAGGTCGCCAACCAGGCGAAGTCCGATTTCCTCGCAAAGATGACCCACGAGTTGCGCACCCCGCTTAGCTCGATTCTTGGTTTTTCGGAGATGCTTTCCCAGGACGTCTCCATTACCTCGGATCAGCGCGGGACACTCGACATCATCAACAGCAGCGGTGAACACCTCCTCCAGACTATCAATGACATCCTCGACATGTCGAAAATCGAAGCGGGCGCGATCGAGCTTACCAAGGAGGAATTCGATCTCCGCGAACTCCTTGGCAGCGCCCAGGGCATGCTCAAGAAACGCGCCGAAGTCAAGAAACTCAGTCTCGAAGTCGAATGCGCCGACGACGTTCCCACCTGGATCCTCACGGACAAAGTCAAGCTGCGCCAGATCCTCGTCAACCTCGTTGGCAACGCCATCAAGTTCACGGAAAAAGGCGGGGTCACCATCAAGGCCACCGCGGAAAGTTATTCCTCCGGCCTGGCCCCCTCGGACAAAGGCACCCCACGCCGCCTTCACTTCGAAGTCATCGATACCGGCGCCGGCATCTCCGAGGAACAAATCGAAGTGCTCTTTCAGAAGTTTTCCCAAACCGATGCGGGCCGCCGCTCGGGCCAGGGCACCGGCCTGGGCCTTGCCATCAGCAAGAGCTTCGTCGAACTCATGGGCGGCGAAATCTCGGTGCGCAGCGACCTCGGAGTCGGCACGGTCTTTGCCTTCGATATACACTGCATCGAGCTTCCTGCCGAGGTCGCGGAGAAGAAAAAGGCCGCCACCAGCGGGTTCGCCAAGCTCGCCTCCGGCCAGGACGAATTCCGCGTCCTCATCGCCGAGGACCAGCCCCCCAATCGCTTGCTGCTGCGCACCATTCTCGAAAAGGCGGGATTCAAGGTTTACGAAGCGGAGAACGGGCTCGAAGCCGTGAAGGCCTGGAGATCCTGCGATCCGCACATCATTTTCATGGATAACGAAATGCCCGTGATGGACGGCATGGAAGCCACTCGCGAAATCGTCAAAGAGTCGAACGGCAACCGGCCCTGCATCGTCTCTTGTACCGCTTACGCCCTGGATAGTTATCGCGACGCCGCCATGGAGGCCGGGTGCGCCGATTTCCTCGCGAAACCTTACCAACAGGACCAGCTCTTCGAGCTCATCGGCCGCCACCTTCCCGTCGATTTCGACCATGCCACGGTGTAACGCGGGCCACGGCGACAGCGGTCTGGGACGGCGATGCCTGCCGGCAAGGGTGGCGCGTGGTGGCTGCGGGCGCGGAAGATAGTGGCTATTTCCGTTTTTGCTGGCATAAAATTGCCGGTGGATTCTCATATGGTTGCCGGATCAATCCGGGACCACTTCAACACCAGAACCTCTTGACAAAATGAGCGCGACTGCAGAACCGACTGAAGCCAAGTTAAACGACCAGATCGCCGAATGGGTGGAAGGGTTCATGGGCGATCTCAGCGACGATGAACGCCCCGTGGTGACGCAGTTCTTTGAACAGTTGGGTGCCTCGGATGTGGGCGCCCACGCGATCCAGGCCGGAGAAGAGGCTCCCGATTTTACGGCGACTGATTTTCAGGGGGACACCGTATCGCTGTCCGCGTTCCTGGAGAAAGGGCCGGTGGTCTTGAGCTTTTACCGTGGCGGGTGGTGTCCCATCTGCAGCCTGGAGTTTGCGGCGCTGCGGAAGATTTATCCGCAGATTCGCGAAGCGGGCGCCGAGTTGATTGCGATCAGCCCGGAGACGCGGGAGAAAGCCAAGGAGACGGTCGAGACGAAGGAGCTGTCTTTCCCCGTGTTGATCGACCCTGACAACGCTATCGCTGCCAAGTATGGACTGATCATGCGGATCTGCGATGAGATCCAGGAACTTTACATCAAGTGGGGACTGGATATCCCGGCGTGGAACCAGGAAGACTCCTGGCAGGTGCCCGTGCCGGCGACTTACATCATCGATACGACCGGGATTATTCGCAGCGCCTACGTGGACAAGGATTACACCCATCGCATGGAGCCGGAGGAAATCCTGAAGGCGTTGGGGTAGGCCGGTTGCGCCGGCGTTATCCTTCTTCGCTAGAGCTTCGAAGGACAAGCGGTTCGAGGCTGCAGAAAGCAGTTTCCACGCTCCGCGTGGGAGTTCCGGGAAAAACCCCACGCGGAGCGTGGGGACTACATTGAGGCTCGCCGTCCATTCCGGCCTTTTTAGGTGAGAGAAAGGTTTCTTGGGAACGGTCGTATTTGATAGGATGAGGGGGCGATGAAGGGAAAGGGATGGATCTTGGTAAAGGGGTGGATCTTGTTGGTAGCGGCGGTTGCGATCGCCATCTGCGGCGCAGGATGTGAGGAAAAGGCCGGCGTCGGCGGGAAGGCGGAGTCCCTCGAGACTGTGGAAGGAGCGGGTTCTGTGGCGGAGCTTTACGCGGTGGGTTGTGCGGATTGCCACGGCGCGGCGGGGGAGGGGAATAATCCCAAGCTGGTGCCGGCAGTGGCAGGCCTGCCGGATTACTACGTCGTGGGCGAGCTGACAAAATTCCAGGGGCTCCTGCGGGGGATGGAGCCGGATGCCGCGGGCGGCGCCTTGAAGATGCACGGAATTGCGAGTTCGATGAGTTTGGATTTGATGCAGGCCATGGGGGCATACCTTGCGGGGATGCGGCCGGTGGTTTCGGAGCTGACGGTGGCGGAGGGGGCTGATCTGGCGCGCGGGCGGAAGCTTTACGAGGCGCAATGTGCGGAGTGCCACGGACGGGAGGCGGAAGGAGATCCCGCGAAGCTGAGTCCACCGCTGTATGTGTTTCAGGATTGGTACCTGGTGGCACAGATCGAAAAATTCCAGGCGGATCTGCGCCAGAGTGATCCGGCCAACGTGGCCTCCCTGCGCATGCATGCGACGGCTTTGCAGCTGGCGCGGGAAGAGGACGTGCGGGACGTGGCGGGGTTCGTTGTGAGCCGTCTCACGGGGCAGCGCGACGCGGCGCCGTGATGGGCGGGCTGCGTCTGCGTCACATCAGGAAGAGGGACGGGTTGGCGGAAGAGGGACGGGTTGGCAACCCGTCTTACGGACGAGGTAAATGGCGGGTTGCCTGGCGTCGCGCGAGGCTATGGCGCGTCTCGAAAAACCTGCCCGACCTTGATTTAACGGGTGGCGGGTGTGGTCGCCGCCTTTCGCGCGGCGCGGGGTTGCAATGGGACCTGGAGCTTGCGAGGTCCCTCTTCGAAGAGCCGGGCGCCGCGGCCGGTCTGGTCGATGTCGCCCAGCTCGGCGCGCGCTTTTTCGATGCGTTGCATCAGACGGGCCACGACTTCGGGACGGTTGCCGGCGAGATTCGTCGTCTCGCCGGGATCCTCCTGGAGATTGAACAACTGCATTTCCGGCACGGCATCGATCATGCGACCCCACCAGCCGGTGCCCGGCGGGGCGGCTTGGCGCGGCAGGACGAGTTTCCATTTGTCGACGCGGACACCTGTCAGCAGACAGCCGGCATAATACAGATACTCGCCACGCGGGCTTGCGCCGGACTTGCCGCGCAGAAAATCGGTGGCATCGAGGCCATCGAGCCGGATTGATTCCGGGATGGCGGCCCCGGCAAGCGCGGCAAAGGTCGGCAGCAGGTCCATGGTGGTGAGGATGTCGTCGCTGACGCGTCCGGCGGCGACTTTTCCCGGCCATCGCACGATGCAGGGCACGCGCGAGCCGCCTTCCCAGGCGGACATTTTCCAGCCGCGCAGGGGATCGGCGGTGCCGGAATGATCGCGAGGAATGAAATCCGCGCCATTCGGTTTCATGGCACGCGTCGTTTCAATCCACGGTCCGTTGTCCGACGTGAAGACGACGAGCGTGTCGTCGTCGATGTCCAGTGCGCGCAGGGTCTTGAAGATTTCGCCGCAAGACCAGTCGATTTCCTCGATGGTATCGCCGTAGGGACCGCCGGCGGACTTCCCTTTGAAATTTTCAGAGGCGCCGACAGGTATGTGCGGGAGATTGTGTGCGAGATAGAGAAAGAACGGTTGCTCGCGATGTTTCTTGATCCAGGCAACGGCTTCGCGGGTGTAATCGGCCGTGATGTGATCCCAGCTGTCCACTGCCTCGACCACCACTTTGGTGTCGCGGAAGATCGGGCTGCGGAACTTCGTGTCCTCGACGAAGACCGTGAATCCGTTGAACTTGGGGGTGCCATAGAAGTAATCGAATCCCTGGGCATTGGGCATGGTGACGGGGTCGAATCCTCCCGGCGCGGTCTTGTCGGTATCCGTGAGGTGCCATTTGCCGATGATTCCGGTCGCGTACCCGGCAGTTTTGAGGACTTCGGCAACGGTGACTTCTTCGGGATGGGGCACGGTATGCAGGCGTTTGAGGTTTCCCGGTTCGCCGACGCGGATGGGGTAGGAACCGGTGATGAGGGCGGCGCGCGAGACGCCGCACACCGGTTGCGCGTAAAAGCTCGTCAGCCGCAGCCCTTCCGAGGCCATCCGATCGAGATTCGGCGTCTTGATGGAAGGAGAGCCGAAACACCCGAGATCCTGGTATCCTTGATCATCGGTAAAGATCAGGATGATGTTCGGGCGCCGTTCCGCGGCGAGGCTGGACAGCGGCGCAGCGACAAGGATCAATGTGGAGAGGCATGCGAGACACCGGGCGATTGTCGTTAGCATTGAAATGCGTCGATCAGTCATGGGATGGCTTTCATTTCCGGCGGTTTGCTGCGCTCAGGATCAGGGGCGGACCAATCCAATAGAGACAGGTTTTCAGACCCTGTCACAAGCGTGAGACCGGTGGAGAATCATGTGGCGGACGGCCCGCGAATCGTCCTGTGCCATCGAGGTGATCACGCCTTGTGGTTCCTTTTCGATTCCGCCGGGGGATTTTTTATCGTGAAGCGGTGTTCTTCGACCAGCTTGAGCAAATCGAACGCGCTGAGGATCCCCACGATCTTCTTCTCCTCGGTCACCACGAGGTGGTGAATTTTGTGATTACGCATGATCCGCGCAGCGATGTGGGCGCCGTCGTAACGAGGGACGGTGTACACCTTCGGATCGACGATCCTTGCAATCAACGTGTCGTCGGGCAGATCTTCCAGGAGATCATTTGAGGTGATCATCCCGACGGGGTGGCCGGTTGCATCGGCCACCGGCAGGGCATGGACCCCTTGCTCCCGCATCTGATTGCGGGCGGCGCCAATTGTCTCTTCGGGTGATACGGTGACCACCCCCTTTACCATCAGGTCATCTACGACTGTGTTCATTATTCTCGTGATTTTTAATCGCCGGGAATCCTCTTCTTCAGCCCCGCGTATTCCCGCAGCCACGGAGCCCATTGTCCGCGGATTGCTGCGGAGTTCGAATCATGGACTATCCGCAACCTGCTATTCAAGGCCCATCCCGCCATGCGCCGGGGACTCCGTCCTTTGCACACACCGGTGGTATCGGGGGGCTGGGGTCGGCCGCCGCCGGCTGATGCGGGGGTGTGCACCCCAAAATCAGTTCGACGGAGCCCGGCCGCCGGTGCCAGACTCGGGTTAAATGGACGACATCCTTCTCAAGGCCCCACCGGTTACGGAAGCTTATGACACGACCCTTCCGGAATTTCGATCCTACATCGAAGAAGTTGTCGATTGGTATACCGGGCAGGATAGTTGCTACGCCGTCCTGGATCAAGAGGCGCGACAGGATCCCAGGCGCGCGCAGGCGTTCGGGTTCCGGATCGCGCTCAAGATCGCCGAGTCCCGGCGCATCCTGGGATGCCTGCAGGAGCCGGTGACGATTACCTTACTGAATCCGGTTTACAAAGAGACGGGACGGATGCGGCGCCGGGAAGAGCATCCCCACGGAGAGGACTCTATCCGTTGCAAGGCCGGGGTGCTCAAGAGTTTGGAGAGCGGTAATCCGAATCTTTCCTGCCGGATGGTCGTGATTGACGATGAATGCCCGGATGGATCGGGCCACCTGGCGGCGGAGATTCTCGAGAGTGATTATGCGGCCGAGCTGGGCGACGGGAAATTCCGGGTTCTTTTCCTGGGTGATGCCATCGACAAAGGCGACCCGGATGTCCCGCCGGGCCTGACGCACAAAGACGGTGCTAACCGGAGCGTCAAAGGCGGCGCGGTGCTCTTTGGAATGCGCAAGACGGTCTATCAAGAGGTGCGCGGTCTCCACATCATCGTCGATAACGATGCCGATCTTTCCGTCCATCCGGCGCAGCTGGGTCTGCTCGTCGAAGCAATTGCGGCGGGTGATGCGGAAGCGGTGGCGGGCTCCCGGAGGGAAGCGGATTCGGTTGCGCTGATCGGTGGTTCCCGGGACACGCGCGGCCAACTGTTCATCAAGATCTGGCGGCATCTTCTTCCCGAACTGGCCTCCAGGGTCATTGACACCAACCGCGCCTTCAAAGCATTTTCGGCGCCGGCGCTCGCACAGATCCTGGGCAAGATCGGGATTTACACCTTTCCTTACCAGATCGAATTGTTGCAGGCCTGCGTGTCGGGGGGGATCAAGCTCAAGAAACGCGGCATTGCTTATGTTGACAGCGAAGCGGCCTCCACCCAGCAAGGCGAAGCGATCACTGAGACTTACCTCGACCAGGTCCACCAGATCATCGACATCGCGAAGCGTTACCAGGCGATTGACACCGCGGACCCGTTGCTCCGATTCCTCGAGGACATCTCCGAAGAGCGCTGGCAAGAGATCGAGGGCGATCCCCCCGACGATCTCGAAGATCTGCTGGGGTGAGAAGACGCAGCACTGGCGTGACAGGTAATTTCCTTTCTTCAGCCTGCTGCCGGCCGGCGGCCTGCTGATTCTATTCCGGCGCAACCGGGCGTAACGACCGGCTGCGCCGCCTTGGCCGGGCCGGATTCGGAGTCACTCGGTGCCGGCGGGCTCCGGGATTTTGTGCCGTCAGGCTCTCTTCCGCGGCATGAGATAGCGCCGGGTAAGCGCTTTGGCAAGTATCCAGAGAAAAACGGAATTGGAGATGATGTAGCGGCGGAAGAGGCGGCCGGGTTCACGGTAGACCCGGTAAAACGATTCGAGTCCGGCATCGCGGATCCACTGCGGACCCACGGGGATGATTCCGGCGGTGGTTTCCACCGCGCCCCCGAGACAGAGCAAGACGCAGGGGAGCTGCAATTCCGGCCGGAGCATTTTGGCGATGCGCTCCTGCTTAGGGCTTGAGATACCGAGGATTACGAAGTCCGGCCGCCGTTCGTTGATCTCCGCAATTGCCTTCGAGAAGTCCGGCGATTCGAAACGCTCTTTGAAGGGGGGACAGAAGAATCCTTTGATCTGATCTGCGGCGAGCCCGAAGCGTGTCAGCAGAGTTTCCCGGAATCGTTGCGCGACGACATCGCCGGAACAGATGGCGTAGACCGACTGGCCGCCTGGGCCTGCTTCGGCGAGAAGTCGCGGGAGGAAATCCATTCCCGCGATCCGCTTCTCAGACAGGGGGGTGCCGAGCATCCGTGCCACCCGCGAAAGGTTTCGGCCGTCGTTGAGGACGAGATTCACATCCTCATAGACGCCGTGGAAGGGCTTGTTCGGCTGGGCCTGGAACATCGGGTAAAGGCAGGCAAAAGAGACGATCGCGGGCTCCCTGTGGCCGGAGCCAGGCCAGGTGCGGACGAAGCGCACCGCCTCCTCAAAGGTGACTCGATGGACGGCGACTCCAAAGATATCGACGGTTTCCATGGGTCGGGTGAAGCGAGAATCGCGAAAGATGCCGTCCTCGCAGCCGCGGCGCTTGAGTTACCGTCAAGCGTGATTGGGCGCTGCGCGGAAAACTAGCGATGTAGAGCTACTCCTGCGGACTCGGCCGGCGCGGGCGATCCGGTTCCGGAGAGCGCCTCCGGCCCGGCGTTTTTCTTCAGGAACTTTTTCCAGGGAAGGTGGTGGTGGAGCAGGTAGCGCGGGTTCGAGTAGTACCTGCTGTAAGCGCGATTCTTGAGTTTGCGGATGTCCTCAGCGGTCAAATGGGGATGGCGATATACGAGATGATACTGGGTGTAGTCATCCATGTTGTCCGAGAGATCAAACTGCTCGTTCTCCTTCTTCAATTCTTCGAACCAGGGCGTCCCTGGATAGGGAGTGGCCACGGAGAACTGAGCCCCGTACGTGTTCAGCATGCGGGCGTAATCGATTGTCCGCCGCGCCGTATCCAGGGTATCGTCAAAATAGCCGAGGATGTAGAAGGCGATAACCCGGACGTCGAATTTTTCGCACCAATCCAGGACCTGGCGTTGTTCATTGAATGCCTGGGACCTGCGATTGGAGCCCTTCATGACATCGTCGTTTCCGGATTCAATGCCCAGTTTGATGCTGCGGCACCCGGCGGCGGCCATGATGCGAATCAGCTGCTCATCGAGAAACTTGCAATGCGTTTCGCAGATCCAATCGAAATGGAGACCCCTGGTGAGAATCTCCTCACAAAGTTCATGGATGCGCTCCATGTCCATTGAAAAAATGGGATCCCGGAACATCACCAGATCCATGCCGTAACTGCGACGGAGGTGTTCGGCCTCGTCGATGATGTTGGCAGCGCTCCGGCAGCGCTGGCGCCTGCCTTGAGTGAGTGGGTAAGTGCAATAAAAGCGGCACGACATCGGACAGCCGCGGCTTCCAATCATGGGAAGCATGGTGGATCCCTTCTTGCCGGTGATTAGGTTGCGTTTCCGATCTCGCTGGATATGGCTCCAGTCCGGGAACGGGATCGTATCGAGATCGCCGACGAGGGGGCTGGCAATCTTACCGGAAAAGTCCGCGATGTCGTTGTTGAGAAGCGCGCCCTCAAACTCCCCGGTAATCACGAAATCGAATTCTTCGGCGTATTCTTCGGCAAAAGAATCACTCACGCCGGCGAAAAACCCGACTTTCATCCCGGGGCAATCCTTTTTCAGACGCCGGGCGTAACGCAGTTCTTCGTTGTAGTGGACGATGGAGCTTTGAAGCAGGGTTACGTCCGCGTCCGGATTGACTTCATTGTCTCCGTAAGTGACCGCATGCCCCTGGGCGCGCAGGATGGAAGCGGCGTAAGCGGGGGCGAGTTCGGGGAAATTGTGGGCCCGGGACTTCAGCTTCGCGAGCAGGCGTGAAGCCAGGCTGTCGCCATAATCGTTGGCGGTGCCGTAACCGCCGTTCGTGTCTTTATTCGTCCTGCAGCCAAGATCACGTTTGGCTTGGAGGAGATGAATTTTCATGGGCAGGAGCTCGGTGAGGCCTTCGACACCCCCGCCCACCGGGCGGACGGGACTCGTGCGGGATTGTCAGACTACGCAGCGTTCTTCCGGGCTGTCAAGCGGGCGGAAGACGATGGATCGCGCACCGTCCGGCGCTCTCGTGCCGCCGAATCCAAGCAACTACCGGGGTTTGGGGGCAGGATCGCGGTGGCCGAACTTTCCGGTTTCTTTCTTAAGTTTTCTTGATGATCCTCTTCTTTTGGATTCATTGCCCCATTTTTTCTGGTCTGGGGGCGCGTCGTGCTTCTCCTGGTCGGCGGAGCCGCGGTCCTCTGGCAGCGCCACCGCAGAGCGCCGACTTCAGGAGGCGATAAACTCCTCCCTCGGTTCAGGAATTGTGCCGGGGGGTCTTACTTCCGCCTGGCATTCTGCTTCTTGCCCTTCTTCTTTGAAGCCGGATAGGGGTTGCCCGTGCAGCGCTTGAACCAGGCTTCCCACTGGGCGTCCATTTCTGCGGCGCGCTCGGGGTGGGCGGCGGCGAGGTCGTGCGTTTCCGTGCGGTCGGCATCGAGATCGTAGAGTTCCCAGGGGGAATTGCGGGCGCGGACGAGCTTCCATTTTCCATCGCGAATGGCGTTGCCGCTTCCGAACTCGAAGAAGAGCGGGGCGTTGCGCGCGAGCGGCTGGCCCTGAAAAGAGGGCGTGATGCTGATGCCCTCGAGAGGGGGAATCGGAGACCCGGTGGATTCGCCGGGGTGGGAGGCGCCGGAGAGTTCCATCCAGGTGGGCAGAAGGTCGATGAGATGGCAGGGCTGACGGAAGATGGAGCCGGGCTTTTTGATTCCTTTGGGCCAGTGGGCGATCATGGGCGTGTTGATGCCGCCCTCGTGACTGGTGGCTTTCCATTTGCGAAGGGGCGTGTCGCAGACATTGGCCCAGGATCGGCCGATGGATTCGAAGGAGCCGACCGATCCCCAGTCGGCATCGGGGTCGACGTCGGGTTTCTTCGGGCGTTCCGGGCTGGCGCCGTTATCGGCAAGAAAGAGGATGAGCGTGTCGTCGAGCCGGCCGAGATCTTCGAGCTTTCCCACGAGGCGGCCGACGTTGCGGTCGACCTGATGGACCATGGCGGCGTGAATGGCCATGCGGAGCGATTCATGTGTCTGTTCTTCTTTGGTGAGGGCGTTCCAGGCTTCGTCCGTGGCCGCTTCCGGTGTGCTGAGGGGCGCCGCTTCTGCATCGAAGAGGCCCATATCGAGCTGACACCGGTAACGTGCGTCACGGATCGCAGCGTATCCACGGTCGTAAACGCCACGAAATTGTTCGATGTCCTCCGGGTGGGCATGGAGGGGCCAGTGGGGCGCGTTATACGCGACGTAAAGGAA
>JAHEJT010000165.1 GCA_024638765.1 Verrucomicrobiales bacterium
ATCGCCTTGGGCCAGGATTTCCGGCGTGTCCGTGGCTTCGCGGATGAGGCTCACGGTCGCGAGCGCTTTTTCGGTATCGGGTTGTTCCAGGTAAAGACGCGCCAGTTGGAGAAGCCCGGGCACCCGCAGGAAATGATCGGGAGAGGCCATAACCAAGGCTTCCAGGGTGGCGATCGCCTCCGGGAGTTTCTTGGCGCCGGCTTGCGCGAGGCCGAGGTAATAGGCGGAAATCGTTTTCAGTTCGACGCGCGGGCTCTGCGACCAGGCAAGGAGGTCTTCATCGATCAGTGTGCGCGAAAAAACGCCGAAGCGGTCGAGTCTTTCGAAGGCGAGGTCGAGCAAGGGACTCGACGGGAATTTTTCGAGGAAAGCCTTGAGGACGCGCTCGGCTTTGTTGGTTTCATTGCGTCCGGCATAGGCGTCCGCCAGCGCGACGTAAGCCGCGTGATGGATGCGCGGGTCGAACGACTCGGGGTCGGGGTTGTCGACGAGCCGTAACAGAATTCTTTCCGCTTCTTCCCATTCCTTTTCGTGGAGGGCCAATCGTCCGCGCAAATAATCCGCCCCGCTGCGCACTCCGGGCGGGGGACTGTCTCCGAGTGCACCGAGATGGCTGCGCGCCGCCGCGACGTCGTTTTGCAGGAAAAGGATTTCGGCGGCCCGTAAATGGGCGATGGTCGCCGTGTCGGGGTCTTCCGAGTCCAGCGCGGGGGCCAGGCTTTCGACCGCCTGATCATACTCACCGGCGAGCACGAAAAGGTTGGCGCGGGAGAGAGAAGCTTCCGAGCGAAAGTTGAAGGCGGGATTCTCGAGAGCCGTGCCCAGCGCTTCCAAAGCTTCGGGGCGCCGGCCGGCCAGCGCGAGGGCTTGCCCACGCCAGAAAGGGGTGGCCGGTATCGCGGCGAGGGCGGGATCCGCGGATAAATCAATCGCTTCGGCCGCATGGCCCTGGCGGACATGGGCTTCGAGGAGTAGCGCCAGGAGAGGAGCAATGGAATCCGCATCCGCTCCGGCCTTCGATTTCTCCTCAATGAGGCGCGTGAGTTTTTCCACGGCAACCGCCGGGAGATTATCCTGGAGAGCTTCCAGCGCGGTCCGATGGAGCGGGTGCGGAGTGTCGGGGGCGGGCAGTTCGGGAGAAACCTCCTGGGCGGGCGCGAGGGTCAGGGAGAGCGCGCAACCGGCGCCGAGAAAAGCGAGGCACCGCGAGTGCAGCAGGGATCGCAGAGGCATGGGAGAGTTGGGATCCTTCATTTCCCGGCGGTGGTGCACACGGGAG
Organism: Verrucomicrobiales bacterium; assembly: GCA_024638765.1. Lineage (GTDB taxonomy): Bacteria > Verrucomicrobiota > Verrucomicrobiia > Verrucomicrobiales > DEV007 > JAHEJT01. The sequence continues at coordinate 1,280 of JAHEJT010000165.1, forward strand.
CAACTTAACACTATTCACGCGAATTCCGAGGAAACAATGTGACGGGCTGCGGGAGAAAAAGCGCCCCGTGTCCTCAAGCGAGGGCCCCGCGCAGATAGCGGCCGGTGGCGCTGTCCTCGGCTGCGGCGATTGCAGCCGGCGGACCCTCGGCGACGACCTTGCCGCCGTCCGGACCGCCGCCCGGCCCGAGATCGATGACCCAGTCCGCGCATTTGACGACATCGATGCTGTGCTCAATGACGATGAGGCTATTACCGGCGTCACGAAGCCTGTAAAAAACTTTGAGCAACGTATCCACATCCGCGAAGTGCAGACCGGTGGTGGGTTCATCGAGGATGTAGAGGGTGCGGCCGGTGGCTTTTTTGCTGAGTTCGGAGGCGAGTTTGACCCTTTGCGCTTCGCCGCCGGAGAGGGTCGTCGCCGACTGGCCGAGTTTCAGGTATCCGAGCCCGGTTTCTTCGAGGAGATCGAGTTTTGCGGCGATGGCGGGGACACGCCGGAAAAACTCCGCGGCCTCGCTGACCGTAAGGTTGAGGACATCGGCGATGTGGAGGCCCTTGTAAAGGATATCGAGGATTTCGCGTTGGTATCGGGTGCCGTTACATGCTTCGCAGGTGACGTAAACATCGGTGAGGAAGTGCATATCGATGCGGATGGACCCGGCGCCCTGGCAGGTATCGCATCGTCCCCCGGCGACATTGAAACTGAACCGGCCGGATTTATAGCCCCGGGCGCGCGCGGCGGGCAACTGGCTGAAGAGATCGCGGATGGGGGCGAAGGCGCCGACATAAGAAACCGGATTGGATCGCGGGCTGCGTCCCAGCGGGCTTTGATCGATAACGATGGCTTTATCGATCTGGCCGAGGCCCTCGATGCTTTCGTGGGCGCCGGGAGTTTCCTTGGAGCCGTGAAGATGGCGAAAGAGCGCACGGCGCAGGATGAGGTCGACCAGCGTCGATTTGCCGCTCCCGGAGACTCCGGTGACGCAGACGAGGCATCCCAGCGGGAAGGAAACGGCGATCTTGCGAAGGTTATTTTCCTCGGCGCCAAGCACAGTGAGCCATCCGGTCTCGAGCAGGTCCGCCTCCGGTTTCCTGGAGCCGCCCGCGCGTCGTTTGGGGGGGACGATTCTTTGTGGCGGCGGAGCGATGGCGCGCTTTCCGGCCAGGAACGCGCCGGTGGGAGAATCGGAATTTTTCTCGAGTTGTGCGGCAGTGCCCTGGGCGACGATTTCTCCTCCGTGCGGTCCCGCGCCCGGACCCAGGTCCAGGATGAGATCCGCGGCCCGGATGGTTTCCTCGTCGTGCTCCACCACGACGACGCTGTTGCCGAGGTCACGGAGCTGCTTCAGGGTGACGATGAGCTTGGCGTTGTCGGTGGGATGCAGACCAATGGTCGGTTCATCGAGGACGTAAAGGACTCCCGCGAGGGCGGATCCGATCTGTGTCGCCAGCCGGATGCGCTGGGCTTCACCTCCGGAGAGGGTTCCCGTCCTGCGGTCGAGCGTGAGGTAACCGAGGCCGACCTCGATGAGAAACCCGAGGCGCTTGAGAAGTTCCTCGCGCAGGGGACGCACGATGGTTTCGCGAGTTTTCTTGAGTTTAAGCCGGGAGAGCCAGGCGTGGGCTTCTTCGATGCTACGGGCGGTAAATTCCTGGATATTGATCGGATCCTTGTCGCCAAGGGTCACGGCGAGGATCTCTTCGCGCAGCCGCTTGCCCTGACACCGGGTGCAAGGCACAGGATTCATGAATCGAGTGACGTTGCGTTTCGTGAATTCGCTTTCGCTGGTCTCAAAGAGCCGCTCGCATTGGGCCGCGAGTCCCTCGAAAGGTTTAGCGAGGCTCCGGGTGGTGCCGCTGGTTTTCCAGCCGGATTTGATCGGGGTGGTGCCGGTGCCGTGGAAAAGGGCCTGCCGGAATTCATCGGGCAGCTCGGCAAAGGGGATGGTGCGGTCGATTCCGTAATGCCGGACCAGGGCGTGGATCTGCCGGTCCTGCCCGGCCTTGAGTTTCTTGTTCTGCGCCCACCAGCTCTTGACCGCCCCCTCGTCCAGCGATTTGGAGTCGTCCGGCACGAGCAGGGCGGGATCGCATACCATTTCCGATCCAAGGCCGTGGCAGCGCGGGCAGGCGCCGAGATGGCTGTTGAAGGAGAAATGTTTGGGGGTGAGTGCCGGCATGGTGAAGCCGGTGTGCGGGTTGGAATAAGTGGTGGTGAATTTTTCCAGGCGCCACTCCTTTTCGTCGGGCGACTGGAGGAGGAAATGGACGTGGGGCGGAGTCCAGCGCAGGGCGGTCTCAATGGAATCGAAGAGTCGGCTCCGCACGTCATCGCGCACCGTAATCCGGTCGATGACGAGGTCGATGACGGGCGCGGAATCCCCGGACCAGGCGGGAGGCTGTTCCAGGTCGATGATCTCTCCATCGACGCGCGCGCGGACGAACCCCTGTTTGAGGAGATCCGCGAATATTTTCGAAGGATCCTCTTCTTCCATGCGGACGTTTGGAGCCAGGATCACGACGCGTGTGGATTCCGGATTGTGCAGGATGATGTCGACGATTTCCTGGGGCGTGGTTTTGTGGAGGGGCGCGCCGGTGGAAGGGTCGTGGGGTTGTCCCAGGGCGGCGTAAAGGACCCGGAGGTAATCGTGGATCTCGGTGGTGGTGGCGACGGTGGAGCGGGGATTGGGATTCGCCGATCGCTGCTGGATGGCGATGGCCGGTGAGAGGCCTTCGATAAAGTCGACCTCGGGTTTTTCGAGTCGATCGATGAACTGGCGGGCGTAAGCGGAGAGGCTTTCCACGTAACGGCGCTGGCCCTCCGCGTAGAGGGTGTTGAAAGCGAGGGAGGACTTGCCGGAGCCGCTCAAACCGGTGATCACCACGAGCTGATCCCGCGGGATCGTGACGTCGATGTTCTTGAGGTTGTGCTGCCTGGCACCGACGATCTGGATGGAATCAGCGGACACGGGATGGATGGGGCAGCAATGGAAAACCGTCGTGAGAGCGGCACAGGCACCGCCGTCCGGCCTTCGTGGGACACTGTAAAGTGCCCTTTTTTGACTGCAATAAGAATCAAGGGGAGCGGATTTTTCTCGAATTCCGGAGAGTGCTGGCTTTCTTAGGGGTGAATGATGGACGAGGAACCCTCCGGAGAAGCGAAAGCCGAATCTCGGGTGCTGCTGGTGCACGAAGAGATGCCGGTGCGCCGCCTGGTGCGCGAGTCCATTGAGAGTTTCACGCATGCGGAGGTGGTTACGACCCCGAATGCCGAGTACGCCTTTGAGCTCGCGGTGAAGATGACGTTCGATCTCTTTATTTTTCAGCTCACCCTGCCGGTGCTGCACGGTGAATTGCTTTATGATCTTCTGAGCAAGGCGTGGCCTTATTGTCATGCTGGGGAAACCGTCGCTCCCAGCGTGATTTATATCGCCGAGGATGCCGCGTCGCAGGAGACGGAAGAATTGAGGCGAGACGCCCGCGTCAAGGCGGTCCTCGGGAAACCGCTGCGCATCGACCGGATCCTCGCGAGTGTAGAAGGGGTGCTGGTCCCGCGGGAAACTCCGATCTCCACGCCCTTGGAGGGGATTTGAGGTGCGGCGGAGCGGTAATCCGGGGGCGCCTTTTTCACGGAATCCGATAGGAAGGGCACATAACTATCTGAAGGTGAGGTGATGATCGAAGACTATTTCCAGGCGGAACCCATCCCGGTGAAAATTTGCGGGGTCACCAAGGAGAGTGATGCCGGGGCGATCGTGGAGTTGGGCGCGAACGCCTTGGGATTCAACTTTTGGGAGAAGTCCAAGCGTTACTTCGGGCCGGTCGCGGGCGAGGACTGGTTGAAAGAATTACGGACCCGGGTGCTCCGCGTGGGGGTGTTTGTGAATGCATCGCTCGATACGATCCGCGAGTTGGTTGAGGATGGATGGATTGACGCCGCCCAGTTGCATGGAGAGGAGACGCCGGAGGATTGCCGGGCGCTCCGGGAAGCAGGCATCCCCTTCCTGCGTGCGGTGGGAGTCAAAGATTCGGAATCGGTGGCGGAGCTGGGTGTCTGGGAGACGCCTTGGGTATTGCTGGACGCGTTTGCGCCGGAAGCGCGCGGGGGGACGGGCCGTCGTTTTGATCCCGGCCTGGCGCGAAGGGCGGTGCAGGATCATTCGGAATTGCATATCGTGCTGTCCGGCGGATTGGATCCGGGGAACGTGGGCGCAGCGGTCCGGGAGGTGCGTCCTGCGGGGGTCGACGTCGCCAGCGGGGTGGAGGACGCTCCGGGCGTGAAAGATCTCGAGAAAGTGCGACGGTTTATAGAGGAAGCGCGGGGGGCGGGGTGATGGGTTTTCCCGGAGGGACGAGTTCATCGCCTCCTGAAGTCGGCGCTCTGGGGTGTCCCTTCGGGTTTTTTGGTGCGCAAACGCGCCGAATCAGTCACCTCGTCCGCTGAGTGCAGGGCAAAAGCGCGGCCCTGTCGGAGCAGGGCCCTCCGGGACAGAATCAGTAATGACAGCAAAGGCACTAAGTTTAGGCGACTCTGGGATAGTGAGACCGGCGTTTATCCTGCCTGCGGCAGGCTCTGCGGATAGGCGTTGCCGGGTCCACTTGCGCTCCGCGCATAGCAGTCGCCGGTGATTTCACGGGCGAGATCCTCCTTCGCTCTTCGAGCTACGGCGGGACAAGCTGCCCGTGGCACAATGCTCATCTTAGTGCCATTCAGTACTGCCATAACTTGTTACAATTGTAACAAGTTATGGCAGTACTGTTTGGGACCGTGCCCCTCCAGGGTGATGCGTGTAGGGTTGCGCATTGTCGTAACCGGGAATCGGCGGCAACGACGAAGCGTTGCCCTCCATTCAGGTAAACGCCTGGGGCAGTTCCTTTCCGGAACCGAAGCAGTCAGACCGCTGGTCTTTCGTGCTTGCCACGGGCGGGGGGGTGGTTCAGAGAATCGTCGGCCATGAGTCAGGAATATAGAATCGCGGTTTTGGCGGGGGACGGCATCGGTCCCGAGGTGATGGCGGAAGCGCGCAAGGTGCTGGAGAAGACGGCGGCGGGAGAGGCGATCTCGTTCGCATTCGACGACCAGCTGGTGGGCGGGGCGGCTATCGACGGCGCGGGCATTGCCCTGCCGAAGGAGACCCTGGCGGCTTGCGAGAAATCCGACGCCATCCTCTTCGGATCGGTGGGCGGTCCCAAGTGGGAGTCCCTCCCGCCCAACGAACAGCCGGAACGCGGGGCCCTGCTCCCGCTGCGCAAGCACTTCGGACTGTTTGCCAACCTGCGGCCCTCGGTCTGTTTCCCCAGCCTGACGCACGCTTCCCCGGTCAAGGAATCGATCATCGAAGGCGGGTTCGACGTCCTCTGCGTGCGCGAGTTGACTGGGGGGATTTACTTCGGGTCGCCCAAGGGGCGGGAGGAACGGGACGGTGAACCGGTGGCGATCGACACCATGGTTTACCGGAGGAGCGAGATCGAGCGCATTGCGCGCGTCGCGTTTACGGCGGCGGGCTCGCGAGACCACCGGGTGACCTCCATCGACAAGGCCAACGTCCTGGAAAACGGTCTGCTTTGGAGGGAAACCGTGGAAGCGGTGGCCAAAGAGTTTCCGGAGATTGAATTGAATCACCTCTATGTCGACAACGCCGCCATGCAATTGATTCGCAATCCCAAGGGGTTCGACGTGGTGCTGGCGCCGAATTTGTTCGGGGACATTCTCAGCGACGAGATGGCGATGATCGCGGGATCGCTGGGAATGCTGGCGAGCGCGAGCCTCGGCCAGCGTGCCGCTGGACCCGGATTTGACGCTGCTGGGGATGCCGAGGAGCTTTATTTTGGACTCTACGAGCCCAGCGGCGGGAGTGCCCCGGACATCGCGGGGCAGGGGATCGCCAACCCGATCGCGCAGATTCTCTCGGCGGCGATGCTGCTGCGGCACTCACTGGGGCTGGGAGAAGCCGCCACGCGCATCGAGAAGGCGGTGCGGGCGGTGATCGACGACGGCCTGCGCACCAGCGATATCTTTACGGAGGCCGAGGGCACCCGCCGGGTGAATACCGTGGAGATGGGAGACGCAATCGTGGAGAGGGTTTAAAGTAGCGGCGGCTTCCAGCCGCCGTTCTTTTTCAGGTTCGGCGGCAGGATGCCGCCGCTACTGTTCAGCGCTTCGTCAGCTTTTTGAGATTGCGCTGGTATTCCGCGTAATCGCGCACGGTGTGCGAGGTATCCAGGGGGCGCCCCACGATGATGCCGGCGTGGTTTTTGAACGAGTTCAAGTAACCGGACACGGATTTGTCCACCACGACGCGCTTGTAATTGGTCGAAGCGTGCATGATTCGCATGACGCCGTCCTTGGTGCGGACGGCGAGCCCGACGTGGGAACAGAAACCACCGGACTGGTTGGTGACGACGCCGAGGATATCGCCGTTGCGCAGTTTCGATTCGATCGATGCGACCTTGTTTTTCGGGATATAATAAACGGGGAGCCGGGCCACTTCCGCTTCGTGCTTGGCCATCACGGGCAGGAGTTGCGGGGTCGCGCGGAGATAGCGGTAGCTTTTCCAGAGGAGGCTCATTTCCCGGATCTCGCGCCCGTGGACTCGCTGGGCGCCACCGAGTTCCCGGGTGATATCTTCCGCCACGCCGCGGGCTTCGTTTTCGAAGAACCATTCCGCGAGGTAATGGATGCGGTCGAGATAATTGCCGCGGCAGCCGCCGGTGCGGTAGCGGGTGAATTCGATTTCCGAGAGGAGATCGCGCGGTGTGTAAGCGGGTTTGTCCTGTTCCAGCATGCGCGCGAGTCCGAGGCAGATTTCGAAGAACGTCCAGCAGTCCATGCCCAGAAGGTTCGCCGAGGGCGCTTCGATCTTGTCATCGATCTCGAGGGTAAAGCTCTTGTATGGGACGCCGTGGAATTCCATGGCGAAGCGGGAGATGCGTTCGCCGATGGGCAGGGCGCGCCAGTTTTCGCGCTGCGCTTTGTCGACCACCTGGTGGAATATTTTCTCGCCCTTGAAGACGGTGGAGAAGGGGAGGGAAGAGGCGGCGGAGAGGGGGAAGGGGGTGCCGCAAGCCAGGATTACGAGGACAAAGAGGAGCGCGGAAGCACGGCGGCGACTCATAGCCTGCACGATAACGCGGGAGAAGAGTAATTTCTAGTGGTTTTGCGGATGGTGGAGGCTAGATTACACTGCGTCATGATTGTGGGCCGAGATTGGAAGAAAGCGCTGGAGCTTACGGTGCGCGTGATTTTGGGCGGCCTCTTCGTTTACGCGGGGGTTTTGAAGGCCGCGGATCCGATTGCTTTTCTCGAGGCCATTCGCAGTTTTCGAATCCTGCCGGATCCCTGGGCGGCCTTGGTGGCGATGGGACTGCCGTGGCTGGAGATTTTCTCGGGACTGGGACTGATTTTCGGAAAGTTTTACCGGGGGGCGCTCCTTGTGATCAACGTGTTGCTGATCGTATTCCTGGGGGGGATCCTGAGCGCCTGGGCGCGCGGGCTGGATATCGACTGCGGTTGTTTCGGAGGCAGTAAAGAAAAAGTCCAATACTGGGACATTGTGCTGCGGGATCTCGTCATGATGGCGGCAGCGGTATGGCTTTGGAAGCGGGCGCTATGGCGGGCGCCAGTTACGGGAAAAGCGCCGGGCCTGGTTGGAGCGTGAGCCTGAGGCCGGGTCGGGTTCAGCCGAGCGTTTCCTTAAACGCGGCCTTGGAGTAATCGCGATTCAGGCGGGCAATAAAGCCGGGACCAATGCTCTTGGGGCAGACGGCGGAGCATTCGTATTGGTTGGTGCAGCCGCCGAATCCTTCTTTCTCCATCGCGGCCACCATGTGGGAAGTGCGTCGATTCTTTTCCGGGACGCCCTGGGGCAGCATGTTGAGGTGGGATGCTTTGGCCGCGACGAAGAGCATGGCCGAGGCATTCTTGCAGGCGGCGACACAAGCCCCGCAGCCGATGCAGGCGGCGGCGTCGAAGGCGTCTTCGGCATCGTCTTTCGGGACGGGGATGGCGTTGGCATCCTGGGCGGATCCGGTGCGCACGGAAATGAAGCCCCCGGCCTGGACAATGCGATCGAAAGCGCTGCGGTCGACGATGAGATCGCGGATGACGGGGAAGGCGCGGGCGCGGAAGGGCTCGATCCAGATGGTGTCGCCGTCCTTGAAACTGCGCATGTGGAGCTGACAGGCGGTGATGGCTTCCTCGGGACCGTGGGAGATGCCGTTAATCGTGAGCGAGCAGGCGCCGCAGATGCCCTCGCGACAGTCGTGATCGAATGCGATGGGTTCTTCGCCCTTCTCAATGAGATCCTGGTTGACGATGTCCAGCATCTCGAGGAAGGACGCTTCCACGGGGATGCCGGTGGCGGGGTAGGTTTCGATGCGGCCCGCGGCTTTGCCGTTCTCCTGGCGCCAGACTTTGAGGGTGAGGTTCATGATTGGAGCCGGCTACGCCGGCGAAGATGAAAGATGGAAGATGGGAAAGGCTAAACGCAGAGATGCAGAGAAGTGCAGAGGGCCGCAGAGGATTGTTCAGGTCAATTATGCTGGATGTTACAATTTGTCATCCCGAGCGGAGTCGAGGGATCTCTCTCCACAGCGTACTCATTCTTAATTCCCAACAGCCGGTAAACATCCAGGACGGTTCCTGCCTTTTTTTATTGCGTATACACACCAGCCTAAACGTGAGATCCCTCGACTTCGCTCGGGATGACAAGGGTGGTAAAGCGGGATGAAGCATGGGTTTAAGCCGATCAACATTCAGTATCCAGTCCGTCCTGCCAGTATCCAGCATCCAGTCCGTCCTGCCAGTATCCAGTATCAAGCATCCAGTATCCCGCCGCTTACTTGTAACTCCGGGTGGTGAGGGTGACGTTTTCGAAGGGGAGGGGCTCGACGTGGAGGGCGGGGGTTTCGCCGACGCCCTTGAATTCCCACGAGAAGACGTTGGCAAAGCGGGAGTCGTCGCGGGCGGCTTCTCCTTCCTCCGACTGGTGTTCGGTGCGGAAGTGACCGCCGCAGGATTCGTCGCGCATGAGGGCGTCGAGGCAGAGCATTTCGCCGAATTCCAGGAAATCGGCGACGCGGCCGGCTTTTTCGAGTTCCTGATTGAGATTATCGTTATCGCCGGGGACGCGGACGTTCTCCCAGAATTCCTCGCGGATCGCGGGAATTTTGCTGAGAGCTTCCTTGAGACCGGCTTCGTCGCGGGCCATCCCGCATTTGTCCCAGAGCAGCAGGCCGAGTTCGCGATGAAAATCGTCCACGGTGCGGGTGCCGTCGATGGAGAGGACCTTGCGGGTGCGCTCCACAATTTCATTCTCGCAGCGCGTGAACGCGGGGTGATCTTCGCCGACAGCGCCGGGAGTCTGGCCGGCGAGATAATTTGCGATGGTATTCGGCAGGACGAAGTAGCCGTCGGCGAGGCCTTGCATGAGGGCGCTGGCCCCGAGCCGGTTGGCGCCGTGGTCGGAAAAATTGGCTTCGCCGATGACATGGAGTCCCGGGAGATTGCTCATGAGGTTGTAATCCACCCAGAGACCTCCCATGGTGTAATGGACGGCCGGAAAGATGCGCATGGGGCGCTGGTAAGCGTTTTCCCCGGTGATCTTTTCGTACATTTGGAAGAGGTTGCCGTAGCGTTCCCGGATCGTGCTCTCGCCGAGGCGCCCGATGGCGTCCGCGAAGTCGAGATAGACCCCGAGCCCGGACGGCCCGATGCCGCGTCCCTCGTCACAGACTTCCTTGGCGGAACGGGAAGCGATGTCCCGGGGTGCGAGGTTTCCAAAGGAGGGATACTTTCGTTCCAGGTAATAATCGCGGTCCTCTTCCC
>JAHEJT010000166.1 GCA_024638765.1 Verrucomicrobiales bacterium
CGGACGCCCGCTCAGCCACCTCCCCCCCCAGCCCCTTCGAGACCCCATGTCGACCGCCAGTAAAGACGCGGAAATGGCGCTGCCTGCCGCCGATACCTCCCCCGGCCGCGCCCGCCTCTGGGCAGGCGCTTTTGCGGGACTGGCGGCCTTTGTCGCCCTCTATGCGATCTGGCCATACCAGCACGGTCACTACGAAACGCGCATCAGCGTGATCAAGGGCCTCTACCTTCTCGTCACCAGCCCCTCCGGCCGGGAGTGGATTTTCTGTCTTTTCGTGCCTGCCATCGCCGCGCTTCTGGTGTATCTCCGGCGAGACCGCCTCCGCGGGGTGCCGGTCGCCGGAAACAACTGGGCCCTTGCGCTCTTGGTGCTGAGCTTAACCATTTACTGGCTGGGATACCGCGCCGACACCCGTTACCTCGGATACGCCTCCGCCCAGATTTTCGTGGCGGCCATGATCATCTGGCTGCTGGGATGGCGCTTCATGCGGATCCTCTTTTTTCCCTGGTTGTTCCTCGCCTTCACCTGGCCCTTTCTCCCCCTCGAGGAAACGCTCGCGGTCCCGCTGCGGCACTTCGCCGCGTCCAGTTCCACCTTCCTCCTCAACCTTTTCGGACTCGACAGCCTGCGCCAGGGAACCGCCATCATTTCGCTGGAGGACCCCGTCGCGGGATTCAACCGGGGAGACTTGTTCAAATTGGACGTTGATGACCCCTGCAGCGGGATCCGCTCCTTGTTTTCTCTCCTCATGATCAGTGCCTTTTACGGATACCTCTCCCTGGCTCGCGGCTGGCAACGCCTGGCTCTCTTCGCCGCCGCTATTCCCCTGGCGGTGATGGGCAATATCGTGCGCATGCTCCTCCTCGCCTATGGCTGCGTCTTTTTCGGAACCGAATTTGCCGTGGGCACTGAGTCCCCGAGCACCTATCACGAACTCAGTGGCATCGCCGTCTTCGTCGTGGCTCTTGCCGGTATGTTTTCGATCTCACGCGTGCTGGAACACTGGAACCCGGCGGGAAGGAAAAAGAAAAAAACCGCCGTCGCCCCCGTCCCCCCACGCGGCAGCATTCCTTACTGGAGAAGCGCCACCGCCCTGGCCTTGGCCTCCGTCGTCCTCGTCATTTGCTTTTTTTCTCCGGCATCCGAAGGCCTTAGCGCTCCCGGCGTCAAGCCGGTCCTGCCCTCGGGAATCGGCCATTACTGGGGACGCGAGATCCGCGAGTCCAGTAAAGGCGAAGAAGAACAGCTCTTGTCCCAAGGCGTTGAAATCCACCGCTCCATTTACGAGGCTGCCGGCAAGCCGCCCGTCTTGGCGACCCTGGTGATCGGGGGTCCGGAAGGCCGCACCCTGCACCGGCCGGAAGTCTGTCTTCCCGCGCAGGGGTGGTCAACGGTCGGTTCCAAGCGGATTTCGCTCCGTTTGAAAGAGGGAGGCTCCCTCAAGGCGACCCTGCTCACGCTCTTGCGCGACGAACGCCTCCCCGGCGGGGACGTCTTTTCCCGAAAGGCTTTCCAACTCTATTGGTACATAGGGCACGACACCACGGCCCCCACTTACAACACCCACATTACCCAAACCATCAGTGATAATTTATTCCGCAACATCAGTCACCGCTGGAGCATGGTGAGTGTGTTCTCCCAAATGAGCCCGCAACGGATCGAGGATCCGCTCGCCCAGGTGGAATTGATGCTCCAGATGCAGGAAATCGCCCGGGAGGTGTTCGCATCCGTCGACGACACGGGTGCCTTTTGAGGGGCCCGGTGCTTCGCAGTGACCCCTAAAACCGCCGCATCGGCAGCCAGGGCTCAATCAGGTCCAGCTCTTCCTTCAAGAGAAGTGAGACCGGTATCTTCTCAGCGATCGTAACGGCGCGCATCACGTCGCCGGTCTCCCCCTCGATGACGGCATAGATCGCGCGATACGATGGAGTGAGTTTCGAGTAATCAACTTCCTGGGCCACTTCGCGGGCGGCAGCCTTATCACCCATCCGGAAATATGCGAACGCCATCATCAACTTGCACTCTTCATCCCGAGGCAATTCTTTAATCAGCTTTTTGACATCCACCGATGCGGTCTCGAGATTTACACCGAGCAAGAGGTCCAGGTAAGCCGCAAGTTTCCGTACCTGCGTATTGCTTGGCACCAGGTCGATGAGCTCTTCGCAGATCCTGCGCATCGTGCGAAGATCCTTGCGGCGCTTCGCCAACCGCAACATGCTGCTGTACCCCGAAGACCGCATCTCGGAGTGCGTCGTCATGGTGCGGTAAATTTCGTCCGCCAGATCCAGGTGCCCTCGGTTCTCCGCCAAGGTGGCAATGTGCGGCAACATCGCCAGGCGTTTGTCAAGCATGGCCAGGCTATAAGACTCCTCCAGGTATCTCATAACATCCGCGACGCGGTCCTTCATGTGCATTACGCACTGCGCCTTGATGAACGCCACCTCACTGCTCCTGCCAAGTTCGTCCTCGTGTTCAAGGATCCGGTCCAGGTCCTCCCAGCGCTCGGCCTGGATCAGCGCCGTCAGGTAAACCGCCAGCAGCTCCGGATCGGAGTAAGCAGTCTCCTTGGGCAATAGTTCCAGGACCTTGTCGTGCTCCCGAAGGGTGTTAAGCCAGAAAAACAAGGCGCGGTTCTCGTGGTGCGGATTCCCGCGCCGATCCGCGATGGCGCGTTCGAGAATCGCGTCACGCTCCCGTGAAGTCACCGCCTGGCGGTGCCACCAGCCCAGCGTAGAGACGATGTGGTCCTGGGTGGCGTCGGGGTGCGCCTCCATAAGCCCGTAAATCTCCTCGTTGCGGAGAGGGAAAACCGAATCTCTAGACACGATCAGTCGCAGTGCTTTCAGCGCAACTTCGTCGCCGCCGCCGGTCAGCGCATAAATTCGCTCCCACGCGGCCCGCGATTTCTCCTCAAAGGTGCTCCCCGTCTGCAGACCGTAGAGCTCAAAAAGGATTTCCTCGTCTTCCGGATCAATTTCTGCGATCCGGCGCAGGTATTCCTCCAGTTGGGCCCAATCCTTCCGGGTCTTGGACACTTCCACCGCGATATCAAGATCCTCCCGGGTCGCGGGAAATTTTTCCAGTAGCGTCGCCAGATTTTCCTGCGCCTCCGGCAGGTTCCCCAATCGTAGTTCCAATCCGACCAAGGCGCGGTAGTCTTCGGGCAGGGCCTTCGGTGACATAAGCAAGAGCTTGAGCATCTGGCGCTGCCTCTTCAAATCGACATATCCGTAGAGCTCCGCCATCACGCGCAATACCACGGGACTGCGAGGCGATTTGGAATAAGCCTTATTCAACCGCGGCACTGCCGACTTCCAATCCTCCTCGTCAATGAAGGCGGATGCCTCCAGGGCCCATCGATCCGCCTGCCGCTCACGAACCCAGCGATAAGCCGGCTTGACGGTAAAAAGAAAAGCGCCAAATAGCAGCACCAGCAGGATGGAGCAGGCGACCAATACACGGACCTTCACTCCAGCCCCGCAACGCCGGCGTTTCCAATACTGCTCAATCGCGGAGGAAATCATTTCTCTGTCCCATTAAGAAGAAGAAAGGAGATTCAGGACCATGGGCCATTTTTCTCCTGACCCGGTGTCGATGCCGTTCCCAAGCCGGATTCCGCACAGTGCCGCCAGGCTTATTCCGTTACCAGCACGCATCGAAACCCCACGTTGCTCAAGAGGGTACTGGGGTCCAGTTTCTGCCGGTAAGAAGAAACGAGGTGTTCTCTCTTGTTCGTGATCCAGGATCCGCCTCTCACCACTTTTTCCGGGCTTTCAAAATCCCAATTGTCCCAGCACCATTCGGACACGTTGCCTCCCATGCCGTAAAATCCCAAGGCATTGGCCTCACCTCCTTTGACCACCCCGGTGTAAACGGCGCGGTCGTCGTATCCCTCGACCTTCGACGCATCTATATTCACTGCACGGTGCGGGGGAGGCCATGCGTCGCCCCACGGAAAGATTTCGACCACTTCCCGGCCGCGTTCCGCCGGAGTCTCGCCGCTGCCGGCCTCAAGCCCCGCCGCGCGACTCCATTCGGCGTCCGTCGGCATCCGGTATTTCTGTGTCCCGGTAATCCAACCTGCCTCGCGTTCGATTTCGGTGAGCCACTCACAGAAAGCCGCAGCGTCCAGCCACGATACTTTCACGACCGGATCCTCATCACTTTGCCGGAAGGATGCCACCGGCAATTCCGGACCGGATCCTTGCAAGGTCATTTCCGCGTAATTGCCGATACCCACTTCGGTCTCGCCGAAAAGCAGCGGCAGGCCGGGGAGAGGAAGGAATTTCATCCCCAGGCTGTTTAGAAACGGTTCTCCCGGCCGGGCGACGACTCCCTCCGGCCGGACGCGGATGCGACTCTTGCGCACCCGGTTGGAATCACCCTCAGAGGAGTCGGCGAGATCCCGCTCCAGGAGTCGCGCCCGTTCCGCCTGGAAATCCGCGTCCCCCTCACTGCCTTCGCCTTTATCCCGCATGAGAAAACGGGATTTGGCGGACTGCTGTGCCTGCAACCGCTTCTCCGCCTCTTCCGGCGATTCCTCGACCGGAGTATCGCTCCCGGTCCGGCCCAGAATCCGCGACTGCGCATCCTCGCGCGCACCGGCCCGGGCTTCCAGGATCGCCCGGGAGACTTCGGGTGCGAGTGAGGGATCATCGAAGACACAACGAAATCCGAAGCTGCCGGCTCGCAGCTGATCAGGGACAGGGTACTCGTAAGCGGCGAGCAGAGTGTCGGGCAGAAAATAAACCCACGAACCGCCGCGCAGCACCCACTGCAGGGCGCCGGAGCGCGTCTCACCCTCACACCATTCCCATGCGTTTCCCGCCATATCATGGAGACCGTACTCGTTGGGCAAGAAACTGCCGACCGGCGCGGTGTACTCGAAGGCATCGTCATATCCCTTGATCTGTCCCGCGGCAAAATTCCCCGCGCCCTCCACCGGCGGCCACTGCTCTCCCCATGGATAGAAATTCTGGTTGCGAATCTCCTGGTCCAGCGGGCCGAGTGCATCGAGCGCCGAAATCAAGCCGACTGCCAGACTCCACTCCGGCGACTCGGGCAGGCGATATCTCTGGGTCCCGGTGATCAGCCCGGCGGCCCTCTCCTTGGAAGTGAGCCAGTCACAAAACGCGCGCGCGTCCTCCCGATTGATGTTGACGACCGGGTGATCCTCTCCCTGTTCGAAATGGAGGCCATCTTCCAGTGGATAATTCGCCTCCCGGGCGAACTGAAGAAAATCCCCGACTGTCGTTTCGGTCGTGCAGAACAGCACATGGGTGCCGGGGACCGGCACAAATTTCATCCCCAGCGAATTCTCCCGTGGCTGGGCCGTCTCTGCAGGTGAAGACTCTGCTTCAGCGGCTGCGGCGGGAGTTCCCCCGCTCTGCGCCAATCCCCCGGGCACCCCGGCGAGGACCAGAATCAGGCAACAGAAGAGGCGGACGGGATTACGGCCACTCCTGGCCCCGCTTCCACCCTGAGAATCAATGTCTATCGTCGTGAATCGCATGCCTTAACCTGTCAACTGTAGGCGCGGGGAGCGGACTCGGCAAGCGGGCAACCTGAAATCCCTACTGGAAGATATAAAGGGGCGCCCCGGGAACCTCGGGCCGAAACGGGGCGGGAGCTGGAAACTCGGCGCCCCTAAAAGCAAGAAGGCGAAGCTGTGCGCTTCGCCTTCTTTAAAATTCACTGATGAATCAGTTTCGTAAAATCAGCTGCCCTTCTGCTTCTTCTGCTTCTTCTGCTTCGTCGCTTTCGCAACTTTGGGGTCTTTCATCTTCTTGGCCTTCTTCTCCTTTTTGACTTTCGGAGTCTTCTTCGTTGTGGTCCGCTTTTTCTTCTTACCGTTGAAGAAAGATGGTTCTTCTTCCCCGGCGGTAGAATACCAACCCCCGTCCGTGACGATATTCTCGGCGAGCAACATCACGGCCGAAGTGTCATCGACCAGCGCCATGTCGGCGGGGATCGCTTCGTCAGCGCTGAGCTTCGCTTGCGAAGGGGAAATAGAAAACGCAGCCACCACAGCGGCGGCAACGAGGGCGGAAACGACTTGGGGGATCGGGGTAAGGATCTTCATGGGAATTGTCTGTGTTTCAGATGTGTTTACGAAACTGTGGGAGACACTGTCGAGGTGAATCCCCGGCATGTCGAGAACATTTTCGAAGGTTTCGTCTCATTGTCGAGAAAAATCTTGTCCCCGAAACCAGAATTCCGGTTTCCAGCCCCCTCCCCCGATGGCGGCAGTCCGCCGCCGCCTATCAGTCTTAAGTTACTAACTATCAATTATTTACGAGAAAAATTAGCGCCCCGGATCTCCGGATTCCCCCCCTCCGAGTAGTCCTTTTTTTGCCCGAAACCGCGGTTTTTCAGTTCTCGCGGCCCTTTTTCACCCGGAAACCCCGCTCCGGGCGGGCTTCTCCCGTCCCCCCGGCCCCGGACTCCGGGAGAAGCTCAACTGGAGGAATCCGCGTCCGCAGCCACAAAGGCCTCCCCGGCTTGATAGAGTTTGAGCCGCCCCCGAAACCGTTCGGCCCGCGCCTGCAGGCCCTCTCCGCCCTCGATCATTTCCGCCTCCGCCAGGGAAATCGCTTCCTTCTGGACCTCGACGGCCTTCTCAAACTGCCCGTCGCAGGCCAGGGCTGCCGCCAGCGTGTCCTTGGTCACCGGATCGTCCGGCATCTCCCCCGCTGCCATCTGCGCGTGTTCCACCGCCAGGCGCCCGTCGCGGAACTCCGGATCCGGGCAGGTCGCATAAAACCACGCCAGGTTGTTCTGCGCCGCCACAAGGTCCGCTTCGGCCGCCGCCCGCCGGTACCACTCCCGTGCTGTCCGGTAATCCCTGCGCACGCCCAACCCCTGTTCGTACATTGTGCCCAGGTTCAACATGGCATCACTCAGCCCCTGATCCGCGGCACGTTTGTAGAGCATCATGGCCCGGTCGTAATCCTGTTCGACCCCGTCCCCGCGGAAATACAACGCCGCAAGATCAAATTGGGATTGGGCGTCCCCTCGCTCGGCGGATTTGCGGAACCATGCCGCCGCCTCCACCAGGTTTTGTTCCACTCCCTTGCCGGCTTCATACATCAGGCCCATGTTGTAAGACGCATCGCTATCGCCGGAATCGGCGGCCTCGCGATACCACTTGACTGCTTGCTCGAGATCCTGCCCAACTCCCTTGCCCTCCTCGTACATGAGCGCGAGATTATACTGCGCGTCCGAGTCTCCTTGTTCCGCGGCGGCCAGATAGTATTCTTCCGCTTTGGCGTAGTCCTGCGGGATGCCCCCTTTGCCGCTGTAATAAATGATCGCGAGATTGAACTGCGCTTCGGGCATTCCCGTCTCCGCCGCCTTGGAATACCATTTCACCGCCTCCTGGAAATCCTGCGGCGTCCCCCCTCCGCGATCGTAGAGCGTGCCCACCGCGAACTGGGCATCGACATCTCCCTGGTCCGCCGCCTTGCGGTACCAGGACAAGGCGGCCGCAATATCCTCCTCGAAACCGCCCGCGCCCCGCTCGTAAAGCGACCCCAGCTCATACTGCGCCCACACTTCGCCGCGGTCCGCAGCCTTCTGGATTCTCGAAGACTTGTTGAAGACCAGCAGGAAAGGAATCAACAGCAGCAGGGCCGCCGCCAGGATAATGACTTCGCTGTTTCTTTTCACGGGTGTAAGAGGGATATATGTTCGCCGGGCGCGGGATGCGGCCGGGTAGAAAATCTATGGCCTGAGGCGGCGAAGGCAACCGTTAATCCGGCCGCAGGGGCGCAACAACGCCGGAAGGGCCTCCTCTCATTCCTCGCCCGCCGACGCTTCGGCGTAAGCCTTCTCATCCAGATAGAGCTCGAGCCGGGCCTCCATTTCTGCAAGACTTTCCGCCCGCTCTTCTTCGTCCAAATCCTCATCCCCCGGCAGCAGCGCGATCGCCTTGCGCTGGGCGTCCACCGCATCCTCAAACCACCCGCTGCGGGCATAAGCCGCCGCCAGGGTGTCGACATAAGCCGGGTTGTCAGGCTCCTCGGAAACGGCGCGCAGGGCGTAGCGCACGGCCTTGCGGCCGTCCCTCAATTTCTCCTCCGCGCAGGTGGCATAAACCCACGCGAGATGGTTGCAGGCGTCATAAGAGGGACTGGCGTTCTCAGCCGCCTTGCGATACCAATCGATTGCATCCGTGAAACTCTGTGCGACCGCCCGCCCTTCTTCACTCATCAGTCCCAAACTGAATTGGGCGTCCGCATACCCCTCGTCCGCCGATTTTTGGAACCATTCCAAGGCGATCTCATCGCTCTGCTCAACGCCCGCGCCTTCCTCGTAGAGGAGACCCACCGAATGCATGCCGCCCTCGTCCCCGCGCTCCGCCGATTTGCGATACCATTCCATGGCCTTGTCATAATCGGGACCCAGACCCCGCTCGTCTTCGTAAAGCAGCGCCAGGTTGAAGGCGGCGATCCCATCCCCCTGCGTCGCCGCGAGGCGATACCATTTCACCGCCTCCAGCATCTCTTCCCTGCTCCCGGAAATTTCATCCTCCCCCCCGGTAAGGAGATCGGCCAGTTCCCGCTGGGCGGTGAGGGACCCCCCCTCCGCGGCCGCCCGAAACCATTTCAAGGCTTCCTCCCGGTCGGGCTCCACACCCGTCCCCAACACGTAATGCCAGGCGACTTCAACCATGGATTCCAAATCGCCTTTCTCCGCCTCGCGCAGGTGACGCTGCGCCGCCAGGACGTCGTCCTCAAGATTTTGCGTCAGCTTGGAACAGCCCCCGCCAAGTAACAGGGCGCCGGCGGCCAACGACAGCAACGGCAAAGATAAAGAGCTCCTCATGATGGCAGGGGACAGCGGAATCCATCCGCATTCGCGGACGCAGATCCTACGACAAAAACATGCTGCCCGACAACTCCCAAGTCCCGGGCGATCCCCACCGCGGCAGCGGCGCCCGGGCCCCGCTATCCACCCTGAGGATCCCGCCCCGGCCACCCCCGGAGCAGTTTTCCCAAAAAATAACGCCCCCGATGGCGCGCTCCCACAGAAATATTTAGAATTTGCAATTGCGGGTCGATCCCTGCTAAGACCGTTTCTCACCCCCCGGTCCGCCGGGAAACGGCCGCCCGCGGCCCTGTCTCCCACGCGCGAGGCGCCCTCTCACGAGGGTTTTTCGCCGGAGTCAGGATCGCCGCCATCTCTACAGGAAACCATGAACCAAACGGGGCCATCGTGATCCCTCGACAACCGAAGACCACCCACACGTGAGCGAGCTCCCGCCCTCCCACCGTGAGCACAGGTCCGCGGCGCTTCAGCGGATGACCCGGCCCAAGCGAGCGAGGTGGCCATTCGCAATCCTTCTAACTTTATTAGTAACCTGGTTCCCGCTCCCCTCTCCCGGACAGTCCAGCCTGCTGCAGCCTTCCAATTCGAACGCCTTCTTCGATTTCCAGCGCGCGGAAGCAGAGAACCGGGAACGGGCACAGGCCGAGCGCGCCGCCGACCGGCAGCCCGATACCTCCGGCCCTCGCGGGATACCGGAGGCGCGGCAGGCCACCACTCAACGCGAACTTACCCCGGAAACTTACCAGGGCGCCCGCCCCTGGATCCCCTCGACAGAGCCCGGCGCCCGAGAATTCGAAGGCGAAGATTTCGAGACCCGCGAAATTGACGCGACCTACCGGCGCCCCAGCGCCGAAGCGGAAGCGCGCAAGATCCAGGCGCGTCTCGGGCGTCCCGACACCACCGCCGCCGGCTACGATCCCTTCCAGGACCAGCTCACCCAGTCCGCCACCGTCAATCCTTATCGCAACGACCTCCTCCGCAACCGCGCTTTCAGCGGAAGCTTCGGCAGCCGGACTCTCGACTTCACCACCGACCGCGCCATTTACAGCGCCGGCCGGCCGGGTCGGGAACCCAATATCCGGTTCGGCGCCATGGACTTCACCATGGGTTTCGTCGGCGGCTTCGATTACACCGACAACGCCCTCCTCACCATGGAGGATAAGATCGAGGACATCATCGCCCGCGGCGCCGTCAACCTGCGGATGAAGTACCCTCTGACTCAAACCAACAGCTTCAACTTCGCCATCGGCCTCGGATTTGAACGCTACCTCCTCAACCCCGAAATCAACGATCTCATCAGCGATTCCGGTCTCAATATCAACATCAGCCCCGACAGCCGATTCTCCTTTGACTTTAACCTGGGCAGGGTGTTCTTCAGCCTCTTCGATAATTTCTCCGTGCGCCAACGCATCGCCGAAGAAGCCCAGATCCGGGATAATCGGAACTTCAGCCAGTTCAACAACAACCTCGGCCTGAGCGCCGTCTGGCAGGCGAGCAGCGCACTGAGCTTCGCCGGCGCCATCAATCGCAACGATCAGAGAGCCCTCAACGAAGAGATCACAAGTCAGGACCTCACCGCGCATCAGTTTGCGGGCTCGATGAGCTATTCACCCGATCAGCTCTCGATTTACGGCCTCGAGGGCAGCTATTCGAAGAACGATCGGGATGGCGATCTGCTGAATGACTCCACCATCCTGAGCGCGGGAGCTTCCTATTCCCGCCCCCTGACCCGCTTCACGCGCTTCCGCGTGGGAGGCGGCATTCAGAGTGGGGACTTCGACGAAGGAGGCACCATTATGGACGACTCACAGCTCGACGACTATTACGCAAGCTTCAGCCTCATCAGTCAGTTGAATTCCCGCGTCAGTCACGGAATCAGTCTCGGGCGGGAGTCCGACCTGGGCTCAACCGCGAACTTCATCACGGCCGACTACCTGCGCTACAACATCACCGTCGATCTCGCCCGGACGTCCTTCACCACCGCGTTCTACCACGAATTCGAAGAGGATTCGGGCGGCCGCGTCCCGCAGGAGATCACGCGTTCCGGCGTGGCCTTCAACATGAGCCACCAGCTCAATCCGAAACTTACCGTCTTTCTCGGATACGCTTACGGCAAGACCGACAGCGAACTCACCCCGGAGGGCCGGGCCGCGGCCGCCGAAGCCGAAGCCGCCGAAGCCGCCGCCGCTGCAGCCGCCGCCGAAGCCGGCGCTGCAGCCGCCGCCGCCGCGGAAGCCGC
>JAHEJT010000167.1 GCA_024638765.1 Verrucomicrobiales bacterium
GCGGGAGAAAAGTAGTCCCCACACTCCGTGTGGGGCTTGGAATAGATCGCCACACGAAGTGTGGCGGCTACTTTGGTTCGGCCACGAGGAACGTCTGAAGATCACACGATCACTGTTCTTATCCACAGGTCATTCTTGATTGCCCCTGTTTCCCCCGCCCGTCCGTTATCACTTCGGGCCGGACAAGAGCGCGATGGCGGCTTCGTTTTCGAACTTCCGTGCCACATCCAGGGCCGTGACGCCGTCCGATGCGACCACCGAGGCGTCGACCCCCTGATCCAGGAAAAGCTGCACGATTTCTTCGCCGCCGCTCGCCGCGGCTTCGTGGAGCGCGGTGCCGCCACGCTCGCTGGTGGCGTTGATGTTCGCGCCGTGCGCGAGCAAGGCCGTCGCCACCGCCACGCGATTCTTGGCCCCGGTATGATGCAGGGGCGTCCAACCCATGGAATCCCGTTCGTCCGGTTTGGCGCCGGCTTGCATCAGCGGCGCGACGAGGTCAGGCAGGTCTCGCTCCACGCAAAGATGGAGGGGCGTGCGCTTGCTGGAATCGACGGCATTGATATCCGCCCCCGATTCCACCAGTAGGAGCGCAATTTCGGTGCGCTTGCGCAAGACCGCCTGGTGCAAGGGTGGTGAAGTCGGCCGCGTCCCGATACTCGCTGCGCCGGGGTTTTCTTTCAGAATCCTCTTTACTGCCTCGATATCCCCTCTGGCAATCGCTTCGTCGATCGTGGCCGGCGACTCCGGAGGCGCCTCCGCCGCCGCTTCGCCCGCCGCATCCTCAACCTCCGCCCCAGGTTGCGCGTTGTCACATCCCGCGAGGAAGATCATCGCGGTGATCATGGGAAAGAATATCAAAGCCCGGATATGCCGGGGCATCCCGCTTTCGCAACGGTCGTCCATAGGCTGCTTATCGACGTGTCCTGCGGTTCCGTCAACAGTTTTTAGTTAGAACACGAATAGCTGACCTGTCCCTGAATCTTTCTCACAGACAAATCTTTTTAATCGCAGATGGTAGTAGACTTCTATAACCACAGATTTAGACCGCAGATTACGCAGATAGACGCAGATGTATTTTTTTAACCACAGAGGACACAGAGGACACAGAGGACACAGAGGACACAGAGGACACAGAGGACACAGGGGACACAGAGGACACAGGGGACACAGAGGACACAGAGGGCGCAGATCAATCTCAGAAAGATTTGGTTAGGAGCGACTTCGGTCCAAGCGGAAAGTCGCAACAGTTCGTGTATTCAAAAATTCTCTGCGTCCTCTGCGTCCTCTGCGCTCTCTGCGGTGAAAGAAGTCTGCTTCCATCTGCGGATAGAATTTTCTAGTTCCGTCCATCGTTCTTCTGTAGTCTCCGCGGTTATTTGAGGCAGTCGCTCCTGGTGGAGAATTCCGGGCGTTGATTCGGCAGGCGGCGCGGTCCGGAATTTGGGCGTTGAAGAAACCACGAGAAATCCTCCCATTCTACCTGCTGGTGGTCGCCTATTTTCTCCTGATCACCTGCACGCGCCTGTTTACCGACGGGATGTGGGTCGACGGGGTGGTCTACGCGGCCATCGCGCGGAACATGGCGGAGGGGATGGGGTCGATTTGGGCGCCCTACTTTTCGGAAACATTGTTTGGCGAAGGCTTTTACGAGCATCCGCCACTCGCGCTCTGGGCGCAGAGCCTGTTCTTCGAGGTTTTCGGCGATCATCTTTTTGTGGAAAGGCTTTATTCTCTGTGCATTGCAATAGTCACGGGATATCTCATCCACTTGATCTGGCGCGAATTGGGAGGGGACCGCTGGACCTCCTTCCTGCCGCTGCTGCTGTGGCTTCTCGTCAGAGGCGTCGGGTGGGCTTGTGCCAACAACATGCTCGAAAGCACAATGACCGTTTTCGTAGCGCTATCCGTGCTGATTTACTACAGGTCCCGGTCTCGCCAGGGACGGGGCTACCTGTTCCTTTCCGGCGTGATGCTTTCCATCGCGTTTTTGACAAAGGGATTCGTTCCGTTGTTTCCCTTGAGTTTGCCATTCTGGCATCTCCTGTTTTCGAAAGACGGATTCAGGAAGTTCTTTTCGGATTCGGTCGTGATGGCGGCGGGCGCCGTCCTGCCCGTGGCAACTCTGGTGGTGGTTTCTCCCGCGGCCGCCCAGAACCTCTTCAACTATCTGGATGTCCAGGTGATTAGAAGCATCACCAGCGAGCTTCCGGGCAAGAATCGCTGGTACATTGTCTACAAATTCTTCGATGCCATGGTTCCATTAGTCGGGGTCACTGCGCTTCTACTGGTCCTGCAAAAGTGGCTGCGGTTGCCGAACTTCGACTGGAAGCGGGGGCTTCCGATGTGGGGGCTGACTGTCGCCGGGGTGCTCCCGGTGATGATCAGTCTCAAGCAGCGGCCGTATTATGTTCTGGGCACCTATCCGTTTGTCGCTATCGCTCTTGGGTTCGCCGTCCTGCCTTTCGTGATGGGGGTTCTTGAACGGGTGGATTTCAACGGGGCGCGCTTTGCGTGGTTCTCACGCGCAGTCCTGCTGACGCTGGTGGCGGGAGTCGCCCTGACCGTTCTATTCTGGGGCCGTCCCACGCGCGATGAGGAGCTTCTTCCCGATGTTTATGCGATCACCGATCTTGTCGATGAGAAATCGGTCGTGGGCATGGGGCAGGGCTTCAAGGCGTTGACCCTGTATGAAGCTTATTTTGCACGCTACGGGAAAATCAGCGTGGACCGGGCTGACTACGAGAGGGAGTTCCTCCTCATGCCGGTGGGAGAAGGCATACTGCCCGAAGGATACGCGGTGCACGGCCCTGAAACGAGTTTCTTCCAGCTTCTCAAAAAGACCGGGAGCCAGGACTAGTGCAGTGTAACATTGAGTTGTGATCACCAAATGGAGGGTCATGCTTCGTCATGACCGCGGCGACGACGAAGCGTCGCCCTCCAAGTCAACACGCCGGGGTTCATTTTCATCTGTTACAGTGCACTAGGGTGTGTTCGAAAATCTCGACGGCGGCGGATCTGATGAAGAATATTCTGAAAAATCACGCACGGCTAGCCGTGCAAGGGATGTCGAGGGCGCGGCGCTTTTCCCGTCTGGCGGCGTTTTCGCGCGGCTTTGTGGGCTCGCCCATCGCGGCCGCGCGCTGCCTTGCCAGCCGGAAAAATCCCTCGCGCCGCCGCTCGCCCAGCTTTTCGAACACACCCTAGGCCTGCTTCGGCCTACGCGCTGCACCCCCGCCGGCCCGGGGCGCCTGGATGCGGTCAAGGGAGGGATTGAAAAGGCAATTCCCTGGCCGTCTCTTTTCCCGCTTGAAAGATTGTTTCCAGGTTCGCGCCGTTTGGGCGGAGTATTCATAGGACTGTCGAGATTCGTGAAAATGCCCTGAACGTTACTCGTCTCCCCGGAATGACCGACGTGGATGCCTCACCGGTTGGAGCTGGAGCTGCTTTAATCCTGCGACCGTTCTTCTGAAAACACATCACCGCTCGGTTTGCCTGGAAGGGTGGCTTTCCATTGCGCGATTTTCTTCAGGAGTTCGACCACGACTTCCGGTTTGTCGTCCTTGAGATCGTTTTTCTCGAGCGGATCGTTGGCGAGGTCGTAAAGCTCCGCGTAGCTGGAATCGTTATTGGCCACCAGTTTCCATTGTTGATCGACGATCGCGTAGGACACCCAGTGGTGGGGCTTGTTCTCGGCGATGGGCCAGGAGCCTTTCATTTTCCAGAAGAGCGGCTTCGTGCGCACGTCGGCTGGTTTGCCCATAAGGGCGGCCACCTGGCTGACGCCATCCGGCTGGTATCCATCAGGGAGTTTCGCCCCGGCGATCTCACAAAATGTGGGAAGAAGATCCACCGCCGAGATCAGAGAGCGGTCATCGATGACGCCGCCCGCGATCTTTCCGGGCCAACGGGCGATGAAGGGGACATTGATCCCGCCTTCGAAGAGAGCGGCTTTGTAACCTTTTCTGCCTGCCGTGATTCCCTTGGCGGCGGCGACTCCCCAGCCGGCTCCGGTGGCGGTGTCGTATTGCAGCTTGAGCTCGGCCGGACCGGTGGCGCGTGCCGGCCCGTTATCGGAGCTGAAAATGACCAGGGTGTTGTCAGTGACTTCCAGGCGGTCGAGCGTGTCGAGGACCTCCCCGATTCGGTCGTCGGCATGGGACAAGACGGACGCGTAAATCCGGTCGGCCTCACTTTCCATATCGCGGAAGCGCCACTCATACTTGGGGACGGTGTGGAAGGGGGTGTGCGGTTCGTGCACCCAGAGGTTGATGAAGAATGGTTTTCCTGCGGCGACGGACTTTTCGATGAAGGCATTTGCGTGCTTCGAGTCCTCGTGCACCGGCATTTGTTCGCCGGCGCAGTTGAAGGCGCCGTATTCGTCGTATCCGTATACGCCGGGGAGCGGCGAATCCGGGATCATGTTATTGGCGAGGTGCCATTTTCCGTAGTGCGCGGTGGCGTATCCGGCCTCTTGAAGGAAGCGGGGCAGGCTAGGCGCGGACGTATCCAGCCAGTCGGGCATGTTCCGCTTGGCGTTGCTCGGCACCCAGGCGAAG
The DNA here is from genome assembly GCA_024638765.1 of Verrucomicrobiales bacterium. Classification (GTDB taxonomy): domain Bacteria; phylum Verrucomicrobiota; class Verrucomicrobiia; order Verrucomicrobiales; family DEV007; genus JAHEJT01. The sequence goes on from JAHEJT010000167.1 coordinate 4,557, forward strand.
TGGCCGTCGATATTGTAGCGGGCCGGGAAATGCCCCGTCATGACCGCGGTGCGGCTGGGAGAACACACTCCGCTGGCGACGGTGAAGCGGTGGAAGTCCGTTCCCTCGGCGGCGAGCCGGTCGATGTTGGGGGTTTTGACGTAGGGATGGCCGTGACAGCTGAGATCACCCCAGCCCCAGTCATCGGCGAAGATGAAGAGGATGTTGGGACGGGAATCGGCGGCGTGCAGCGCGGCCAGATGCGATAGAAGGATCGCGACGAGCAGGCGAATGCTGTGTTTCATAATTGTCATGCCGAGGGTGCGAGGATTGCTTCGAGCTGGGCGCGCATGCGTCGGGCGCGCTCCGGTGCTTCCGAAATCCGGTTGTGCTGCTCGGCCAAATCCTCGCGCAGGTTGTAGAGTTCTCCGGCGACCTTTTTAGAATCCTTGCCGCCCAATGCCCGCCGGTTCCGGGGCAGGATCAATTTCCAATCACCATCACGCAGCGTCCATCGATCATGCGCGATCGGGTCGCGTCGCCCCGGTTTCTTCAAAGCGTCGCGCAGGTAGGGCAGGAAGCTCACGCTGTCTTCCGCCATTCCTTGCGGAATCTCATCTTGGCCGGAGAGCTCGGCAAAGGTCGCGAAAACATCCGAGAAGACGATTGTCTGTCGGGAGACCGAATCCGCAGGGACCAGGCCCGGCCAGCGCACGATGAACGGCATGCGGTGGCCTCCTTCCCAGGAGTTCCCTTTTCTCCCGCGGAGCTCTCCGGCAGCGTTGTGCCCGAATTTCTCGAGGTTTTCCTGATACCATACGGGGCCGTTGTCGCTCGTAAATATGACGAGCGTATCCTCCGACAGCCCGGCTTCTTCCAGGGCGCCCATGACTTGTCCCACCACGTCATCGACTTGCAACACGAAATCGCCGTAGATGCCCGCGCCGCTTTTCCCACGAAACTCTTCCACTGGCAGCCAGGGTGTGTGCGGCGAAGGCAGGGCCAGGTAGAGAAACAGCGGCTTCTCCTTGTCTCCCGCGCCGTAGGATTGAATCACGTCCATCGCCTCTTCCGCGAAACGTGGCGTCACCTCATCATGCTTGAAATCCGGGCCCACCAGTCCGGCGCGCCAGAACGCTCCCTGGATATGGTTCCAGCCTTCCGGGCTGCCGATGCTGGCGCTCGCTTCGACTGCGTCCGTGGGTGGCATGGTCGGAGTTCTTCCGCGCACATAGAAATACGGCGGGATATCAAGGGACGCGTGCATGCCGAAATAGGAATCGAACCCCCGGTCCATCGGGCCGCCACGCAGTGGTTTCGAGTAATCGAATAACTCCGTGGAATTCCCCGTCAAGGTTTCGAACCCCTGGTGCCACTTCCCGACCATAGCGGTCGTGTAACCGTTATCCCTCAACATGGAGGTAATCGTCATCCTGTCCTCTTCAATGACCGGTCCGTTTCGCACATTGAGTTTTGCGCGCACCGCAAAACGCCCGGTGAGGAGGGCATAGCGAGAGGGGACACAGACGGATCCCCCGGCGTGGGCATCGGTAAATCGCATCCCTTCCCCGGCGAGGCGATCGATATTTGGTGTTTCAATCTTCGACTCCGGGTTGTAGGCGCTGACATCTCCGTAACCGAGATCATCGGCTAGGACGAACACGATGTTGGGTTTCGCCGCGGCACCAGCGCAGGACGATGCGAGAAGGATGGCAAACAGGACGGTTTGGACGTGGACTGTGCGCAGCCTGCTGCCGCTTTCTTTCAGGCAGCCTGCTGCCGGGCGGATGATTTTCTCCTCAACAGCCAACTCCCTATCTGAGTTACCCGGATGGCCGGCGCTGCAGAATCCGACCTCCCGACAGAGCAAGAATCTGCCAAAGGAACTTGCGATTGGCCGCACGCGCCGCCGCACCGGCTCGGCGAAGCGGGAGTTTACTTCGTGACGGCGCGCGCGAGACATCGGGCGCGCCTTCTTGCCGACGACGCGATCAGGGATTGGTTTCAGGAGGCGTTGTTCGATCTGGTGGAAGAGTTCGATTGGAAATTGCAAGCCTGGGCCGTGCTCTCGAATCATTATCACTTGGTGGCTCACAGTCCACGAAGAGAAGGCGGAGCGCAATCGTTGAGTCGAATGCTGCAAAAGTTGCACAGCCTGACGACAAAAGAGTTGCAGCGGCGGGAGAACCAACCGGGCGGGACGCGTTTGTGGCAGAATTATCGCGAAACTCTTCTTACCTATCAACGGAGCTACCTGGCGCGACTGAATTATATGCATCAGAATGCGGAGCATCATGGATCGGTGCGAGTGGGTGCGTAATGGAAATGGTGCAGCGCGGCGACCTTTGAGGAGGCAGTCACGCCGGCCTGGGCGGGGACGATTTTGAGCTTCAAGTATGACCAGGTTGCGAGGGAAGATGGCGAGTAGGGAGGGACCGGTCGCAGCAGCCTGCCGCAGTCCAAAGGGCTGTAATTCGGGAGATGGGATGATACAATCAAGGGGAGCGGTGCGTTGTGGTTCTCGGCTTCGCGCTTAACGGATGGAAGCGCCTTGTTTCAGGTAGGGCCGCGGCCTCGGAGCGAAGTCGCCACCCTCCCAGCGAATCTTGCTGAAAGTGGGAACTCGGCCCTGCCACTCTTCGGAAACGGAATCAGGCCGCTCTTTCCGGCCGGGGGTCAGGATCAGGCTGGTCACGAAATCGTAGTGCTCGAGGACCTCGCCTTCCGGCGTGACGAAGCGACTCACTGGCAGTAGGACGGAATGTGGGCCTGCAACATTCAGATCGACGAGGGCGGTGTAGCGTCGCGTCTTGCGTCCGGTGTAACCGCGCCATTTGTCGGTTTCCAGAATGACCGCGAGGGTTTCGTTTGGGGCGGTCGTCTCGATGTCGAGCGCCAGCGAGGCGCCCCGCGGACCGGCGAAGGCGGGGTCATTGACTTTATGCGTCTCGTAGTTCCAATGCGCCGAATGGCCAACGCCGACCCGTGACCAGTCCCGCCAGCCGTGAGAAAAATCTTCGATCTGACGCCGGCGATCCCCACTTGCCACGACTCCGGCCTCGGCCAGCTGATGGGGAAAAGCCTGGCGGCACTGGCTCGTGATCGTAAGCATCGGAGTGTCCTCCTGACCGCGTGGCGTCACCAGCGGGCTGCTGGTGTCATAGGTGACATTTGCAAACACGAAGAGCGGCTCGTCGAGATCCATCACAGGGCAGGGCGCTGTGAACCTGTCTCCATCGCGGGTCACCTCGGCCGATCGCCAAAAGCGGGCGCGCGGATCGCGGTCATACCCGTAGAAGACCTGCACTGACACCAGTTCGTGGGGTCCCGAAAGATCCGGGCGGACGATGAATTGCGGGATCCCGTCCTCGGGTTCCAGGTCCAGTCTGGCGGCCGCCGTCTTTGGGAATTGAAACGCGCCTTTGAGGTGGGTTTCGAACCACCGCACCCGGGCGGCGTAATTGTCCGCGGTGAAACGATGATTCATGTGCGGCGTGAAGGACATTGCTCCGTTGTTGTCCGGGAGACTGCGGAATCCGCGGATGACCTTCTCCATCGGCGAATTGAAGTCGTTGGTCGCGCCGAGGAACATCACCGGGCACTGGATGCGCGGCCAGTAATTTTTGCAGTCCAGGGTGGCGTTATAGAGTTCCAGGTCCGCCTGCATGCGGCGGGCCGAGCCGGGGACGCCGGCGATATCGGTGTAAAGGTAACCGCTTCCACCGACCGAGGGGGAGGCCGCTTTGACGCGCGGATCGATCGCGGTGAGCACGGTGAGCCGGCCCCCCATGCTGTGTCCGGTGAGGCCCACATTGGAACCATCGGCTTCCGGCCGCTCCTCGAGAAAGGTGATCGCCCGTCGCGCCGCGGCGGAGTAGAGCAACCAGCTGCTGTTCCAGGGATGCGGTTCAGCGTGGATGGTGCCTTCGCCGGGAGTGACATCGTTGTGATGCTTCGGTTCCAGGAACCCGGCCGGGATCCCAGCCCAATCGGTGTTGGGGTCCTCCTTTTCACCAATGACGTGTTCGCCCCAGTTGACCGCGACCGTCGCGTATCCGTGCGATGCCCAGAAGCGCGCCGTCTCGGGCATGGCGCGTTGGCCTCCGCCGTGAATCTGGACGATGCCGGGCAGGTCTCCTCCGTTTTCGGGAAAGGCATAGAAAGCGGCGACGCGCGTTTTCTTTCCGTTAAAGGTTCCGACGACATACCGGACCTGTCGCAGGACGATGCGCTCATCGATGGTTTCGCGAATGACTTCCGTCTCCAGCGGTTCGGCACGGGGATCGAATACAGCCCAAGTTTCCTCGATGGTTTGCGGGACTTGCGCTGAGGCGAACAGGGGGACGCCAATCAGCAATGCGAGGGAAAGAAAGAGTTTCATGCAGGAGCTTGCGAGTGAATCTCCCGGATCTGGTCAGCGTGTCGATCCGTCCGACAAGATTGCGATTCGCGCAATTTTCTGCGAGCTTTTTAGGCATATTTCGATAGCGGCTTATTCGCCCCCGCGCCTGGGCCGCCCTTACGGGGGTTTGTGCTTTGCGGGAGGGCGTCTCCTGTGTTGAGGTGCGATAGCCGAGTCCCGCGAGGCGCACCTTGTAACGTTTAAGCGCTGGTCGTTCATCGCGCGGCGGAGCGCCCGATCCATCATGAAATCGATCCTGCTAGTTCTCAGCTTCTGCGCCTTCTGGGTAATCTGCGGTCAAAAACCGGCAGCCGGGGCGGACGCACCGAAGCGTGCCCGCAAAGCGCGCCCGGCGCCCGTGGTTTCCCCGACCATTCATAACGACGGCCGGGTCACTTTCCGGGTGCAGGCGAAATCCGCGAAAGACGTCTCCGTCTCCGGCGAAATGATCCAGGGCAAGGTGGCGATGACGCGCGGGGACGACGGCACCTGGTCCGCGACGCTGGAATCCGTCGGGCCGGGCCTCTACGGATACAACTTCACCATCGACGGCGTGAGGATGGTCGATCCGGGAAATCCGCAGCTCAAGCCGCAGCGGGCGCCGCGCACCAGCATCCTGCACATTCCGGGCGACCACTTTTACGACTTTAAGGATGTCCCTCACGGCACGGTGCACCTGCATGGATACCACTCCGCGCCCATCGACCGCTTCCGCGAAATGCACGTCTACACGCCGCCGGGTTACGAGACCGGCGATCGCCGTTACCCGCTGCTGGTCCTGCAGCACGGCCACAGCGACAGCTTTGCCACGTGGACCAGGTATGGAAAAGCGCACTGGATCCTCGACAATCTCATTGCCGCCGGAAAAGCCGTCCCCATGATCGTGCTCATGCTGGACGGCCACCCGATCCCGGAATCCTTCGGCGGCGCCCGCTCACAGGAAAACACCGACGAATTGCGCCGCGACCTGATGGGCGCCGCGTTGCCCATGGTGGAAAAACTTTATCGCGTGAAGCCGGGCCGCGAAAACCGCGCCATCGCCGGACTTTCCATGGGCGGGAAGCACGCGTTGACGATCGGAATGAACGAACTCGAAACCTTTGCCTGGGTGGGCGCCTTCAGTGCCGGAGTCCCGGAGCGTGAGGCGGTCGGGGCCGTGCTGGATGACCCCGAAAAAACCAATCGGCAATTAAAACTGTTCTGGATCGCCTGTGGCAAAGACGACTTTCTTCTGGACGAGAACAAACAGATGATCGCCGTCCTCAAGGAGACGGGCATCAAGCACGAGTGGCTCCTGACCGAGGGCGGCCACAGCTGGCCGGTCTGGAGGGGATACCTCGCCGAGTTCGCGCCGTTGCTTTTCCAGTAGCCGGGGGCATCTCCCCCCGGTGAATCTCGAGGGGGCAGGCCGGGGTTTTATGGGAATAATTAAAATTACATAGTTGTAAACTGGCCGGATGGGTGTAACCTCTTTGTCTGCTCCCCATGCCGGCGAGATTCAACGCCTGGCAGTTCCCCGCTTCGTGTATGCGATCCACCTGTACGCCCATTCGTCTTATCGCTGCATGCATTTTCCTCGGGACGGGGATATGCGGCCTTCAGCACGTGTCGGCTGAAGAGGCGGCGGTCTCTGTCGAAGTGGCGGACGCGGTCACTTACGTGAACCTGGCCAAAGTCAATCTGACCGTGGGAAAGATGACGCCGGCTGAGGGCAATCTTCTGGGCACGTATTGGATTAAGGTTCCGCTCCTGAAGTCGCAATCTGAAACCGGGCGGATCGTGCTGCCGATGCTGAAAGACGTCGATGACTACGTCCGTAGTGGTGGATCGCTTTCGGGGAAAGGCACCGCCGAAGGCAAGGAAAACGGCCATCGCAAAATTGACGCGCGTTTTGGGCCCTATGATCACGAGGCCAAAGAGGGTCTTATCGAGCTGACCATTGATACCGGTGCCAGAATTCTCGTGTTCAAATCAACCTATCATCTGCGCGGTGATGGCTTGATTGCCATGAACTGACCCTCCGGGGTCTGCGTGGTGCCCGCCCCTTGCGGGAAGAGTATCTTACTTGTAAATGCTCTTCATCTG
>JAHEJT010000029.1 GCA_024638765.1 Verrucomicrobiales bacterium
CCGTCAGATTACTCGCGGGGGCACCGGGCTGGTCCTGCACATTCAGGGTCAGGAAGAGCAGGCTGCCCTCGACTGCGAGCCCCTCCGGCAGCGTGATCGCTGCGTCCACCTCCAGCTCGTTCAGCGCCGAGGTGTCCAGGAAAAATCCGTCCGTCTTGCTGACGCCGAACCCTAGCGCCAGCTGCCACGTCAACGCCACCTCCACCTTCGTGTCGACGTCGAGGCCCAGCCCGGGAATGCCGATGTCGAAGTCGATGTCGGCATCGTTCATGATGGTGTCGCCCAACAGAATGTCGAAGAACACCTCGTCCACACTGATGTTCAGGCCCACATCTTCCAGGTCGACCGTCGGAGCGCCGATTCGGTTACGCAGGATGTCCAGTCCTCCCGGACCCGGACCCAAGGCGTCGAAGAGGGCTTGCCTCACCGTGGCCGCCCGCTTGTCGGGTTTCGCCTGGATCGCGGCGATGACCTGCGTCCGGAATCCCTCGATGAAGTCCGCGACGTCCTTCAGGTTGTCGCCGACAAAAGGCAGATTGATCCCGAAGACCTCGCCCTGGAACGCGTCGCGAAGGAACTTCAGCAGCAGGTCGAGCCCGTCGATGATGCCCTCGAGACTGTCCAGGGAGAAGTCGAAGCTGGCAATCTCCGTGGCGATGTCCGGCGAACTCATGGTCACCGCGTCGAGCTCGCCGAGGAACAGTCTCTGCAGACCGCTCACCATGGGCATCATGGACGGGACGGTCTCGATTTTCAAAGAATTACCCGGGACCGAACCGCCCAACGGGTCGGTCTCATCCGGGTAGAACAGCGGAAGATCGATCTTCGCCTCGCCGGTCAGGCTGACTACCAGAAGATTCGTGTCCAACTCGCTCAGCAGGTAGCGCCCGTCACCGGAGGGACCGGTATCGTCCATAATGCCGATCGTGAAGCTCGCCGGATCCGGGTTCGCCGGATTCCCGTCCGCATTCAGCGTCACCGTGCCGCCGCGGACGAATAAGTCCAGCGGACCGACGCCCGCGTCGATGTCGAGGTTGGTGCCCAGCACCTTCAAGGTCGCGGTGATGCCCGTGGTGTCGGAGACGAACGGCACCGGGCTGGCGGGGTCATTCAGATTGATGCCGAAATCGAGATCGAAACCGAACCCGGCGTCCACCGTCAACTGGCCCGTGGCCTTGACATCCACCAGGGACAGCACGTTGTTCAGCCCGGGCACCGCAGAGGTCGCCTGGGCGAGCAGCGACGCCAAATCGAGATTGAGATTGAGGTTTTCGTCGAACGCGTCCTCAAACGTGATGCCGATCAGCACGTCTTTCCCGCTCACGCTCAAATTGATCAGCGGACTGCCGGCCGGGAGACCCAGCGCCTGCTCGAGCCGGGTTTCCACCTCCTGAAGCACCGTCGCCGGATTCTTTTCGAGATCGTCGATCAGCATGGCGAAGTCATCGGCGTATCCCAGCACGTCGCTGATACTCAGGTTCAGACCCGGGATCTTCGCGCCCAGCAACGGAGTGCCGGCGATTTGCTCGAGATACTGCGCGATTTCCCGCAGCGCCGTGAGAATGTCGTCGAAGGTGAGCTGCTCAATATCCAGAACGGGATTGAAATCGGTATTAAATTCCACCGTTGTTTTGGACAGATCGGAGAAGTCGGGCACGTCGATCGTGACCATGGCGCTCCCCAGGTCGCCCAGCAGCCCGCCGTCGACGGTAATATTCGAGAGATCGACCTGCGCCAACCCCGTGAAGGTCGTCTCGACCACCCGCGTGGGATCCGTGATCAGGTTTGCAAGCAGATCCGCCAGCGTGACCCGCCCGCCCGGCGTGCCGCTGGCGGGATCCGTCAAGTCCACCGCCAGCGTCCCCGTGCCCGACGCGCTGCCCCCGCTCACCGTGATGGCAATGAATCCCACGGAAGCGCTCGCGTTGATGGTGGTCGCCGAGAGTGTCACCGTGGCGTCGAATGACGCGTTCTCCAGGAAGAGCCGCTCGCTGAGCATGGCTCCCGCCGCCAGGTCCGACAAATCGAGGCCCAGCGTGAACGCCGCGTCCAGCATCGCCTCCAGCCGCACCGTGCTGCTGGTGCTGAGACCGGCCAGGGGCGAAAGATCCAAATTGAAATCCAGGGGCTCGTCCACCGGGGTGAACGCCTCGCTGAAGGCGAGATCGAAGCGCAGCTCATTGGTGGCCGGATCGTAGCGCGGATTGATCGCCGCCGCATCCAGCCCCGGGATCAGCGCCAGCCGGTCCACCAGCTCGTCGATCGAATCAAAGGAAGGCAGGCCTGGCGTCGCCGACGATTCCAGCAATTCGAGGAGGTTCCTCGCGAAGGCTCCCGCCACGTCGATGATATCGCCGATGGTCCGGCCCTTGGTGAACGGGATATCCACGTCGAACAACGACGCCAGCGGACCGCTGCCCAGTTGCGTCACCAGGAGATCCACCAGGTTGAGGATGTCCAGGGCCGAGAGGTTGTCGAAGTTTTGCAGTTCCTCGAAGCCGGTGGCGGTGAATGACGGCGGTGGATCCGAGAAAAGATCGTCGTCGCTGATCAATATCGTCCCCGTCGTCGCGAAGGCGCCTCCCACGGATGTGCTCACCGGAAGATTGACGTCGAGCATGGCGGTGACGTCGAAATCGACCAGGGTTCCCAGGCTCGTGCCCGCCAGCTCGGTGGCCGTGGTCTGGTTCTCGGGATCGCCGTCTACATTGTTGAAGTCGATCTCGAAACCCAGGTCCAGGTCGATGACCCCGCCACTGATGCTGCCCTCGACGATCCCGATATTCACACCGGCGGCGAAATCCGTGGTGCTGACCCCGCCGGAAATGGAGAGTTGGTTCAGCTCCACGAAAAACGCGTCCGCGATCGGCAGCCCGGGCGTCAGATCGAGCCCGAACGCGAAATCGAACACGACGTCGAAATCGACGTCGAGAGTCGCGTCTAGGCTGATGCCGAGGGCGTCCGCGTCCGCGCCCAGCGACAGCGGGAGACTCCCCGCTGTGCGCGTCACCGCGACCGGCAGATCGAACCGCAGTTCGTTGAGATCCGCAAACGCCCCGCCCGACACGTCGCTCGGATTCACCGTCACCGCAAAGTCTCCGAAGTTGCGGCTCAACCCGCGCAGGGTCGCCAGCAACTCGTCGGTGTCCGGATCGGGATCACTGGTCAGGAAGGCCGCCACCGGATCCTTGATCGCCATGAGGATGATGCCGCCGAAGTCGAGCAGCTCGCCCACCGAGAGATCGACCAACGGCAGCGGCTCGGCCAGGAAACTGAAACTGTCGAACGACTGCGCCCAATCCACCAGGGCCTGCAGGCCCGCGAGAATGGCGTCGATGTTATCGAGACTCAGCGAGCTCAGGCTGCCCACCACCGCGGAGGCGATGTCCGGCCCCGTCATCGTCACCGAGCCGGGCACGCCGTTGAACACGTCCGTCAGGCTGGGGATATCGATGACCAGGTGATTCGCCGGCGCCGGCCCGCCGAGGGGCACGGTCGGCGCGGGAAAGAACACCGGCAATGTGGCGCTGACCCCCGCCGTCAGCGCAGGCGTTTCCAGGACGGAGAGACCCAGCTCGCTGATGAGGTAACGGCCGTCCGCCGCGTCGTCGGTGATCCCGAGCGTCAACGCAGCCGGGTCGCCGGTGGCGCGGTCGCCGTCAGCATCGATCCGCGCCACGCCGTCGATGACGTCGAGCCCGACCGGTCCCACCGCCGCCCGGAAATCGAGATTGGTCCCGTCGGCAAACAAGTCGAGCGTCACGCCCGTGGTGTCGCGCAGGAAAGGTGCGGGCGCCGCGGGATCGGAGAGATCGAACCCGATATCGAGATCGAGCTGGAAATTGGCGTCAATCGCGAGATCCCCGCTCGCTTCCACTCCCACCAGATCGTCGAGACCGCCCAGGCCCGGCGCCCCGCCGCTCACCAGCGCCACCAGGGAAGCCAGGTCCAGGTTAAAGCTTTCCATCCCGCTGAATCCCGCATCGAACGCGATGTCGATGAGGAGATCGTCGCCCGACGGAGTGAACTCGATCAGCGGGCTGTCCGGCGTCAACCCCAACGCAATCTCCAGTTTTTCCTCGGCTTCCGCCAGCGTCGACGCCGGATCGGATTCGAAGTCCTGGATCACCATGAGGAACTTATCCGCGTAATCGATGATGTCGCTGACGCTCTTGTTGACCAGGGGCAGCGGCTCGTTGAGGAACGAGAAGGTTTCGATATCGGCCAGGAAATCCTTGATCTGCCGCAGCATGGCCACGATGTCGTCGAAGGTCAGGTTTTCGTAATCGAGAAAGCCCTCGAAGGCCGCCGTCGCGGGAAGGGTCACCTCCACGTCGGTGGGCTTGCCCAGGTCCGCGATGGAAACCGTCAGGGTCGTGTCGGCCGACGCCGGCACGCCGAGGACGGGCGCCGCCAGCGGGAGACTGAAGTTCGCGGTGCCGGCAATCGCGGGACCGGAAATCAGGACACCCGGATCACTCCCGAGGGCGTCGATGAGCTCACTGACATCGATCCGTCCGTCCGCGAGATGGCTCCCGGGATCCTGGAGGTTGAGCGTCACCGAGAAATTCGCCGTGCCGATGCCATCCACCACTTCCACGTCCAGGAAGCCGAAGCGCGCGGCGGCGTCGAGATCGCTGACGTCGAACTGGATGGATCCGCTGATGGAGGCATCCCGGATGAAAAGATTGTCGAGCAGCGAATCCACGTCGAAAGAAAGGTCGGAGAGATCGATGCCCAGCGTGAAATCGAACCCTGCCTCCACGTCGAGGCTCACCGCGCCTCCGGCGCTGAAATTGCCGAAGGCGTCGGCGGACCCGAGATCGAAGGAGAAAGTGTCATCGATCTCGAAGAACGTCTGGCCGTCCACCTGGTAAGTCAGCTCGCCGGTCGATTTGTCGAACGCCAGCCCCAGGTCTTCGAGATTGAAAATCACGTTGCGCAGTTCGCCGGTGACTTCTTCCGCTTCGCGTCCGTCGGCGATCGAGGAGGCGAGCACTTCCGCGAACTCCTGCGCGGTCCCGAAGCTGGCGACACTCTTGGAGGCGCCTTCAAACGAGAACCCCAGTTGGCTGAGGATCCGGGTGTCGAACGATTCGAGGACGTTGACCAGCTGGTCGAGGGTCTTGTCCAGGAACGGCACGTCCACGCCCAGCGCCGCGGTCACCGCGTTCAGCTGGTCACGCAATTCTTCCATCTTTCTCAGGAGATTCCCGGGGCGCAACGCCAGGAAATCCTCGAAGCTGGCGCCGTCCTGCGCGGCATCGTCGCTGATATCGACATTGAAGACGTCGCCGCCGATGTCCGCCCACGTCAGGGTGATCCCGGTGTCGGCCAGGCCGAAGAAATCAAGTCCCTCCAGCACCACGCCGGCGCTCAAGGTCGCCGTGAAGACCACGTCCTTCGTCCCGGGACTGGAAATCCCGAACCCGAGCGCGGCGCCGCTGAACAGCGAGGGCAGTTCGGAAAGCCGGATCCGGCCGTCCAGCGCGTCCGTGCCGGGATCGCCCAGGTCAAAGCGCAGCTCGACGTTCTCGTCGAGGTTCAGCGTGACGTCGCTGAGCTCCACGCCCAGGAAACCGAAGCGCCCGCTGGCAATCGCGTCGCCCTGGATTTCGATGTTTGTCAGGACGATTTCCGGGCCGTCGAGGGTCGGCGCGATAAAGAAGCCGCTCTCATCGATGCCGAACCCGAAGTCCAGCGTCACGTCGACGCCGATCTCCATGCCGCCCTCGAACTGGATCACGTCGTCGAGTTCCAGGGCTTTGAGCAGGGCCATGCCGCCCACGTCGAGGTCGACGATTCCTTTGAGCGTCTGGGTGAGGTTGATGTCGAACTGGAAAAACTCTTCGTCGCCGTCGCAGGGAAGTCCGGTGCCGAGATCCACGCAGGTCACGGAGGTGACGCCTTCCAGGGACGCCAGCGCGTCGCGCAGTGCCAGCGGGTCCTCGAGGATGCCGCCCGGGCGAATCTCGTCCAGGTCGAATCCGCTCTCCAGGATGCGCAGCAGGAAGGAGCCCCCCACAAACTGCAGCGCGCCGCCCGGGGTCAGTTGCGCCGTTCCCTGGGTGGGAAAGAAGATCGGGTCCGCGCGCTCGATGAAACTCCCGTTGAGCCCGCTGGCGAGGGTCCGCGCGTCCACCACCGCGAGGCTCTCCCCGCTCAGCCCGGCCGCCAGCAGGTCGCCCGCGCTCTCGGCGAAGGTCCTCAGCCCATCGCCCAATGTTGCAGTCACGCCGGCGCTGCCACCCGGCGGCGTCTCGATCCCAGGTGGCGCGGGTCCCGTCCCCTCGCCGGGAGCCGGCGCCGGAGGCGTGATGACGAGATCCGGGGCCGATTCGATCCCCCTAACTTCCAGCAGAAAGGATCGAGCCTTCCCCAGCGCTTCGGGAGCGCTGACGGTAAACAACGTGCCGATCGGATCGTATCCGATGTCTTGCAGCATGCCGTAATCGATTTCCCCGGGCGTCAGCCGGAAGCCCTCCGTGAACGCCGGCACCATGACACTGAGCCTGCTTCCCCCCTCGACCACACCCTCGCCGTCGCCGCGGACGTGGGCAATTCCGGTAGTGAACCCGATGGGCACCGGATTGCCGCCGTTCGCCGCGGTGGCGGCCGCGCCGGTGAAGTTTGTCTGAAAAGTTGGCAGAATCGGATTCGGCGGCTCGGGCAGTGCCGGATCCAGCAGTTCGGCAAAGGGCACCGCCCCGTTGTGCAGCCCCAGGATGTGGCCGATCTCGTGAATCGCGACGGAGAGAAAGTCGAGCTTACCGGAAGTCGCCAGCTCCACCAGATCGTCCATCGGATCGTCGGGCGTGGCGTCGAAATACCAGGGTGTATCCTTGTTGAACGTCATGGATCCCGCCCACGGCTGAAAGTTGCCCCCTGTGACGCGCGCGACCTGGTCCGCTCCCACGGCAGACGCAAACAGGGACTCCGCCACACCCGGCATCAGGAACTCGTCCGCACCGGGGTAAATGCGGAGATCATCGATCGTGCTTGCGCTGGTGAAAATGATCCGCGATCCTCCGCCCGACACCGAAGGAATCGGAATATTGATGGTCGCACCTTTGGGAAGATCCGGAAACTCGCTGCCGATTCTTTTGCTCCAGAAAGAGGCCGCGGCGTCGAGCAGTTTCCGCCGCAGGGGGTCGCTGAAGAAATTGCTCGCGTCCAAGCTGTAATCGAACTCGATGCTGAATGTGGTGGCCGGGACCACGCCCAATTCGTTTTCCAACTCGAGAGTGTCCGCAGCCCCTGCCGAGTCGGCGACCACCACCCGGTCGCTCACCGTGATGGGACCGTTGGCATTGTCGAGAATGACGCGGTCGTCGCCGCCGCCGCCGTCGATCTCGATCCTCAGGATCGTGGACAAATGGAAACTCTCGTCCGGCTCGCCGGGAACGGGACCGCCTTCGGGATACACGAACACGTCGAGCAGCCAGGGCTGCAATGCCCGGCGCACCAGGCGGATGACCTCGTCGGCGCCGTCGGTCCCTTCCACGCGCAAGACGCTCTCCGTGGTCAAGGTCGCTTTCGCATTCGAGACCATCCAGGCGCCACGGCCCAGGGTCCCCGCCACCAGCACGTCATCAGTCTCGTCGTAGCGCAGATCCATCACGATGGTGTTGGGCATCCCGCTGCCGTACTCGGTCCACTGCGCCTGCGAATTTTTCGGATCAATCGCGCGGAACACGCCTCCCAAACCGCCCGCCAGCACGACCGGCTTGTCATCGGCGGGATCCATCGTGTCGGCGCCCCGGTCGAGATAAAGTGCGATCGTCCGGGGCTGCTTGAGCTCGCGATTCCCCGTCAGGTTCCCCGTCAACTCCGTCCAGGTCGCTTCCCCCGTAACGGCGGCCCCGGTTTCCGCGGTCACGCCCTTGTCCAATTCGATCGTGTTGCTGGCCGGGTACAGTGTCGTAATCGTGCGGACCTCCGGCGCCCGGATGCCTGAGAGGTCCCGGATCACCACCGACATTCCCGGCGCAAACCCGTCGAGCGCGCCGACCGAAATCCGGGTCGCATTAACGGCCGCGGCGGAGAGCGTCTGCTCCACCTCGCCCAGAACGACGTCCCCACGCCACACTTTCCCGTTCGCATCCAGCACGAACACCTGGCGCCAGTTGTCGGGGTTGAGGACGAGATCGACCACCGCCGCGTCGTTCGGTCCCCCGGCCCCGGTCGCGACCCTCGACCAGCTCAACAGCTCCTGGAAATCCCGGTCCGCGGCCACGCGCACCCAGATCGCGCCGTCTCTTCCGTCGCCCACGCCCGCGTACCCAATACGCTCGTGATCCACCAGCATTCCGGATGCGTCCCGCAGGCGGCCCCCGTACGCCAGGGTCGTAATCGACCCGATCTCCGCCGTCGCCGGCGGGCGCCAGGAAGAAGTAAAACTCGTCCGATACGGCTCCCCGTTCCGCAGCGTGATGTCGTCCCCCGGATCACCCCCGAACAGATCCGGATCCTCTTCATACAGATAGTTCGTCCCGAAGAGCAGCAGGTTCGGATTCACCGTGTTCACGGCGAACTGCGGCGTGAATCGCGTCTTGACCGTGGAATCGAAATTCGTCAGTTCATCATCGTCAAACCCCAAAGCGCCGAACAAGGCCGTGCCATTGACCTCGAGATCGCGGAGGTCCCCGGAAGTCGACAGATCCTCGACGGCCTGGAAGTTGGAGAATTCCTGGGCGCTGATGTACTTGGTGCTCTTGGTCGCCGTGTTCACCACCTGGACGATCCCGCCGTCCCCGCCCAGCAGGCTCACCCACACCTGCGAGCCGGGATTCTGGCGGACCGTGCCGTTGTCCTGTGCCCCCCCGAAAATGACGTTGTTGACAGGGTCGTAGGCAATCGAAATGAATTCTGTAAGCCCCAGG
The DNA here is from genome assembly GCA_024638765.1 of Verrucomicrobiales bacterium. Taxonomy (GTDB): domain Bacteria; phylum Verrucomicrobiota; class Verrucomicrobiia; order Verrucomicrobiales; family DEV007; genus JAHEJT01. The sequence goes on from JAHEJT010000029.1 coordinate 8,883, forward strand.
TCCCCGACCACGGATTGCCACCGCAGGGCTACGCTGTCCGGTGCCTTCAGCCGGTAAATGCCACCGTCATCCGCCTCGAGGATGTTCCCGTTCCGGTCGTAGGTCATGAAGCGGGAGTCGGCATGCGGCGCCGTGCCGCCGGCTCCCGCGCCGACAATCAGCTCCCACGTCGTGGAACCGTCGCCAGGATTGAAAAAGCCTCGCATCAGTCTGCCCGTATACGGCGGGACGGGTTGGGTATCGCCCCCCACATAGACCTCGTTTGCGTCGGTTGCCGAAGCCAGGATCGAGAAATGCGTCGAGCCCTGCGCGCCCGTCAAGAGAGTTTCTCCCCCCGCCCTGGGGTCATCCAAAGATTTCCAAGTGGATCCGCCGTCCCCGCTCCGGAAGACATTGAGCACCCTCGCGGCCTCTCCGGTGAGACGTAGCATCGCCCCGGCCTCGTGATTGTTCTCCAGACTGCTCCCAAAAGTGATCTGGTGCGTGGCTCGATCGATAGATGCGATTTTCAATGCATCTTTCGTCGTGGCTTCCACCCGCGTATCGATTCCCAGAGTTACCGGTTTATCCAGTTGGATCTCCTTGGATCCAGGGAAGACCTCGACGATCTTTCGCTTGCTTTCCCCCACCTTCACCTCCATCTCCGCGGCAAACCCTGCCACCGATCTCATCTCGAGGCGAGTGCCAATGGCGACCGCGGCAGTAAACTGCAACGCTCCCAGCTCGACGCTGTCCCCCGGTTCGAAAACAGAAGCATCGGCCACCGTAATCGTGCTCGTGCCCGAACTCGCGGCCGCCGCCAGCGGAGCGCGCTGTCCGACGGTGGCCGCGTAAACCGTCTCCGCGTCGTGCGCCGAGAGCACCACCTTCCAAGCATCCGAAACGTCGATGACATCCTCGTCCGAACCGTCGACCGGCGCCCAGGTCACGCCGAAGTCGTCGCTACGAAACACGCCGTGATCCGGAACCGCCGCGTAAACCCGCTGGCCGGAGCCGGCCCGTATCAGGCTCGACACATCGAACGGCCGTCCGAGGAGGCCGTCCCCCACCAGGGTGAGGGGCGCAGCCGTGATGCGAATGGTCGAAGCGTTGGGAACATTCTGGATGATGTGCTCGCCGTTCAGGCTCGGCATGGAGCTGTTGCCGGAGACGATGATTTTCTCACCAGCGACGAAGTCGCTCCCGAGGCCGATGTAAGAGATCTCCACCTGGGTACCTGCCTGCGTCGCTGAAATAATGTTGTAATCCGCCAAGAGGGAGATGGCCGTGAACGTCATCCCGCCGTCGGTGCTGCGGAAGAGGCCGCCATCGCGAATCCAGTCAGGGAACGCACTTGGGAGGTGCCCGTTGGAGGCGACCAGCACCGTGTCGTTGTCCTGCCCGAAAGTGCTCGGCTCCACCAGGATCCCCGAAATCGCACGATTGCCGAGCAGCGACCCCTTGGCGGTGCCCGCCGGCGGTTCCACGGCATCCAGCACCGTCCAGTTCCGGCCCCCGTCGATGCTCTTGATAACCCCGATCTCGTCGCCGCCCTCACCCCGGTAACTGCTTGTCCGGCCCGTCCCGGCGTAGAGCACCAAATCCTCGATCGGGGTCGCCAGTGTCACCTCGGCGCCGATCCGGTCGCGCGAACTGACCGTCAACGCCGTGATCGATAGGGAGGGCAATTGGTCGGTCAGCGGTTCCCAGTTCGGCGACGCCGCGATCGCGTTCTGCGTCCGCCAGATCCCGCCGTTGACCGATCCGATGAAGAGAATGTCCGGATCCACCGGGTGCGTCGCGATCACCTGGATGGCGCCCGACGCCGCGCCGCCGTCGGCGGTGGGCTGGCCGTCCTGGATCGCTCCGGGACCCTGCGGATCCCACGTGGGCACCCCCGTCAGCGTGATCGACTCCCCACCCGGCGTCTCGGCGCCCGGAGAAGAATCCGAAGAATCCCCGCTGACAGAATGAAACAAATCGGCGGCGTCGATATCGCCGTCGCCGTCGAAATCGTACTGCGGATGATAGCCTTCCTGGCCCACGCTCGTGAGGTAAGCCGCTTCAAACGAGGCTGCTGCACCCCCGGCAACTTCCAGCGACTTGTCCGGCGCAGGAAGCGTGACCACCACGTCGACGGTCACATTGGTGTCGTTGTAAGTCGCGGCCAGTTCGAGTCCACCGCCGATATCGGTTCCGGTCACCGCGTCGAACTCCGTCCCGCCACGCGAACCAAAGGTCATGATCTGGAAGCTGTTGCCTTCGACCGGCGTAAAGCCGCCGTCAATCTGCAGATCCAGGATCCCGGCAAGCGTCGCCGTCCCCGAGACGCTGATCCGCCCGAACTCGCTCGTCGAAGTGCCGGCAATCGCAACCGCGAGGGTTCCCGGGTCGACCGAATCCGTTTGCGTAAAGTCGCCGGCAAACGCCGCCGTCCGGCCCGCAGCGACATTGATTTCCCCGCTGTTGGCAAAGCTGGCGTGCCCGGTGACGTTAAGATTGCCCCCGCTCACGTTGATCGCTCCTGCGTTGACGTGGTCGGCTCCCGCTCCGTTGATCGTGAGGCCCACGTCCACCTGCACCGTCGCTCCCGCCTCGTTCTCCAGCTGCCCCGTGATCGTGCGCGTCCCCAGCGTCCCGCTCCCCGCCACCACCTCAATCACTCCCCCGGACTCGTTGACCAGCGCCGCCCCGCCGACCGCCAGCGTCGCGTTGCCCACGTTGTCCGCGCGGACTACGCCCTGCGTCAATTCCACCAATCCCCGGTTCACCACCTCGCCGTTCACGTTCAGCGTCAGCGATGTCACGAACCCCGTCGAGGCTCCGTTGTAGGTGTTGAACGGCAGCACCCGCAGCGTCGCCCCGGCCTCGTTGGTAATGCTCCCGTTCACGCTCCCGCTCGCCCCGCCGCTTATCGCCGCATAGCGCGCCTCGAACTCACCCTCGTTAACCACATCCGCGTTGATCTCCGACCCTGCGTTCATCGTGAGGACTGTGCCCACCGGATTAATCACTCTCGTCCGGTCCATTCCCGCTCCGGTGGCGTTGACCGTCACCCCGCTGGTGAAGATCACCGACGGCACGCTCGCATTCCAGTCAGTGAGCAGTTCCACCGTCGCCCTGGTGAGCAGCAACCTGCCTTCTCCTCCGACGGTCCCCCCATTCTGGGTGAACGTCCCGTCACGGACTTCCAGTTGCCTCCCGCTCGACACGCTGATCGTTCCGCTCTGCGTGATGTTCGAGCTGCTTTCCGGTAAAACCAGGTCGCCCCCGCTCACGTTGATCGCTCCCGCGTTGATGTGATCGGCTCCCGCCCCGTTGAGCGTAAGGCCCACGTCCACCTGCAGCGTCGCTCCCGCCTCGTTCTCCAGCTGCCCCGTGATCGTGCGCGTCCCCAGCGTCCCGCTGCCCGCCAGCACCTGGATCACTCCCCCGGCCTCGTTGACAAGCGCCCCGCCGCTCACCGCCAGCCTCGCGTTGCCCACGTTGTCCGCGCGAACCACGCCCTGCGTCAATTCCACAACCCCCCGGTTCACCACCCCGCCGTTCACGTTCAGCGTCAGCGATGTCACGAACGCCGTCGAGGCTCCGTTGTAAGTGTTGAACGGCAGCACCCGCAGCGTCGCCCCGGCCTCGTTGGTAATGCTCCCGTTCACGCTCGCGGACGCCCCCCCGCTTATCGCCGCATACCGCGCCTCGAACTCGCCCTCGTTGACCACATCCGCGTTGATCTCGGCGTTGCCGTTCGTGCGCAGCGTATTGCCCGCGGCGTTCGTCAGCACCCCGGCGGCACTCAGCGTGCTCCCGTTCACGCTCACATCCAGCAGGCTCGTCGCAAACGCCCCCGCCAGCTCAACCGTCGCGCTACTCAAAGTCCACTGACCCCCGTCGCCGCTGCCCTGAAGCACCGCGGCCGCAGCCTGCCTCCACGCCGCGCGATCCACCAGCAGCGTCCCGTCGATATCAATTGCCCCTCCATCATGCACAAACTCGCCGAACTCCACTTCCAGCTGCCTTTCCTGCCCAATCGTGATGGTCCCGGTATTGGTCGTGCTCGGAGTGTCTTCACTCTGGGTGATCTTCAGATTGCCCCCGCTCACGTTGATCGCTCCCGCGTTGAGGTGATCGGCTCCCGCCCCGTTGAGTGTAAGGCCCACGTCCACCTGCAGCGTCGCTCCCGCCTCGTTCTCCAACTGCCCCGTAATCGTGCGCGTCCCCAGCGTCCCGCTCCCCGCCAGCGCCTGGATCACTCCCCCGGCCTCGTTGACAAGCGCCCCGCCGCTCACCGCCAGCCTCGCGTTGCCCACGTTGTCCGCGCGGACCACGCGCTGCGTCAATTCCACCAGTCCCCGGTTCACCACCTCGCCGTTCACGTTCAGCGTCAGCGATGTCACGAACCCCGTCGAGGCTCCGTTGTAGGTGTTGAACGGCAGCACCCGCAGCGTCGCCCCGGCCTCGTTGGTAAAGCTCCCGTTCACGCTCGCGGCCGCCCCGTCCCTGATCGCCGCATAGCGCGCCTCGAACTCGCCCTCGTTGACCACATCCGCGTTGATCTCCGCGTTGCCATTCAAAACCACTTCTCCGTGGTTGCGCAAAGGATCAAATTCCACCCCGATTACCGAACCGTTGCCGATTTCCAGCCGGCCATTTTCCGCCACCGTCACGAGGCGCTGACTGGCGAGATTGTGTCCGTTGGTCCGGAGGATCGCGGTGGCGCCGTCGGCCGCCCCTATCGTGAGGGTATTGACTGCAGCATCGCCGTTCAAATTGATCGTGACCGATTCGGTGACATCGGCGACAACGTCGTCAAACTCGAGCGGCGCGCGGCCTTCAGACCAGTTCGCATCGTCCTCCCAGTTCGTGCTGAACCCGCCGATCCAGGTATTCACGATCTCGACGACGGAAAATGCCCGCATTAATTCCGAGGCCCCCAACGGGTTTCCAGCCCTGTCCGTGATGGAATTCGCCGCCAGCGTAAATACGTATTCGCCTTCCGTCAGAGGATCGTAAGTGATCTGCACAACCCTGTCACCGTTGCGGGTCTGGATGTCGAGCGGCGCGATGAATGCGCCCGCCCCGTCACGCAGTTGGAAGTTGTCCGTCGAGACCGTGGCCGCATCCAGCGGTTCGTCAAAAACAAAGGTCACTCGCCTCAACCCGTGCGCCAGGGTCGCCCCGTCCGCGATCGTGGCATCGAGGATCATGGGCGCGAAGGTGTCGGGGATCAGCTCGAAAACGATCTGCGCAGAGAGCCCGACGTTGCCTCCCGTATCCATGGCGCGCACCTGCGCCGTCGTCATGCTCCCGAGTTCCCCGGCCAGCGCGATGGCTTTCAAATCAAAGGGGAACGAGACATCGTTCCGCACGACTTCGCCGTTCACGAGGAGCTCCACGTTGCGCACCTGCACGTCATCGGTGATGCTGGCGGTAATCGGGACAGAAGACCCCTCAAGCACCTGGATGCCGGGAACGCCTGGATCGAGATCCGTCCCCGCCGGAAGGCCGATCGTCACGCTCGGGGGCGCGCCCTGGTTGTCGAACGGGAGGTAGTTGACCACCTGCAGCCCGGCGCCGCCGTCGGCCACGTAAGCGATGCCCCCGCCAAGGGCAAGACTTTGCGGGACCGCGGGTAGCGTGATCCGGGTCACGGAAGCGTTGGTGATCGCGGGGTCCGATACATCCATCAAGTCGAACGCGTTCTGTCCGAACGAATCCCCGACGAGAATGCCGATGCCCGATCCGTTGAGCACGATGGCGTTGCCGGGCCCGAAGTTGGCGCCGGGTGGCAGGCTCGGGCCGGCGATGACTGCGGGGAAATCCGGATCGGAAACATCGACCGTGGTGAATCCCCCCGCAACCCCGTTGTTCTTCGCGGCAACGTAGGCGACGCTGTTCCCCACGAAGAGCTCGCCTCCGCCCAGGGCGAGTTGGACCGTTCCCCGTTTGCTCATATCGCGGTCCGCAAGGTCGACCACCGAGAGATTCCGGCTCGCATCCAGCGTATAGAGGAGCGAGCCTTCCCGCGCGATCTCGATGATTTCCCCCGAATTGAGGTTCAGTTTCTCAAGCCTTTCGCCGGTGAGCACATCGTAGCTGATCACCGATGTCAGACCGGCGACATAAGCCACACCCTCGAACACTTCCACCGCGTTGACTCCGCCCACAAATTCCACCGTTTCGCGAAGGACCGGAAGCATGGGGTCGGATATGTCCACGAAATGGATGCCCGCCGTGCTTGCGAGGACCGCGGTGTTGCGCGCCGCATCGACGGCGACGTCGACGTTATTCCCGGGAAGATCGAGCTGGCCGAGCACGACTGGGTTATCGAATTCCGACGCATCGACGATGGCGAGACCGTGAGACCCGGTGGCGACGTAAGCCGTCTGGTCTCGACCGTCGAGAATCGATCCGACCACCTCGACCCGGAGCGCTTCGCCCATCAGCGGCAGGCTCGCGATGACGCCCGTGGGAAACGCCAGCCCCTCGAGCGGATCAAGGCCCTGCTGGATTTCGGCAAGGTCGCTGATGCCGTCCCCATCCGAATCCGCCACCGACGGCAGCGTGCCAATCACGTTTTCAATCTCGTCCGCAAGCCCGTCGGAGTCGGAATCCTCGTCCCCGGACTCCGCCAGGATGATACTCGGCAAAGTCATGCTCGTTCCGCCGGGCCCCGTCGAGAACTCCGTCGAGCCCAACGTCAATGACTGGGTGTTGAAGAAGGTCAGGCGGTATCCCGTATTGGGCGCGAGAACCAGTTTCCTCGCCAGATCAGGGAGGCTGTTCGAAGTGCCGCGTTGCGCAAATGCGGCGTCGAGATTCTCCAAGAGGAAATAATTCCCGCCGGTGACTTCCGCGAATCCAGGTTCGCCAATGAGAGATCCAAGGCGCGTGATCTCGACGGCGTTGACTGCCGCCAGCGTCGACCCGAGGCGTCCTATCGCCAGCCTGATTTGGCCGTCGGCAGCAGCGACCTGATAGCTGAACCTCCTGAATTCGCCGGCAACGCTCGAAATATTGCCTCGCAGCTCATTTTGAAAACCGATGCCGGTCTGGTTCCGGGGCCGGTCGCTGTCACCGCTGACCACCACGACCTCGTAGAATCCAACGGGCACATCAATGAGAAAAACGGCAGCATCGGTTTCAACAAAATCCCGCTCCACCGCCGAAAGCCCGGGAAGATCGCCACGGTCGACACCCTGCAGGACTCGCGATCCCTCGACGGGCACGAACCCGTAACCGGTCGCCGGCGAATAGTTTGTGCCCGGGGAAACCGGAATGAACCCGGCCTCCACCGGCGACACGGCGGAACCAAAGTCGAATCCGGCGGGAATTGCAGGAGAAAAAACCAATCCTTCCTGAGGATCGCTTGAATCGGCATGGTTGCCGGGTGAATCCGGAAAATCGAGCGGACCCGGAGGCTCCTGAAGAGCCTCGTCGAACATTGGATTGTCCCGGAGCGTCCTGCAGCTTATTCCACTACCAAGTGTCTGAGCGAAGTTATTACAATCCAAATTCGTGGTGTTCTGGTTCCCATGCCACCCGGGTGCTTGAATGCCCACGCCGGGATCCGTCGTCACCGTCAAACCGTCTTGGCTCACGGTCATCGTTCCCACGATGACCCACTCCCCGCGGCCATGATCGAATGACATGAGAAAAGTCTTCTCGCCCGGCGCCAGGCCCTCGAGATTCGGAAAGGTGATCGGCGCCGGTACATCGAAGTAATCCACGTCGGCCTGCACCGTAATGTCGAACCGGTGGTCCAGACCGCCCGGCAAAGGCGCTGGAAGGCGATCCGAATCGACCCGGAAGATTCCTACCTTGGTTCCCGGCGTCCCGTCAGCCGCCACGAGGCTGCCGGCGGGCACCGTCAGTTCCACCAATGCCAGGTCCGGGTCGCCCTGGATCTGCGCATCCGGAAGGCGCACCACCGTGTCTTCCCCCGGGACCACCGGATGGATCGCTTCATCGAGAATAAACGGCAAATAGATATCGAAAGGCACCCCGTCCATTTGCAAGGGCGCGGTCTGGCCCGGGACACTGTGAAAGGGTTTGCCCACGATCGGGTAGAAGCCGTCGTCCGGCACGGGTTGACCGCCCATCGAAGTGACGGTCGACCCGTCGACATGGACGAAGAAAACCGGAGCGGGAACGTCTTCGAGGATAAACTCGCCGTTCGCATCCGTCACCGCGAACAGCCCGGGGAACCCGTCGACCCGAATCGTGACGCCTTCCAGCGGCACGTCGTTCCCGAGATCGTCCGGCTCACTTGCGAGCACGCGGCCGGTTACGTTCGTCCCCGGGATGCGCGTGTTCGGGACGGTCCGGAAATCGGCCATCCCCGTTCCACCGGGCGCGTCGTCCCCATCCGCGTCGACCGGCAATCCGTCCCGCCCGGTGATGAGATCCCCCTCGACGACGATACGCACTTCGGTCGAGGAAGGCAGCGGATCGTCAAAGAAAAACGTCGCGAACCGCTCCGTGCTCGAGACCGCAATCCTTCCTGCAACCAACGCTCCATTCGCAATCGCATAGAAGGTGTCTTGGGTCACCGTCGCCGGATCCACGGGCTCATCAAACCGGACAATCGCTTCCCGCGTGAGGCTCACCATCTCCTCCCCGTTCCCCGGCGAAAACTCGCGGATGCCCGTGGGATCTCCGACGCTGAACGCCGTGGGACCGGGATTCGAAATCGGATTGCCCGCGATATCCCTGATCGCGGCATCGATCGTGAATTCGTAATCTTGGTCCGGCAGCGCCGATGCCAGGTTGATCCGCGCCAGGCCGGCGCCCAGTTGTTCCACCGAGTCGATCCCGATCACCTGCCCGTCATTCGGACCGCCCATCACGGTCAATTCGTAACTCCCCGCATCGAAGCCATTCGGAGTAACTTCTTCACCGAAGCCGAGCTCGAACGAATTGAAGGTCACCCGCAAGGTGCCTGAGAGACCGCTGTCCGCCGCCGGCCCCTGCGTGTCGAGGGTAAACCCGATGTCCAGGGCGTCCATGACTCCGCCCGAACCGTCTTCGACCACGAGACGCAGCGCGATCAACCCGTCCTCGAGGGCGGTCCCCCCGTTGAGCGCCGTCAGCCGCGCCGCGTCGAACAGAAACCGTCCGTCGATCCCCAGATCGCCCGCCACCGACACCGGTCCGGCGCCCGAGCCCACGATCTCCGCCATCACGTCAGCCGCTTCCCCGGCCTGGACCACCCGGCCGCCCACCGCGGGATCGAGGGTAATGCCATCCAAAGGATCGACCCCCGAATCGGCCGCCAGGGACGCAAACACCCCGGCCTGGGGCGCCAGCGTGCTCAGCGCGTTCTGGGCAAAATCGAAGAGATCGGCGTTATCGACGTCCCCATCGCCGTCGCGGTCGAAGCGGTCGTCATAGGCGGGATCGGTATCGGGCTTGAGATAGGTCTGGGCGAGGAAAAAGGTGTCGACGAAATCGACATCCGTATCGCCGTCGGCATCCCCGAAGTAAACGTGGAAGTCGGAGACGTAATCCCCGCCCGGCGCGCCGTCTCCGTCGCCGTCGAGGTTCTCTCCGGACGATGCTCCCGACACCGCAGCAGATTGCAGCGCCACCAGGTAATTGCCGTCCGGCAAGGCGCCCCCTTCAAACCCGGGAAAGGTCCACGTGCCGGTGTTCGATCCGCCGTCATAGGCGAACGCCAGTGACGCCGGACCGACAATCGTGTCCGTGGTCAAGTTGCGCAGAATGAGATCGTCCACGGTGAGCGTCGTGGAGACGTCCTCCGAGAACATGATCTCGAGCGAAATAATGACCGAGCGCTGCGCTTCGCCCCCGTTGAGGGTCAACCCCGTCACACTCGTGACCGGCACCAGCCCTTCTGCCAACAGTAAGGCACTCTCCCCCTGGGGCGGGGCATTCGCCGCCGTCAGCGTTTCCACCAATTGGGCGGGAATCGGGTTCGAGATATCGGTCTGTGATAGTGACACAGGCGTCCCGCCTGTGATCTCCAAAGGTAACGCAGGCGTCTTGCCTGCGATGGGCAGGCGAGACGCCTGCCTCACATTGCTCTCCTTCCCTGCCACGGCGAAGCCGTCAGGCGAAGTCGGGTCATCACTAGACACTCCCTCCTCGTCACTCGTCCCTCCTTCGGCGACCCCGTCAAACATCCCGTCGACCACGTCCGCGGGATCATAGAGAATCTGCCCGGACGTGGATTCGCCTGCTTGATCGGTTTCCTCGTGGGGCTCGACGATGACCGCCTGCGGCTGATCATCCTCCGATTCGGGCTGCAGCGCCTCGGCGAGCGGATCCGCGGAAAGCAGAATGCGCGGCTCGAGCGCTTCCAGCTTGAAAGCGTCATCGCTTGCCCGCCCGCCGCGCCGGCCCCGAACGCCCTCGGAGGCGGGCGAGGCCACAGTGCCGCTTGGCCAACCTTCGAAGAGGCCGTCGTTAGATCGGGGGTAGTGCATCATGTTTGCCAACTGACCCGTGACGTGAAAGTCACGAGACAAGCATCCAGCCTGTAAGCTTAAGGCTTAGAGCCTAATGGACTACGCATATCTTGCACAAACCGGCAAAAAAATTGCCCCACCGCCACGAATGATCTGCTACAGGCAGAACTAATATCTGCCTCCCAATCCCTACCATCGTTCCCCGACATCAGATCGCCGTCACGAAGTGCCGGCGCTAATTTTCTCTAATAAAGATAATTTCCATGAAAGTGTACGCGATTCCCCTAGGACAAGGTGTCGCCACTCCGCAGCGAGCTATCTCCAAAAGCCGCCGTCGCGCCGCCTTCGCCAAGGCTTCGTCGCCCCAGGGGAGCACCAGGGCTACTTTCCGCGGCGGGTCTCCCTCAAATCCCACGAGGCCAAGCAGACCCGACGCTCCGCGGGGCTACTCGTTTGGGCCGAGTAGCGGCGGCATCCTGCCGCCGTTTCAATTTGGTCCGGCGGCAGGATGCCGCCGCTACTCTCCGTTCGATTCCGTTGAAGAGATTCTTCAGAACTAAATGTTACACCCCATGCACTGGATCTCTCCGAGAGTCTTCGTGATCCTCTCAAACCAACGGATTCACCACCGTCACTCCGTCAAAATCCTGATCCGCGTTCAGATCTTCGGACCATAACGTGGAAACGCCGGCCTGCATGGCGGCTGCGACGATGAGGGCGTCCCAGAACGAAAGTTGCCACCTCTGTTGCGCCTCCCATCCTTTGCGGAGCAAGGCGCGGGTGTTTTCCATGACGCGCCACGACAGGTAATGGGTGGTGGTGTCGACGGATTCATCCACAGTGGCACCGAGGCGCACCAGATTGACGTGCATTTCCTGGAGCACTTGGACGCTGACCACGGGCGATTCCCGCTGCTCCCAGAATCCGCGCACCAACGCGGCCGCTTTCGCGTGTTTGGCGCCCGCATCCAGGTCATGCGCATACACGAGGATGTTCGTGTCGATAAAGACGTCGGCCGCCGTCATCGTTCGTAAATCGAATCCCGCGACAGAGGTTTCCCGCCCAGGTGAAAACCCTGATCCAGCACACGCATTGCCCCGATGCGCGATTCTTCGTAGCGGGCGCGTTCCTTGAGGGCTTCTTCGATGAGTTCCGCGACCCAGGCCGAAAGCGATTTGCGTTCATCCACTGCCAAATGCCGCGCCCGGGCGAGCAGTTCTTCATCGACCTTGAGCGTGAGATTCTTCGTCACTTCCTCAAGCTACGGGTAAGCACAATTTTTGTCCAGCACAATTTCTGTGCAATAGTGGGACAGGCGTCCCGCCTGTCCATCCGAAATAAGACAGGCGGGACGCCTGTCTCACTATGAACGACGAACGCTTGTCCTCTAACGCCCCCGCCACCCCACGGGCTGGGTCCACGCCTGCTTGCGCTGTCCCTCAAACGACGGATTTGGATGCCGCGCGCTCGACGTGATCGACGCGCGGACATACAGCTCCTTCCCGCTCAGCCGGTAGACCACTTCGGTCCCCCCGATGGACGCCAGCACCTCGCCCACCTCCTTCGAATACGTGTGCCGCACCGCATGCGGATACTTGGACGGCGCGGCGACGACCTCCACGGTCGAATCATACCCCTCCAGCGTGCCGATGATGTCGGTCGTATAGGTCTCATCCTGCTGCGGCTCAATCTCGATCCGCAATTCTCCCGATTCGCGATCAAAGCGCACCTCGTGCAGCGTCACCCCGCTCGATGCATAATAATCCCCCGCCCGCATCGCGCCGATCAAGGCGTCGGCGCTCAATTCCGCCGCCCGCACCATCACCCAGCCGCGCCCCGGGGACACATCGCCCCCGTGATAGGTGTGCGAATCATCCGTGGCGACGCCGAACAGCGGTGGCGCCTGGAGCTCGGCGATCCGGAGGGTATTGGCGATATCCCAGATCCGCTCGACACCGGGCCTCCCCCCTTGTCCGAGGTGATTGACGATGGGATGGCCATTGTAAACTTCGTAAAACTGTTCCTCGACGACGTGCGCCAGGTCCTCGGCCGAGACCGCCCACTGGAAATTCGGATGATTCAAGTGGGCCAGGATCGGGCGGGACAACCGTGCCTCCTGTGCGCGAATCAACTGCAGGTTCTTGCGCAGGATCTCCCGGGCATTCGCGCCTTCCACCGGCTCGATCACTTCCCCGAGGTTCACCGCGTTGATGTGGACAATGTGCGGTTTGAAATTGCAGCTGATCTCCTCGTCCTCAATCAGCAGAAATTTCCCCTCCTCCTCGAACAACGGCCGGAATTCCTCGAGAGTCTTCAATCGGAAGTAGGGCACTCCCTTGATGTCCTTCGTTTCGATCCAATCCTTGGGAAACCGTTCCCGGTATTTCTGGATCGCCGTCTTCCCCACCGCGCGCTGGCGCTTCTTGATGGTCGATTCCGCCGTCCACTTTTCTCCCCGGCTCAGAATATTGTGATCGGAGAGCCCGAGGAAGTGGTATCCCTGCGCCTTGTACCAATCCACGATCATCTCCGGAAAATCGTTCCCATCGCTCCACAGCGAGTGCGTGTGGGTATTCCCCTTGAACCATTGTGTGCCGTCCTCCTCCGCGGCCACGCATGAGACGCCCGCCAGGAAAATGAAAGCGATGAATTTCCAGGTTTTCACAGGCATTACCAAAGTGTCACCTTTTGGCGACCTGCTTTCAAGGACTTGGCGCGGCCACGCCGCCGATGCCGATGCTCCCCTAACTCTGGTTCAGCAGAATACTCAACGAGCCATCGTCATTGGCCGTCAGAATATCGAGGAAAAAGTCCTCATCCAAGTCCGCCAACACCAGCAACAGCGGCTCTCCCGACAACGCGAACCGCAGCGGATCCGCAAACACGCCGCCACCGATCCCCAGCAGGACATTCACCTCCGGATCACTGAAGGTCCCGTGGGCCGTGACGATGTCGAGAATTCCGTCGTTATCGACATCACCGATCGCAAGGCTCGTCAACTGATTGTGCACGGTGAAACTCCTCGTGAAATCAAAGGTCCCGTCTCCATTCCCCATCAGGACGGAGACCGAGCCTTCGGCTCCATTCCCATTGGAACCGGCAACCAGGTCCGGGTCCCCATCCCCGTTGAGATCCTCCAGGGCCAGCCTTTCCGCCGGCGGGATCCCGCGGATGAACTCAGGATCGGCAAACGTGCCGTCCCCAACCGCGAGGTGCACGGCGATCGACGCCCGTGCGCCGAAACTTTCGCCCCCATTGGCGATGATGAGATCGGGGATGCTGTCCTCGTCGATGTTGGCATTGCCGACGATGATTTCTTCCGCGCCAAAGCCCGTGACGAAGACGCTGGGCGCGCCAAAAGTGCCGTCTCCGTTGTTCAAGAGCAGCCTGACGTTGTCCGGCGTGCCCGAACTGAAATCATCCGTAATCACCGCGATGTCGAGGCCGTTCACACCGTCCGCATCGAGGAGCGCCAGGGATTTCCCGCCTCTGAATTCCACTGGGCTCTCGGCCAGGTTGATATTTGTCGCCGCCTGAAAGGTCCCGTCCCCGTTCCCCAACAGGATCCCGATGGCATCGGTCGACACCTGGGCGATCACCAGGTCCACGAAGGCGTCGCCATCGATCAGGCCCGCCGCCATGGCGACGCCGCGCCCGACCAATCCCGCGCCCTCGTTTCCGGTAAACGTCAGCGTCCCATCGCCGTTGCCGAGATAGATAAACACGCTGGTTCCGCTCGATCCCGCGCTCAAGGCCACATCGAGATCGCCATCCCCGTTGAAATCACCCTCCACAGCTGCCCGCGCCGTCTGTGCACCGATCGAGATCGTCTCCGGCGCCACCAGACCGCCCCCCTGGCGTCCCACCAGCACCATGGTCGTATCAAAGCCCGCGCCCATGAGCACGTCGTTGCGCCGGTCCCCGTTGATGTCCTCGATGAGGATGCCCTCGGGCCGCACGCCGATGGAGATGTTCCTCAGGAAAGTGAAATTCCCGGCATTGTCCGTGGCCCTCAGAATCGTCACGTCATTCGTGCTGCTGCTGGACCGCCCGCTGTTCGCGGTCACGATATCGGGCAAATCATCGCCCGTGACGTCCCCAACGGCCAGCGATTCGGCTCCGCGCTCCACGATGAACGTCTTCGCGGTCGGGAAGGTGCCGTCTCCGACCCCGAGCAACACCCTGACTCGGGCCGAACCGGCGGAGCCCGGCGTGGCATCCACGGTTACCAGATCGAGGATGCCGTCATCGGAAAGATCGATCGCCACGAGATCATCCACCTCGGAACTCGTGCCGGTCGCAACCGTCCCGGGACCAAAGGTGTCGCCGCCGGCGATCCCGAGGAACACCTCGATGCCGGATGTTCCACCCAAAGCCAGGTCCACCGTATCACCCAGGTTGAACAAACCGGACTCCAGCGCCCGCCCCTCGCCAACCGCTCCCGCGATGGCGTCGGGCGCCACGAAGGAGCCGTCCGCTCTGCCTTCGATCAGGTAACTTGTCACTCCGGAAGACTCCCGCAACCCCGCGAGAATATCGATCTCCGCGCCCGCGGTGAACACTCCCGGAAACAGGACGTTGTTGAAATTCCCGGGGCTGCCACCCGGACCGAACACTGTCCCCGCCGAGGCGAACGATCCCGCGCCGTCGCCTTCCAGCAGGAGCACACCGGCCCGTGTCAGCACCGTCAGATCTGCCGTGGCGCCTGCGTCGAGGTTCGTCACCGCGGCAAAGCTCGCATCCAGACCCGCATCCGTGGCGATGCCCGCCTGGAAGGTGCCGTCGCCGTTCCCAAGAAAGACGATCACCTGGCCCGGGCTGAACGACGAACTGTCATCGGTAACCACCACCAGGTCAGCTGTCGCGTTTCCGTCGATTAGCGAAGCCATGAGATGCCGCGGCCGGGCAGTCAGCGGGAGGAGCGTCTGGGCGCCGAACGTGCCGTCCCCGTTCCCGATTCGAACGCCGATATTGTTGCCGACGCCGCTGATCGTCGCAAGGTCGGCCTCGTTGTCACCGTCAAAGTCGATCGCGACATCGGCCCCGAACGGCGCGGCGAAAAGCACCGGCGCCCCGAACGTGCCGTCTCCGTTTCCGAACAGCACGGCGCCGGCTTCCGCGATGAGATCTTCCTCGCCGTCGTTGTCGACGTCGGCGGCGAGTAGTTTTCTCGAACCAGATCCGCTGCTGACGTTGACCCCGAGATCGAACCGGGAGCCATCGGGAAAAACAGCTCCGTCCACCCCGGCGAGCAGCGATGAACGCCTCGACGCGCTCTCGTCGTGAAGCAACAGGTCGATGAAGGCATCGCCCGTGAATTCAGCCGGGACAATCCGGTCGGCCTGATTCCCACTCGCAATCATGACCGGCGCCTCGAAGGTGCCGTCGCCGTTGCCCAGCCTCACCACCACCTGCCGGTTGGTGCTGTCCAGGATCGCCACGTCGAGATTGGTGTCTCCGTCCACATCGATGACGTGCGCCTGCCGGTTCGAGAAGGCGCCCGTCTCGATAATCAGGTCCGCGGCCCCGAAGGTGCCGTCCCCGTTGCCCGGAAGAATGGCGACCCGGCCGTTTGTCCCGCTCACCACCAGGTCGTCGAACGTGTCCGCGTTGATCCGGTGCGCTTCCACACGGAACGGAGCGTCGATTGCGTTCAGATTCTCCGGAACGGCAAACGTGCCGTCGCCATTGCTCAACAGGACGGAGATCTGGCTGGTCGAGAACCGGGAGTTCGCCGTCACCAGATCGGGAATCATATCGCCGTCCAGATCCGCCGCCTCGATGTCGTTGTTGTTGCCGACCGTGCTGAGAACCAGGGGCGGAGCGAACCCGCGATTGCCGTCCCCGAAGAAAACGTTCACGTTGTCCGAACCACTGCCCAGTGCCACCGCGATATCGAGGACGGTGTCGTCGTTGAAATCGCCGACCGAGGTTCCCGTGGGCGGGAAGGTGCTGCTGAGCAGGGTGCTCGCGGGCGTGCCCGTGAAGGTGCCATCCCCGGCTCCCAGGAGAAGCGACGGCCCGGCAAGCACGTCGAGATTGGCATCGTCACCGAGGTCGAACGGAAGCGCCTTGAGCGACTGGAACCCGGTGATGTATCCGCCCGCGCGGGTGAATGTCCCGTCGCCGTTGCCCAGGGCCACCTCGATCCGGCTGATCGATCCGCCGATGTCAAACGCCCCGTCCCCGGCAACCACGTCCGGAATCGTATCCCCGTCAAAATCGGCAATGGCAACCGACAGCCGCGTGCTCACCGCCCCGGCCCGGCCGATCGCGACGCCGTCCACGCCCGCCGGCGCCAGGAACACCCCCGGCGTGTCCTGCAGCACGCTGAACAATCCCGAGGTGCTGCCCGCGAGAATGTCACGGTCGGTGTCCCCGTCCACGTTGGCGACGTCGAGAGCCAGCGCGCGCCCCGGCACGCCGAGGCCCGTCGGCGCTCCGAAGGTTCCGTCCCCGTTGCCCGGACGGTAGAAGACGTCCCCGCTCGAACTCCCGCTTTCCGCCGTAACAAGGTCCACGATCGTGTCCCCGTCAACGTCGAGCGCCGCCAGGTCCCACACTTCGGCGCTCACCGCCAGCACTTCCCCTGCCTGTAACAAGCCGTTCCCGTTCCCCGGAAAAAGGAGGATGGCACCGCTGCGCAACGTCTGCGCTTCAATGCCCAGAAGCAGGTCCGCATGCGTATCGCCCGTCACCTCCGCAATGGCGATCGCGTGGATGTCGCGCACCGTCGACTCGGTGATCTCCGTCAGCACGGGAGTCCCAAAGGTGCCGTCGCCGTTGCCAAGCGCCACGATGTAAGCGTTGACGCCATCCCTGGTGGCGGTCACCAGGTCGAGGAAGCCGTCCCCGTTGAGATCCCCCGCGGTCAGCGCCAAGGGACTGCGTGGCAGCGAAACGACCGTAGGATCGGCAAACGTGCCGTCGCCATTGCTCAACAGCACGACGATTCGACCGCCAAAACCGCTTCCTCCGCGATCAGTCGCAAACGCGAAATCCGGATCGTCGTCCTCGTTGAAGTCTCCAACCACCTCGCCCATGCTGATTCGGTTCGCGGGATCGCTGAGACTCGTGTCGAGGAGCGACGCAAACCCGAAGGAGCCGTCGCCGTTCCCGTAGAGCACGATCAGCTCCGAAGGGAACGACCCGGCCGTCACCACGACATCGAGAGCCCCGTCCTCATCGACATCGACGATATCGAGGCTCCGCACGGAAGCTCCCCCCAGCGGATACTCCACCGCATCCCGGAAGGTCCCGTTCCCGTTGCCGAGATGGACATGCACCACCTGGTCGTCATCGGCAATCACCAGGTCCCGCGCCCCGTCCCCGTCGAGGTCCGCCACCGCGACCCGGTCCCCGGCCACGAGATTGCGCATGAACTGCGCCGCCACGAATGTGCCGTCGCCGTTGCCCAGGTAAACCACGGCATCGTCATTCCGGTCTTCACTCCCAACGAGGTCCGGATTTCCGTCCCCGTCGGCATCAAACACCTGCACGGAGGAAATACTCGGAAATTCACCGCCGAGATCCAGGTAAGCCACGGGCGGAGCGAAGGTCCCGTCGCCGTTGGCCAGCACCACCACGATTCCCTCGGTGAAGGCCGGCGTGATGAAATCGTTCACGCCATCGTCGTTCAGGTCCGCGGAAACGGTCGCGGAATTCAATTCGAACCCGGGTCGCGACGGCGCGTCGAAGGTGCCGTCGCCGTTGCCGTAAACGATGGAGATCGAACCGGACTCGTTCGCCGTGACGATGTCCACACTCCCGTCCTCATCCACGTCCAGGACCACGAGGTCGACTGGCCTCTGGCCGATGAATACCTGGCCGGCCGGACCAAACATCCCCGTCCCGTCTCCAAGGAGAACCGAGAGCGAACCGTCGTTTTCGTTGCCGCTGATGATGTCCAGGTTCTCGTCGCCGTTGACATCCGCCGCGATCACCACGTTCGGGAAGCCGCCCACACCAAACTCCTTGGTTTCCGCGAACGATCCGTCGCCGTTTCCAAGGGCGACGAAAACGATGTCGTCGCCGTCGCCGTCGTCAAATGGCGCGGAAACCAAATCCGGCACCCCGTCCTTGTTCACGTCCGCCGTCGCCGTTCCCTTTCCGAAAGTAAAATCGAATTTCTGACCCGGGAAGATGGGGCCGATGATCACCGATTGCACCGTGAACCCGAGAATCACCGGGGCCGCCCCCAGAGGATTGCCCGCGCGATCGGTGACGTTGGCGGCGTCGATCTCGAAGCGGTATTCCGATGCCGCCAGGTCCGGATAGAGAATCTGCACGATACGATCATCGCTGCGCAGCTGGATATCGAGCGGGGCCACGGGATCGCCTCCGACGGGCCGCAGAAGGAAAGCGTCGGCATCGACAGTGGCCGCGTCCAGCGGCTCATTGAAGCGCACTTCCACGGTGCGGAAGTTGGCGCCGAAGATAGGATTGCCGTCGACGTTCGTCTCCTCGAGCACCGGCGCCAGGGTGTCGGCTGTCAGCTCGACGAGCAGCGTATTGGACAACGCGAAATTGCCGCCGGTGTCGGTCGCGCGCACCGTGATCTCGAGCATCATCTCGCCGGGCGCGCTGCTCACGGCCAGCGCGGCGAGATCGAACGGGAAGGAAATCGCGGTGTCCACCACCACGCCGTTGACGATCAACTCCACGCTGCTCACCTGCACGTCGTCGGTGACGTCCGCGATCACCGGGATGGTGGTTCCCTCGAGGACTTGGATCCCCGGTGTCCCGCCATCGAGATCTTCCGCGGGCGTGCTGATGCTCACCACGGGAGGCACACCGGCGACATCCAGATCCCGGTAGTTGACCACCTGGAGCCCGCCGCCGCCCGCCGCCACGAAGGCGAACCCGGACGCCACCGTGACGTCCGCAGGCGCGTCGCTCAACACGACGGTGCCCAGCAAGA
Source organism: Verrucomicrobiales bacterium (assembly GCA_024638765.1). Classification (GTDB taxonomy): domain Bacteria; phylum Verrucomicrobiota; class Verrucomicrobiia; order Verrucomicrobiales; family DEV007; genus JAHEJT01. The sequence continues at coordinate 28,209 of JAHEJT010000029.1, forward strand.
GATCGGTGACCGCGGGATCGGTGATCCCGTAGATTTCCAGGACGCCGCCCATTCCAGCGTCGGGCCCCACGGCGATCGCCTGGCCCGAACCGGTCGCCACGAGCGCGGAGAAGGCTTTAAAGTCCACGTTGTCCGGCCCGCTGATCTCGACGGGCGTCACCGGATTGCTCACGTCTGCGGTTGTGAATCCGTCGAGGGATGCCGACGGAGCGGTAGCCAGCGCCAATCCGTTCCCCACAAAGAGACTGCCCCCTCCTTCCGACAACCCGGTCGCACCCCGGAACACCAGCCCGTCGACCGTGACCTCGATGGCTGTCAGTTGCTTGGTCGCGCTCATGGTGTAGAGGAACTGCCCTTCCCGGGCGATGCCCGTCAGGATTCCGCCCCCGAAATCGCGCGACTCCAGCACCGCCCCCGTGAGCAGATCCACCGACGCGACCTCGGGACCGCTGGTCACGTAAGCGCGCCCATCGAAAGCCACCACCGGGCCGGCGCCGGAGCCGAGACTCACGGTCGTGATCAGCGCCGGGTTGACCGGATCGGATATGTCGACGAGGTGCAGGCCGTCCGAGCGGGCCGACAGGGCGGCAACCCCGCGCGCCATGTCCACGGCTACGTCGACGGAAGTGCCCGGCAACGCGAGCTCCGAAAGGATGATGGGCATCACCGGATCCGACACGTCGACGACGGCCAGCCCTTCCACGCCCGTGGCGACAAACGCGATTCGCCCTGCCGGATCGTCGAGGCGCGCCGCCACCTCCACCGCCTCGGCACTGCCGCCGGGAATCACATTGGATAACACGCCCGGTGAACCGCCCAGCCCGCCGAGGGCATCGAGACCGAACTGGATCTCGATAAAGTCATCGATGGTGTCGCCGTCGGTGTCGATCCCGTTGGGATTCGTCCCGATGGCGAATTCGACGTCGTCGGGCAGACCGTCCCCGTCACTGTCAGTCACCAGGCTGGGACCGAACATCACGGGGTTGACCCCGGTGTTCTGCCCGCTCCGGTTCGTGGTCCCGGTCAGCGCGCCCACCAGGCCGCTCACCGGATCGAATTGGATCATCTCGTAGAGTTCCTCGGCCGGCAGGAAAAAGGAGTAACGTCCCGTCGAAGACGTGATCGCGCGAAACACCGGCGACCCTGGAAGGTTCGGCGTCTGCATCGCCACGAAGTCGTTGCCGAAGTCGAGCGCCGATCCCGCGGCAAGTGTCCCCGTGCCCGTTGCATTGATCCTGAACGGCGAGCCCGCGTCGTCGGACACGATCTCGATGGTATCGCGCTGCAACCCGGTCTTCTCGCTGGTGAACGCGACATCGAGGAGGAACTGTGCGCCCGGCGCCAGCACCAGGGGCTGCGCCGGCCCGAATCCGGCCGGCAGATTCACCGGCAGGAACAACCCGCCATTCACCTCCGTGATCGAGAGATCCGTGGCCCCGGTGTTCTCCAGGATGGCGAACCCGGTCACCTCCACCGCCGGCGTGCCCACGGCGTGTCCTCCAAAATTGTTGTTGGGGACGTCCACCGTGAGCTCGGCGACCGGGTGCACTCCCGTCCCGGTCAAACTCAGGGTCAGGGGCGCTCCGGTTTCGTTGGTCTCGAACGTCAGGACGGCCGCGAAATCACCGCTCACGGCCGGATCGAATACCAGGTCGAGAATCAGCTCCGGCGCACCCTCGGCAAACGACTGCGGCACCTGGATGGTGCCCGGCGCGATGCCCGATACCGTGAACGCGCCGCCCCCGCCCTCGAGCGCGAAGCTCTCATAGATGAGATTCTCGTCGCCGGCATTCACCAGCGCCACCTGCACCGTCTGCCGATCCCCGCCCGCTCCGTCGCTGAGCAGGCTTCCGAACTCGATGAGACCCTCGCCCAACCCCTCGCTCAGGTCGGCCACGAACACCTGGAGCAGCGGTCCGGTGCTGCCATCAGGATCCGTGATCAACGTAAAATCCACTCCAACTGTGTCAACATCAGCTCCCAGCGCCAGCGTCTGAGCGGCATCCCCCGCGGGATCGGTCTGTGAGAAGTCGTTCGGCACGCGCACGCGCACCACGTAGTTGCCGATCGCCAGTCCCGTGAAGGTGTAGCGCCCGCTCTCGTCCTCCCCGGCCGTGTCCGGATCATCCACGAGCGTCTCGGTCAGTGGCTCGCCATTCTCATAGTCGCCGCTGGCATTCTCATCGATGAACACCTCGACGAGGGAGAGTCCGGCGTCGCCGGTCCCGTCGAAATCGGTGTCGTGAAGAACCCGTCCGCTGATCGAGCCCTGCGCCGGGGCCCCGAACTGGACATCGGCCACGTCCCCCGCAGCAAGCATGAGATAGACCTCTTCCACTTCCCGGCCGAAGACCCCCGCCAACCCCGCGTTGAACACCTCGCGCACCCGGTAATCGCCCGGAGTCACATCCGGGAAACTGAAGAGACCGCCGCCCGCCGTCAGCGCCGAGTCCAGCACATCGCCGGTAATCGCATCGACCAGTTCGATGGTGACCCCGTCCACGCCGGGCTCACCCGCATCCGGATCGCCGTCGCGATCGGTATCGTCGAATTTCCGGCCCGCGATGTCCGCGGTCCGCGGGTCCATCGAGTAGAGTTGGAAGCGTTGGGCCGTAACATTCCCGCTGCCGTCGGTCACGTGAATGATCACGTCGTTGAACCCGCTCTGCGCGGCCGGCACGTTCCACGCAAACTCCCCGGTCCCGGCGTCGAGCGTGGCGCCGGCAGGAGCGTCGATCAGCGCCAGGGTGTCGCCCGCATCGAACACCACCTGCGCGGTGTAAAGCGTTCCCGGATCGGCAAACACGGGGAACTCTCCCGCACCCGGCGCCACCGCCGGAGCCGGCCCCAGCACCGTCGCCGTCCTCCCGCCGGGCGCGCCGATCCGGCCCGCGTCATCGATGGCAAATACCTCGACCCGATAGGTTTCGCCCGGCACCAGCGGCTCATCCAGATCCTCGCTGGCGATGATCACCTGCGTGTCCGTGCTGTCGAAGAAGAAACCGACATTGGTCCCTACCCCCGACGCGTTTTCCGCCAGGCGAATCTCGTGCTGCGCGGCGCCCGCGTTGGCATCCCAGGTTACCTCGATGCGCCCGTCGCCCAGCCACCGCGCCGTCACGTTGTCGACTGGGCCCGGCGCCAGCGGATCGGTCAAAGAAATCGCTCCCGTCGCGTAATGGCTCAGCACCGGGATGTTCTCCATGTCGTCGATGAGCGCATACACAAAATACTCGCCGGGCGGCAGCCCGGTCGCCGCGGTATCGATCGTGATGGTCCCGGCGCCATCCAACTCCACGACGTCATCCCGCAGCAGCACGCCGTCGAAGCCCTCGAGATCGGTGTCCAGGTAAAAGCTGATCTGCGCGTCGGAATCCGCGTCAAACGCCTCGTAATCCACGTCCACCATGGCGCCGCTATCGTCCAGGACCGGATCCGTCAGCGTGATCTCGGGCGCTGCCGTCTGCGCCAGGGCAAAGAACTGCACCTCGCCCAGTCCGGCTGTGTCCGCCACTTCGTAAGTCCACGTTCCGGGCTCGGGCGCGTCGATCCGCACGATGCGCCGCGTGTCGTCGCTCAGCTCCGAGATGATCGTGATGTTCGGATCCGCCGCAATCGCCGCCTCGTCGAGCAGGGTGCCGTCCGGTTTGCGCAAGCGCACCTCCACGGACGGATTCGCATTCTCCCAGCGCGCTTCCAGGGCGAGGAACCCCGGGGCGCCCGTCACTTCGAACATCTCCGCCGCGCCCGTGACCGGCCCGGCAAGCTCGATCCCGGCTCCGGACGGCGCGGGTGATCCGGTGACCGGCAATCCCGCGATCGCCACGGCGCCCAGGGTCTCGAACCGGCCGTCGAAGAACAGGCGGAATCCCTGTTGTCCCAGGCCCGGGATCTCGCCCCAGCCCGCCTGGTAATCGTTGGAGAAATTGTCGTCATTGGTGAACTTCACCATGGCGTTCCCGCTCGCAATGACCGTGCCGCCGAACAGCGGGATCGCGGTCGGGATCTTCACCGTGGCGCCGCCGCGCGCAAAGATGTTGAGACTGGTGTCGACTTTGAACTTGGTCGTCAGGGAGAAAAAGCCGCCGATCGACGAGATGGTCTCGTCGAACGAAGCGGACCCGGTCGCAAAGTTCAGCTCCCGCTTCCCGATATCGGTGAACAACGCCACCGTCTTCGGCATCCCGCTCTCGATGACCTGGCCGACGAGGCCTTGCCCCCTCCCCTCGAGCACAAAGCTCTCCTTCGTGATCTTGGCGGTGACCTCGCCCTTGAGCAGCGTCGCCACCAGTTCCGTGACCTCCGGTTTGAGCCCGATAATTTCCGCGGTGGTCAGGGACACCGGCCCGGCGCTGAACACCCGGTCCAGCGGGATGGTGATCTGCGGTCCCAGGGTGAATCCGACCGTGCCCGACCACTCGAGCGGCTTCGCGGGATCGGCGATGTCGCTCACCGCCCCCTGCAGTTTCTGCAGGACGAAGGGCCCGATCTTGGCGTTGATCCCCTCGACGCCCAAAAGGATCTTGTTGAGTTCGGTGCCGAGAAATTCCAGTTCGCCCAACACCGCCAACTCCGGGTCCGGCGGCTTGCGTTTCAACACCACCACCTCCGCGCGCCCGCCCCACTTGTCGGCCACGGTGTCGAAATTCAGCCGGATCTTGCGAAGCTCCACAGGGCCCAGCTCCACCTTCTCCACGGAAAATGATCCGATGATATCCCAGTCGAACGGATCGTTGACGTTCACCGGCTCGCCGATCTCGAGGTAAGCATCCGAGGGCATGGGATCGAAGAAAGTCGGAGCCGGCTTGGAAAATTCCGCTTTGGCGGTGAACCGCTTGAACATCACGCTGGCGTTTCCGCGGAACCGCAACGCCTCGATGGTCGGCGGCAACCCCGGCTCGGGCGCGGGCGCGCCCGCAATGTATTCCACCGAGAGTTTCGCGGCCTCCGCCTTGACTCCCCGGATGTCGAGTTTCACGTCGGGCAGGGTGATCTTGCCTCCGGTCAAAGCGATGCCGTCCGCCGTGATCTCCAACCGGTAAGGATCGGCGATCTCGAGTTCGACCTTGCCCGCGCTGCTGCTGCGCCCGATCAATCCCGCCGGCAGCGTGACCTTGCCCTGGAGGATCAGCTTGCCCGGGTCCATGGCCAATTTGGTCACCTCGACCGCCAGCCCCGCCAGGGTGAACCGGTCCGCCATCGTCCCCATCGGCGTGGCAGTGAGAGACGAACTCTGCTTCTCGCCGCGTGGGAAATAGAGCGAGCCCGCAAACAACGTCACGCCCTCGATCGAACCCGACGCGCCGGTGACCACGCCGAAGCCGCCCACCACCTTGTCGCCGATCTCGAACTTGCCATCGAAATTGAAGAGCGGTTCGAACGCCGGCCCCTTGAGCCCCACCTGGATCTTGCCTTCGATGGAGAACTTGCCGCTGGCGTCGGTCTTGCCCTTGGCGCTGATCAGCTTGACGGCCAACGGATCGAGATCGATAAAATCACCACCCACGGGGGCGGGGTTATTCATGAACCCGTTCGGCGTCTGGATATCGATGAATCCGGCGGGGGGATCCGCTCCCAGGTCGGTCACCTGTTCCGTCAGGGTGATGGTCGTGCCCGAGACGACCTCGGTGATCTCCGGATCGCCGATATACCCGGCCATCACCGTGTCGGCTTCCGGCCCCTTGATTTCGACCCTGATCTGCTGTGCCGGAGGTGTTTCTCCTTCTTCCAGGAATTCGACGACGCGCTCGGGAAACTTGATTCCGTCGTCGGAGATGAGCAGCCCGTAATAGATTGTCTTGGAAATGACGTCCAGGATCTCCTTCACCGGACCGTCATCTGTCTCCATGGTGACCTCCTTCTTCACGTCAATGAAGATGGATCCCGTGATGATCTCGCCGGCGAGGGGAATCACCGGACCCGACGAAGCCGACTGCAACCGAAGGAGATCCGCTTCGGTCACCGCGCGCGGCCGCACATCGAAGAACTCGAACTCGCCCGGCGGAAGGATTTCCTCGTACACATTCGTCGTGAAATTCGTCGTGATGTCGCGGACCTTGGTCACGTCGATGCTCACGAGGAACTGGGTGTCGGAATCCCGCGCGCTGTTATTAGTGATGCGCACGGTGGCGGAATTCCCCTGATTGAGAAAAATCGTGTCGTCCGCCTCGATGACGTCGCGGGGTGGACCGCCGCCACCTCCGCCGCCGCCTTCGTCGTCGTCATCTTCATCGCCGTCCTCTTCCGGTCCCTCGGTCTCGCTCCCCTCCGGCGTCACCCCGTGCCAGCCGGGGTGCGTGATCCCATACCCCGGATCCGTGGTCACCGACAACCCGTCCGCCGACACCGTGGCCGTGCCCTCGATCACGAGCCGGCCGGTGGTGTGATCGAAGCTCAGGAAATCGAGCTGCGTGCCCGGCGCCGAACCGAACACGTTGGGGAACGTCATCGGGGCGGGCGTCGAGAAATTGCTGATCCCCGGCGCCTGCACCGTGATGTCGAAGGTGTGCTGCAAAATCCCCGGCGGCAGCATGTCGCGCACCAGCTCGGGCGGGACCGTGGAGATCCCCACCTGCCCCGATGCCATCGACGAGCCGTCCGGCGCAATCAGGCTCCCCGGGAAAATGTCGATCTTGAGATTGGATCGCTGCTCGGGCGTCAGCTCGGGCGCGCCGGCGGCGGTGGTGACGATTTCCGTCATGACCCCGTTATCGACATTGGTGAGGACACTCGAGGCAATGCGCGGCAGGTAGACTTCCTCCATGTCCGCCATCGTGAAGTTGACCGCGCCCACCGTCATGTCGGCGTCCATCACCATCTCGGGGAAGTAGACCCCCGCGTCGTCGGCCGGCGCGCCCGCCGTCATCCCGTCGATCACTACCTTGACGTTGCCGCCCGGCACCGGATCCAGGGTGAAACGTCCATCGGCGCCCGTGATCACCTTGTTCCCTTCGAGCCCCAACAGGTAGACTTCCACTCCCGCGATCGGCAGCAGGTAAATGTCGTCGGACGTGCCCTGTTCCCCGTCGCTTCCCGGATCGAAATCGTCCGCCGTGTGGGGCAAGAGGTCCGGGCCCGGATCCGCGATGATCCCCGTGAGCGACGTCCCCGGAATCGGCACCACGCTGCCGGTGGTAAACGAAAAGTTGAAGACACCGCCCGCGGCGCCATCCCCATCCGCATCCAGCGCCCCGGTCCCGTCCAGCGCCTCGATCGTGGAGCCGTCCACCGTCACCTGGATCAAAGCCCCGCCCGGCATGGCCTCATCGAAGAAGAGCCACGCAAAAAAGCCTTCATTCGACGGCACGATCGTGGCGGGCAGTTTTTCGCCGGCGTAACTCGCGTAAAAATTGGCGTCGCTCAGGGTCGATGCGTCGACCGGCTTGGAAAAGAAAATCTGCGGACGCACCAGCACCCCGACTTCGCCGTCGCCGTCTTGCGGCGTCACCGACTCGATCTCGAAGGGCACGCCGCTCAGGTCTACGGTCAGGTCCAGCGCCAGGACGGACTCGTTCCCGGCCAGGTCGCTCAAGGTCAACGTCAAGGTGCGCGCGCCGTTGCCCAGCACCTGGACAAACAATTCGCGATTGAAGCCGCCCGCGTTACTCAAGCCCACGGGCACTTCCGGTAGGCTGTCGAACTGGTAAAGGAGCATTTCAAGGTCCGATCCCGTCCCGTCCCCGCTGCCCTGGAGGCGCGCGCCGGGCAGGACGGTGTCGGTATTCGATGGCGCGGTGACATCCAGGGTCGGATTCGCGGTATCGACCGTCACCATCAGTGACGCCGTCTCCGCGATGTTCCCCGCCGCGTCCACCGCCCGCGCGATGATCTCGCGGATCCCGTCCGCCAACGCGGGCGTGAAATCGACCGCGCTGCTCGCGGTCGCCGAGCCGGCGGCCGCCCCGTCAACCAGCAACGTCACCAGGCTGCCGGTCTCCGCATCCACGGTAATCGTCGGGCTGCCGACGTTGGTGACGTCATCGCTGTCGCTGCTCCCGCTGTCGCCCCCTGCCAACAGATCAGGCACCGCGGACAGCGAGGGCGGCGTCGTATCCAGGTTGAAGCTCACCTCGAAAAGATCCGTCATCTCGCCGTCGGCATTCTCCACCCTCAGTTCGAGTGTCTGGAGACCGTCCGCCAGGGGCGCGCCCCCGTTGATCTGCACCAGGCGATCCCCGGTCAGCACGAAACGCCCGTCGTCTCCGAGATCGCTGGTCACCGAAATGGGCTCGCGCCCCGAACCCGCCAGACCGGCGAGCAATGTCGTCGTGAGTTCCGCATCCACCACCCGGCCCGCAACCGAGGCGTCATTGGTCAGCGTGTCGAGCGCATCCGAACCCGAGTCATTGGCCAGCGACCCAAAAACCCCCGCCTCGGGCGCCAACGTGCTCAGGGCGTTGCCCGCAAAATCGAAGAGATCGGCGTTATCGACATCCCCGTCGCCGTCGCGGTCGAAGCGGTCGTCATAGGCGGGATCGGTATCCGGTTTGAGATAGGTCTGGGCCAGCAGGAAGGTGTCGATAAAATCGACGTCGCCATCCCCGTCGGCATCGCCGAAGTAAACCGCAAAATCGGCGACATAATCCCCGCCGGGCGCGCCGTCCCCATCGCCGTCGAGCCCTTCGGCCACGGTGGCCGACTGCAGGGCCACCAGGTAATTGCCGTCCCGCAGGACGCCATCGGTCAGACTGGGAAAGGTCCACGTGCCCGTATTCGATCCGCCGTCATAGGCTAACGCCAGCGACGCCGGATCGACAATCGTGTCCGTGGTGAGGTTGCGCAGAATGAGATCGTCCACGGTGAGCGTCGTCGAGACGTCCTCGGAGAACGCGATCTCGAGCGAGGAAATGACCGAGCGCTGCGCTGCGCCCCCGTTGAGCGTCAGCCCCGTC
>JAHEJT010000030.1:0-35555 GCA_024638765.1 Verrucomicrobiales bacterium
CGGTCCCTGTCCCTAAGCCGGTCCCTGTCCCTAAGCCGGTCCCCTAGCGGTCGCCCTTCCGGAGGTCCCGCCACGCAAAAAACACTCCCACGGCCACGGCACCAATGAACGCGATTGAACCCATTAGGGTTGCGATATCGGAATCGCCGAATATCAAAAACACGCCGCCCGCCAGCAGGATTCCAATCAGGAATGACGCTACGATTTTCCCCCAATAAATGCCCAATAGTGTCTGGAAATCCATTGATTCCAACGGCCAGCCAACTGAATTAACTTCTGGAAGTAAATCACATCCTTCTTCCCAACAGCGCATCGACTTGCCGGTGGGAGCTGCCCGATCTGTAAACGCAAAGTAGCACGGACATGCTGCCTGTGTTTCATCCACGAGACAGGCAGGATGCCTGTCCTACTTTACCTTGAGTCCGGAACCTCAAACGTATCGATTTGCCAATCCCCGTCCGCCATACCACCTTGAAATTTGAATCTTAAAACGCAGCCGAAGGCTGCACTTACTCGCCCCATGCCCGCCTACACCATCCGACTCGCCGACTGGTCCACGGACGGCCCGCACCTGCGCCGCGTCCGCCGAGAAATCTTCATCGTCGAACAACAGGTGCCCGAATCTCTCGAGCTCGACGGCCTCGATTCCAAGTGCCGCCACGCCCTCGCTGAGGAAGCGGAGAGCGGCGACGTCCTCGGGGTGGCGCGCCTCACCCCGGACCTCCACATCGGCCGCGTCGCGGTCCTCAAAGCATACCGCAAACGCGGCATCGGCACCGCGCTCACCAAATTCCTGATCGCGCGCGCTGCTGAGGAGGGCTTCCCCCGCGTCATCATCCATTCGCAGACCCACGCCGTGGAGTTCTACGCCCGCCTCGGCTTTTCGCCCGAAGGCAAAGAATTCATGGAAGCCGGCATCCCCCATATCCGGATGGTCCGGGAGCTGATGACCCCGGATTAAGTTCCCCGGCGACCGCTCACCCAGATCGTAGCGATCCGTCAATGGGAGCGCGGAAGGCTCGTCCGCTTCTGAGAGTGTCACAGGCATCCTGCCTGCGATCACTGGAGGAGACAGGCAGGATGCCTCCTACTTTGGGAACTGGCACTTGCTCAAATCCCAATTTCCTGTAAATTATGGTAATTATAATCCCAGGCCGGGCTTATTCTCCCGATCTCGACCCGCTTCCGCCCTTTTTCCCCACACCATGGCCCGGCCACCGACCCAGATTTTCGCCCTCCTCCTCCCTCTCGCCGGGCTCGCCGGGCTGTTCGCCATCCTTCAAGCCCCCGATCCGGATCCCACCGCCAACTCCCGTCCCGCCCTCACTTCCCCCGCCGAGGTCGCCTCCCGCGCCGAAATCGTCTCTCGCGCCCTCGCGGCGGACCCGCCGCAGACCGCCACCCAGGCAGCCGCCTCACTCGACAACGAGACCCGCCAGAAACTCGCCAAGAGACGCGAGTTCTTCCCGGACCCGGAGCCGGACGCCCAAGCCGCCGCACCCGGGAACCCCCACCTCCCCGCCTTTGAAAATTCGGATCCCCGCAGCGATCCCAAGGCTCAGGCGTTGGCCGACTTCATCCGGAAAACGAGATCACTCTCCGCCCACTTCATCGCCTGGGCCAAGAAATACTCCGAAACCGAAAACGAATCCCAACGGCAGACGCTGCTGGTGGAAGGGCTTTATCGCGCCAACCTGCGGGGCGAAGTCATGATGGAACTGATGCGCCGCGCTCCCGAGGAGGCGGTAAAACGATCCCTGCCCCTGCACGTGTATCACCAGCTCCCCGACGAAATTCAGGCGCGCGTGGAAACACCCTTCAGCGCCCTCGCTAAAATCCTTCCCCCCGAAAACCCTGCCATTGATCCGCCCAAGAATCCTTTCCGGCGTTTGCGTATCCAGTTACCTGGAGAAGAGGCCCCACTCGAGTGCATCGCTTACGGCAGGCGCAGTGAAATGCATCCCAAAGAAGCATGTGCGGTCCAGGGAATCCGGCTCGAAAGCCTTGCCGTGCTCCGCGAAGATGTCGTCCAGTTACTCCACACCAGGGATATCCCCACTGCCCGCGACATTTTCACCGTCGCCAATCCCGATCCCGACCGGTGCTTCGCTTCCGGCCACGCTCTCGCAGACCGGTTCACCGTCGGTCTCGCCGGCGGTAAACTTCTTTACTTCCAGGATGAGCGTATCCTCCTCGACTTCAACCGGAGGATCGGCGCCCTCGATGCCTCCCCCAACCCGCGCCTCAGCTCGCGATCCCTCTTTTCCCCGGGCGCCATCCCAAAGGCGGACGCGGGATTCAACTTTGCCTTCGCCCGAAAAGCGCCCCGGTCTGCGCCGGTGCGCTAGTGCAGCAAATGAAGTAGCGGCAGGATGCCGCCGCTACTTCCCGCGTCTCCATCCCCCGAATCACCTGCCTCGGGCTATTGGTTTGCCCGCAAGCCGCCTCCTGCTAGAGTGCTTCCGGGGAATCTTTCCTGCATCGAGCATGACAGCGAGTGCGCCGACACAACCTCCCGACGGCGGGGAGGAAAAAACTGCGCCCTCCGGCAAGCGCCCGCGGGGACTCGATCGGCTCTTCCAGCCCGTCGATATAGCGTCCCTGGTGGCCTTCAGAATCTGCTTCGGCGCCCTCATGGTTTGGGAGATCTACCGGTTCTACGTCAGCGGCTATATCAAGTCGGTCTGGGTCGAGCCCGTTTTCCATTTCACTTACCACGGATTTTCCTGGGTCCAACCCTGGCCCGGGGACGGCATATACTGGCACTGCCTCCTCGTCACGATCGCCGCGGCCGGCATCGCCTTGGGACTGTTTTACCGCGCCTCCTGCGCGCTCTTTACCCTCGGCTGGTTCTTTCTCTTCCTGGTCGAGCAATCGCGTTACGTAAATCACTTTTACCTCATCGGTCTCATCGGATTTCTCCTCACCATTGTCCCCGCCCATCGCGCCTTCTCTTTGGACGCACTTCGCATCAGGAAATTGCGGGCCCACACCGTACCCGCCTGGTGCCCCTGGCTGTTGCGCGCTCAAATGGGCATCGTCTACACTTACAGCGGCATCGCCAAACTCGACAGCGACTGGCTACAGGGGGAACCCCTCCGCGATTTCCTCGTCACCAAAGCCCATTGGCCGCTGATCGGAAATCTCTTCTATGAGGAATGGGTGGTCTACTTATCTTCTTACGGCGCCCTCTTCGTAACCCTCTTCGCGGTCCCCCTGCTCCTGTGGAAACGTTCTCGCCCGTGGATGTTCACCCTCTTGCTCTTCTTCCACATCTCTAACGCGGTGCTCTTCAACATCGGCGTGTTCCCCGCCCTCGCCATCACCGCCACCACCATTTTTTTTGAACCCGATTGGCCCAGGCGGCTCTTCCGGCGACTCGCGCCCGCGCGCAAGCCCGTGGACCACCCGACACCCGCGACGGCCGCCGTGCCCTCTCCCTCGCGTCACCGCCGTGCCGTCCTCGCATTCCTCACCGCGTATCTCGGCATCCAGGTGCTCGTCCCGCTCCGGCATTTTCTTTACCCGGGATATCTGCAATGGACCGAGGAAGGCCAGATGTTCTCCTGGCATTTGAAATCCCGGTCAAAAGACAGCACCGCCCGCTTCCTCATTAAGAGCGCCGGCAAAGAAGAGGTCTGGGAAATCAACCCCGCCGATTACCTCACCCCCTGGCAACACCATAAGATGAAATCGCGACCTGGCCTGGTCCTGCAATTCTCGCATCACCTGGCGCGGGAATTGGAGGCACAGGGATACCGCGATGTCGAAGTGCGCGCCTTGGTGCGGACTTCTCTCAACCGGCGGCCCCACCAGTTTCTCATCGATCCTTCCGTCGATCTGGCGGCGCAACCGCGCACCTGGAGACATGATGAGTGGATTAAACCGTTGAAAGCGTCTATCCCTGAACGCCACTATCTGGAAAAACCAAAGAAGAAAGAGCCGAAATGACACCGAGAAAATATCTCGAGCGTGGCCGCCTCCAACTGGATCCTATTCTTGTAAAAAACGGGTTCGTCTGGGAGGACGGCGGTGACGGAAAATCCAGCGGCGGCCATTTCGCGAGAGGCGCTTACGCCCGAGAAAACCGGAAACTGGAACTGCACTTCCGTCACTCCCTCGGATTGGTGACCTATCATCTCGCAGGGCGGAAAATGAGTCACCAGGAATTCATGACCAGCCTGGGGGTGGCAAAAGATGCCCGTTACCCGGGCTTCAGAGACGACCCGCTGGAGGCCTTTGCCGATCTGGCCCACGATTTAAAGTATTACTGCGGCGATTTCCTCTTTGGAAAAGGAGAGGAATTTCTACTTTGCTGCCAGCGGGCCGAGGAGCGAAGCAGCCAATCGGGTTACGCCCGAATGGATTCTCCGGAAGACGAGTCGGCTTGAACGGCGACCGTCGCATCCGGCCGAGGCGTGCCTGTCGCGGAATACCAATGCATCGGGATTCCAAAATCCAACAGGGAGTCCAACGGTAAGATGAGGCACGGACGTCTATGACGTCGTCCGTCCGAAAGACTTTAGAGGATTAGGAACCGCCTTGCACTCCGTTGCCGCCACCCGCCTCCATGAGAAGGGGATGTCAACCAGCTTGCTACTCCTGCATATCCGTAAGCTGCTTCCGTATCTCTCGAATCTCGCGCTGCAACCCTGACGTGGCTGCTCCCACGAAGAAGAAGCATATGGGCAATTAAAGATGCGGATTCCCCAGGGCGGTTGAAGATTATGATGCGATAATCTTCCCAGCGGCGGCAAAGTCAATCAAGCACCCGGTGAGACTCATTCGCATCCGCCTTCGCCAACCTGTCCCTCGTAGCTTTAGCGAAGAAGGAGGCTATGGCGGACACGTCCTTTCCCGATTCCATCGGGACTTTGCTGCGCTCAGCATCCAGCATCTTCCATCTTTCATCTTCCATCGCGCGAAGCGCGCATCGCCACCGCATTCGCCGCCGCGTAATGATCGGCGTGTGTCAGGCTCACCAATACTTCCGAGATACCGTGCTCTGCCGCAAACTCCTGTGCCTTCCCATGCAGGACGACGTAAGGTTCCCCGGAAGGATGACGCAGAATCTCCAGGTCTTTCCAGCCGATCGACTTTCCGATCCCGGTCCCGAACGCTTTGGAAATCGCCTCCTTCGCTGCAAACCGGGCGCTGTAATGACGCTCGGGATATTTCATCGATTCGCAGTAAGCCTGCTCCGCCTCCCTGAATATCCGGTTCTTAAATCGATCCCCGAATCGCTCCAGGGAACCCTGCACCCGGACCGTCTCTACGACGTCGATTCCGATTCCGAAAATTGACATGTTTACCCTTCACCTCCTCCAAAAATCCCATCTCCGTCTGCGTCCATCTCCGTTCATCTGCGTTGAAATCGGATTCATTTTTTAACGCGAATTTACGCAAATGACCGCGAATTAGCGCGAATTCAGAGCCACTACTTACTACTTACTATTCACTTTTCACTATTCACTACCAACTACTCCCATACCCGTCCATGACGAGGCGCATCTCCTTTACCGCTTCCTCGAGGCCCACGAACACCGCCCGCGAAACAATGTGATGCCCGATGTTCAATTCCGCCAGGTGCGGCACCCGGTATAACCGCACCATGTTTCGGGTGTTGATCCCGTGCCCGGCGTTAACTTGTAATCCCGCTGCGTGGGCCCGTTTCGCACCCTCGATAAGACGCTGCACTTCCGCCGCCTCCCGCGGCGCGTCGCCGGCTGCGTTGGCGAAGGCCCCGGTGTGCAACTCCACCATCTCCGCACCCAGGGCCGCGGCTGCATCCACTTGGTCCGGCTCGGGATCGATAAACAAACTCACCGCGATCCCCTTGTCGCGCATTCTAGCGAGCGTCGGCTCCAATTCATTCCGGTTTGCCACCACGTCCAAGCCGCCCTCGGTCGTGATTTCCTCCCGGTTTTCCGGCACCAGGCAGACGAAATCCGGCGTGATCTCGAGCGCGATTTCCACGATCTCAGGCGTGTTGCCCAACTCGAGATTCAGTTTTGTCGCGATCTGTCGCTGCAACTCGAACACGTCCTCGTCCTGGATGTGCCTGCGATCCGCCCGCAGATGGATGGTGATGGAGTCCGCCCCTCCTTGCTCACATTCGCGCGCCGCATCGATGAGGACCGGCTCTGCGTTGGGAGACTCGAGCATGGTGGCATAACGCGCCTGCCGTAGCGTGGCCACGTGATCGATGTTTACGCCAAGCCGAAGTCCTTCGCCCATGGAAGGAACTTAGGGAAACTTTCCGGTATGACACCCTTTTTTTGAGGGTCGAGGGTCGAGCGACGAGGGCCAGAAAGCCACGCTGCGGGCACCGATCGTCGAAAACGCAGCCCCGGCCGGGAAAGACGTATTCGCGCCCATTCGTTTTCATTCGCGCCCATTCGCGTTCAAAAAATTTAACACGAAGCTCTGCGAATGCGCTTCGCTTTTGCAAATGACCGCGAATCAGTCAATCGGTCATGCCCCTCGGCACTCGACACTCGACGCTCGCCCCTCGACACTCCTCCCTCGCCCCTCGTCCCTCTCCTAATGCAAAAAGTGCCGGTACCCCGTGAACACCATCGCCATATCGTGCTCGTCGGCGGCCGCAATCACTTCTTCGTCTCGCACCGATCCCCCCGGCTGAATCGCCGCGGTGGCGCCCGCCTCTGCGGCGGAGACCAGTCCGTCGGCGAAGGGGTAAAGGGCGTCACTCGCCACCACGCTGCCTTCCAGCGATAGGCCGGCGGCTTCCGCTTTCCACACCGCGATGCGGGAGGAATCCACCCGCGACATCTGTCCCGCGCCGATACCCAGAGTCCGGTCATGACGACAGAAAACAATAGCGTTGGATTTCACGTGCTTGACCACGCGCCACGCAAAACGCATCGCGTCGATTTCTTCTTTGCTGGGAGGCCGCTTGGTCACTACTTTCTCCTCGAGACTGGTGAGTCCCATCGCCTTGGGGTCGCTGTCCATCACCAGCAGACCCCCCGGCGCCGATCGCACCACCTGCTCTCCCAGGATCTCTTCATACCCTGCCACCATCTCGATGAGGCGAAGGTTTTTTTTCTTCTGCAGAATCGCACGGGCCTCCGCTTCGAACCCCGGCGCAATGATGACGTCGGTGAAAATCTCCGAGATCACCCTGGCCAACGCCTCCTGCATCGGACGATTGCATACGATCACGCCTCCGAATGGCGCTTGCTTGTCGGTCTCAAAAGCCTTGTCCCACGCTTCACGCAGATCTTCTTCCGAAGAACCCACCCCACAGGGATTGGTGTGCTTGAGAATGGCGACGGTGGGACGGTTGAACTCGCTGATTAATTCCGCTGCCGCAGCGATGTCGATGACGTTGGTATAAGAGAGCTCCTTGCCCTGAAGCTTATTGAAATATTCGTCGAATCGGCCGTAGAGTGCGGCCTTCTGGTGCGGATTCTCACCGTAACGTAACTCCGAGCTCAAGGGCAGCTGCAGGGAGAAGGAACTTTCCGTCGCCTGGCTCTGGTTGAGAAACCGCGCAATCGCGCCGTCATACTGCGAGGTCCGCTGAAACACCTTGATCGCCAGTCGCTCACGCGTGCGCAGACTGATCTTGGCCCCTTTCGATCCCTCTGCCTCTTCCGCATCTTCGGAATCTTCCGATTGCAGTTCCTCCAGGATCGATTCGTAATCCTCGGGATCGGTGACCACCGCCACTGACTCGTAATTCTTGGCCGCGGACCGCAGCATGGCCGGACCCCCGATGTCGATCTGCTCGATCGCATCCGCCAACTCCACGCCTTCCTGCGCCACCGTTTCTTCAAACGGATACAAGTTCACCACCAGCAGATCGATGGGAGGAATCTCGTTTTGCTCCGCCTCCTTGGCGTGCGTCTCATCTTCCCGGCGATAGAGCAATCCTCCATGCACCTTGGGATGCAGCGTCTTGACGCGACCCCCGAACAATTCGGGGAATCCGGTGTAATCCGAAAGTTCCACCGTGGGCACACCCTGCTCCTTGAGAAATCTGGCGGTGCCGCCGGTGGACAGAATTTCCACGCCTTTCTTGTGCAGCGCCTCGGCAAAGGTTGCGAGACCCGTCTTATCCGAGACGGAAATAAGCGCTCTGCGAATCGTGCCCATTCTTACCTCCTGGCCTTCACGACCGTGAGTGGAAAATCATTTATCTCCTTCTGAACCGGCCCTGATCGCCACCGGCGAGCGTGACCATGATCGGGGATCCGGGGTCGCGCAAGACCAAAAAATGAGCCCTTTACTCTCCCTCTTTCATCCGAGGGCCGACCTCGAGAAATTCGCTGCCGCCGTGATTTCCCTGGCGCACTTTAATATAAAGCGGTCCCTCCCCGGGGTTCTCCAAAGCGGCGCCCGCTCCGGTGACTTCCCCTCCTTGTCCACGGTATAAGAAATATCGCTTCGAATCGTCGCGCCCGGCTTTCCACATCTGCCAGTCCCGCCGGGTCACCGGCCGGACCTTCACCCGCAAGAGCGGTTGTCCTTCGAGCTTCAGGATCTCCGCACCCCGGGGATGCACTTCAAACGATTCCATCACTTCTTTGTCACCCAGGGCGGTCGGAAAACGCCAGCCCTCATGTGAGGCCCGCAGCCGGTGATCCCGGGCAGTGACCGCAGCCACGAATGCCACCAAGGCCGTGAAGCCGATCAATGTCCTCCCGGGAGTGCTCTTGCGCAGGTTGCTCGGCATACTCTGCACGGATGCTAGCGCACCCGCGCAGAAATGACCATTTTCTAATAATGAATGACGAAAAAATTCCGGAATCCAATGGAACCCGCCCCAGACAATTGGTCATTCTGAATTAGCAATTCGGCATTCCGGCCGACCGCGGCCGGCCCCGGGTCATTGGGAATTAGAAATTCGTCATTCCGGCCGCCCCCGGCCGGCGTCCGGGCCCGGGAAAAAGGGGTTGACAGCCCGGCCCCACGCCTCTATTTTCCGCCTTCCTCGCCCGCTCTCTGCGCGGCCTCCCGACGGGTGGCGCGATCCGGCCGGCGGGAGCCTTTTCCTTTCTTCACGTCTTTCATGAAAACCTTTTCCGCCAAAGCCGAAGAAGTCGACCGCAAATGGTGGGTCATCGACGCGACCGACAGGATCCTGGGCCAAGTCGCCGTCGAAGCGGCCCGGCTCTTGCGCGGCAAGCACAAGCCCATCTTCACGCCCCATGTGGATACGGGCGATTTCGTCGTGGTGATCAACGCCGAAAAAGCCAGGCTCACGGGGAAAAAGGAAGATCAGAAGATTTACAATCGCTTCAGCGGATATGTGGGCGGTTACAGAGAGCAAACGGCTTCCGCCCTCCGCAAGGAACACCCGGAACGCCTCGTGCAGTTCGCCGTCCGCGGTATGATCCCTCACAACCGTCTCGGGTCCCAGATCGTCAAAAAGCTGAAAGTTTACGCCGGTCCGGACCATCCCCACCAGGGGCAGGATCCCGAGCCTTACGCGCTTCCCTGAATCATCAAGGCGACCACATCTATCCATTTTTCATGAGCGCAGACACCAACGTCTTCAGATCCATCGGCCGCCGCAAGTGTTCGGTGGCACGCGTCCAGATGCGGCCCGGGAGCGGCAAAATCACCGTGAACGATCGCCCTTACGAGGAATACTTTCCCTCCATCCCCATGCAGAACAGCCTGCTCTTTCCTTTCCAGGCAGCCAACCGCATGAATCAATACGATCTGGACGTCAACGCCAGCGGCGGCGGCGTCATGGGCCAGCTCGGCGCCATTCGGCTGGCCGCTTCCCGCGCCCTCATTCAGGCCGATCACGATCTGAGGCCCACTCTTAAGAAAGAAGGGCTGCTGCGTCGCGACCCCCGCATGAAGGAACGGAAAAAACCGGGCCAGCCGGGAGCACGCAAACGCTTCCAGTTCTCGAAACGCTAGGAGAATCCACCGCCCGGACGCGCCCCCGGCTTCAGCGTATCGCGTTCCGGGACCCGGTCCGGACCCTTTCGTCGCACAAAAACCAGGTGCGGCATTTACACCTTCTGCGCCCTGTGGCACTCTCTCTTGGCGACGGGCCGGGATTGTAAATCGCACCCCGGCCGGGACGTCCCGAGCCCACATGCGCACCACCAGGATTTTCTTCGGCCTCCTCCCCACCGCGTTCCGCTTCGCCGGCCTGGTCCTGCTGCTGTCTGCGGCCGGATGCGCCGGTAATCAGGGCGGCGGCTCTGCGAGTATTAAGCCGCCAAAAAATGTCCGGGTCGCCTCGGCCACCCCCCCGCACAATCTTCCCCCCCACGAATACCCTTTCGATGCAGCGGGAAATTATCGCACCGACTGGGTGCGGCCCGTCGGCGGATCCAGCAGATCCACGCGGAGCCGGTCGACCAGCCGCCCCACTTACACTTCACGCAGCAGCGGGTCCTCCTCCAGTTCCTCCTCGAAGCCAGCGCCCAAGCCCGCCCCCCCGAAACGCACGCACACCATCGCCAAGGGTGAAACCCTCTGGGCCATCAGCCGCCGATACGGCACTTCCGTCGCAGCCATCAAGAGCTCCAATGGACTCCGTTCCGATCTGATCCACCCCGGCCAGGTGCTCAAGATCCC
Source organism: Verrucomicrobiales bacterium (assembly GCA_024638765.1). Lineage (GTDB taxonomy): Bacteria > Verrucomicrobiota > Verrucomicrobiia > Verrucomicrobiales > DEV007 > JAHEJT01. The sequence continues at coordinate 10,570 of JAHEJT010000030.1, forward strand.
GTAAGAGTAGCTGCGACTTCCAGTCGCAGAATCCGCTCAAACCCCCGCCGCCACTTTCTTCTCGGCCTTCTTGGTCTTCTTGGTCTTCCCCAGCTTTTTGCGGAGTTCCTTGCGGTATTCGTCCCCCACGATGTATCCCAGACACCGCTTGGTGCCGCAGAGACACGGGTGCTCTTCGTAATTATCGAGGTCAAAGTTGTAATTGTAACTCAACTCTTCCCCCTCTTTGATGTCCCGGATCGCAATGATCCAAACGTGCCCGTCGTAAATATCGGTCTCGCAATTGGGATCGCAGGAATGATTGATCAAGCGCGCGTGATTGAAGGCGACATTGCCGTCGATGTCATACCGCTTGTTAATTGCAAAAATATACACCGCGCCATCGCCGTTCTCTCCGGCCACTTCCATCTGCTGGCACGCCCGGCGTTCGGACTCGTCCTTGGTGATCTTTTCCCCGATGTATTCGATTACCTCGGTCCCCGCCTTGATGTCCGTGGCCGCGAACAGGCCGCGGTTGTGAATCCCCGACTCGGCGATGCGCCAGAGCTGCTTTTCCGTATCAATCGTCGTCGTGCTCATTTGGTTGGAGCCGGATCCTAAAACGCTGCGCAGTCCCGAATCAAGCCTTTGCACGCGACTCAGGAAATTCCAAGCTACGTCTCATCGGGACAGCAACTCCTCTTTCATATCGCCGGGCAACTCCGAGGTCCGGAGCCATTGCGTCGCTTCCTCGGGTCTCCACCTCAGCCACTCCTTGGCGACCTTTCGCATTTGGTCCTGTCGCAGTGCCTCATCCGTGATCGCCGCAGCCCACACGAAGGCGGATTCCGGTTCCTTTCGCAACAATTGTCCCGTAAAGCCGGCGATGGCATGGTCGGTGACTGGACCGGGCGCCTGCGCCGCCAGCCAGCCGGATGCGGCCTCGGCATCACGGCCCCCCCAGGTCCTCATGAGGGAGGACGCAGCCAGGTCCCGGCCTCCGCTCGCTTCCTGGGCAACCAGCCACTCCGCCGCCTCCCGGGGCGCACTATTCTTCCAACTGGTAACCAGCCCCAGCACCGCCTCGTTCCGATCCTTCATCGACTTGAGGCCGGAGACATACTCCGCCGCCTCCAGCGGAGCGGTCAGCGCCCACGACTTGATGGCTTCGCCGACACGTTCCGAGCGCTCCCCGGGCGGCAAACTGTGCGCCCAGACCAACGCAGCCCGCGGGTCGCTCTTGGCCCATTGCTTCGCAACCGTATCCAGGGCCTGGACCCGGCCCTCTCCCGAAACCACTTCCTGGACATGCGCGGCGGCCTCCCGCGGATTCAAGCCCGCCCAATGTTCCAGCAACGGCGGCAGGGCCCTTCGCCGGCTCCCGCTGTCCAATCCCAATGCCCATTGCAGGGCGGCTTTCGGATCGGTCCGTGCCCACTCGGTGGCGATGCCGTAGACCGCAGAGTGCTCGCGCATCAAGGTCCCCTCTCCATCCGCCATTTGCGCCAACTGTGCCGCCGCTGCCTCGGGATCTTTCGCCGCCCAGGCGCGCATGACGTATCCCCGCGCAAAATTCTCATCCCTGGCCGGCAGGCGCTTCAAGTACTCCATGGCCGCCTCCGGATCCCGCTCCGCCAACGCGGAGGCGAGAATGTAGAGCTCCGATTCGTGGCCGGATGATCTCAGTTCGTCAATTGCACGCCGAAGCCCCTCTTCGTCCAGCACGTTCACCAGATTCAGAAGCGCCCGCGTGCGAGCCAGCAAACCGGGAATCTTCAAAGCTTCTCTCGCAGATGACACCGCCTCGGCGCCGGGTGGTTGCACCTGCACCTTGCCCCCGGAATGCGCGGTTCCCTCACTCCCCTTTCCGTCACCCCGACCGCCCAGAGCCCTCTCCGGCGCGCGTCCAATCGTGGCATCACCCCCCTCCGGCGACGCCGACAATGGCCTCGTCGATCTGCCCGCAAAAAAACCTGCCGCCGCGCCCAGCGCGGCCGCAACCAGTACCAGCACCATCCAGTTGGGTTTCATGGCATCTCAGCCAGAATCGCTCCAACGCGCGCGAATCACGATGGCTTTGGCATCCCCTCCCGCATGCCAGCCTTCCGCGGAATAGAGGATCCCCGGAAAAATTTCCGGCGCTTCGGGTCCGTACCGCGAAGCCGTCAACTCCAATACCAGGGTCCCGTCTTCCCGGCGCGCGACCCGCTGCGACGCGTCGGAATCGACCTGGTCATCCGTGGAAAAAAAATACGCCTTGTCCACCCCGAGATTCGGACGGGGCCCCTCGCCCGTGACCGGCGCCGGTGTGGGCCGAAGCACCAGTCGAATACGATCCCCCCCCACGCGGCGCACCACGCTGGTCCACACCGGCGTATCTTCCGCAAAAGTCGCCCGCGCCGCCTCAAAGGCCGGGCGCCATCGCGAATTCCAGGCGGGTCCCTCCGCCTCGTCCCCCGCAACGGGCAGACTCAACTCCACATCCCTGAATCCGGGATGGCAGGTGGTGGCGCATGCCATGTAAGCGACCCTTCCCGTGAGAGTCACCTCTCCCGTCTTCGCCGCGGACTCGGAGAATTGCTCCGGAGGAACCATGTCCACCAGGAGAATGGCTTCCTCTTCATACCCGTAGGCTTTCACGCGCGCCATGTGCACCACTTTCGGCTGCGGCCACTGAATCGGTCCCGCCTTCCATCCCCGCGGTAACTTCCAGTCGATCGATGTCGCCACGCCCACGATCCCCGGATTTTTCCAATAGGTATGCCACTGAGGCGCGTGCACCAGCCGCAGACCGACCGTAAACGGCCGGCCCGGTACAATCTCGCGCACCTCGGACACCAATTCCATCTCCACCTGGGGGCCCGCACCCGCAAAACTTTCTCCGGCAAGAAGTCCGGAGAGAACGCTTCCCAACGCCATCCACAGCGCCCGCCGGAACGTCTGGTCGATGTTTCTCATCATTGCGCATGCCCGGACATCTCGCGCCCGGCCTCTGAACCTCAAACCGCTCTTCCTGATTTGCAAGGGCATTCCCCCTCCTGCCGAAAGCGTGCCCCGACCGCCCGGCCCTCCCTTCCGCGGCAGAAAACCCGTTGCATTATGCTTAAGATTGGTTAAGTATTATGAACCTGCAGCCTCCCAACCCAGCCAACCACGCGCCTTCATGAAACCCATCGCCCGCATCCTCCTCGCCGCATTAACCCTCTTCGCCGTCGCCTGCCAAAGCTCCAAACCTCAGGATCAAGCCGCGGGCTACGGCCAGCCGGATTCCTCGCAGAATCCTTACGGGACCAACCCCTATTACGGGCAGCAGACTTACCCGCAGAATCCTTACCAGGGCTCCGGCGATTACGCGGATGTGACGGCGGCGCCGCCTCCCTCGACACCCACTTACCAGGATCCCGGATACGGTCAGCCCGCATCCGGCGCCCCCGCCGCGGGCCCGCGCACCCACGTCGTGGAACGCGGCCAGACTCTTTACCGCATCAGCAAGATGTACGGCACCACCGTGGAAAACATCAAGTCCGTCAACGGTCTCAGCTCCGACCTGATCCATCCCGGAGACGTGCTCAATATTCCTTGAGCCCCGCTCCCTCCCCGGCGCCCAAAGATTTTCCCCGGGTTAGACTCCGGTTGCGGCGGCCACGGTCCCGGCAGCCGCCGTCGTCTTTCGGTCCCGCAATTCCTCGAGCGCTTCCAGGATCTTTTCCTCTTCCATCTCGTGCACCTCGATCTTGCGGCCGATCTCCGGCACCAGCGTGATCGTCAGTTCTCCGCCGAGGTGCTCACGAAATTCTTCCAGGCCCTTCAACACCGCAAGCTTCCCGGACTCGTCTTTCTCACTTAAATACCCGCTCGTGAGGGCGAACCCGATTCTTTCCATTAAGGCGAGAATGCGCGCGGCGGTTTTGGGATCCAGGAGGCCCGTTCTTGCCGAATAAATCAGGTCCACAGCCATGCCGATCGCCACCGCCTCGCCATGCCCGATCTCAAAACCCGAGATCTGCTCGAGCTTATGGGCCACCCAGTGCCCGAAATCGAGCGGACGCGCCGATCCCAATTCAAAGGGATCCCCGGAGGTGGCGATATGCTCCACGTGAAGAGCGCAGCTCCGGCGCACCACTTCCTCCAACACCTCCTCCTCCAGTCGCGCCAATTCCTCGGCGTGCGATTCGATATAATCAAAGAATTCGCGGTCCCGGATCAACGATACTTTGATTCCCTCGATCAATCCGGCGCGCTTCTCCCTCTCGGAAAGTGTCCGCAGTAAGTCCAGATCGTTTACCACCGCGAATGGGACCGTGAAAGATCCCACCCAGTTCTTCTTTCCGAAATAATTGACGCCGTTCTTCACGCCGACTCCCCCGTCCGCCTGACTCAGGGTGGTGGTCGGCAAGCGCAAAAGGCGGATCCCGCGATGCGCCGTGGCCGCTGCAAATCCCACCAGGTCCAGAAACGCTCCGCCGCCGATCGCCAGCACGTAAGAGTGCCGGCAGAGTCGGTGATCGTGAATCTTCTTCCAGATCTCGCACACCAGTTCCCAGTCGTTCTTACACGCCTCCCCGCCCGGCAACACGATGGGCGCGTCCGCCAGCCGCAACCCTTCCGGAGCTTCTTCGAAGTATGCGCAAATTCGCCGGGCCAGGCCCTTTTCCTTATCCTCTAACCCCGCGTCGATGAAAACCAACACGTCCTGTTCTTTATCTGCTCCCCGGCCCTCCTGCAGCAGCCCCCGGAGCGTCTCGTTGCCTGCATCAAACGCGCCACGCGTGAAATACACGCGATGCGCAAAGTTCAATTTGATTTCCTTTTCAATCATTCGTGAGAACCCGATGGCTTGAAATTCCCTGCGGCAGGGAGTTAATCTCGCCCTAGCGCTTCACCGAGTCAAGGACCCACGGCCCATCGACCTTGCCACGACGTCTCCGGCATCAAGTCGCCGGCACCTTTTTCTGGAGGAGCAGGGTCACCGGCAGAAACATTACGCAGATCCACGCTGCGGCGGGGTTGATGGGCGAAATCAACAGGGCGTCCGCCAACACGATCCCGGCAAGCAACCAACTCACGAAGCGCCCGATTCTTCTTTCACCGCCGGCACGCAGCCGGCCCAGACTAGCCGCCAGCCATCCCAGAAAAATCAGCAGGAAAACCGCGCTCTTCCAGCCCCACCCCGGCAACGCCCACACCACCGCCGGAGCCAGCAGCAACATCCATGGCCACCAGGGAGGATTTTCTCCCGTGCTCTCGCCACGCGCCACCAACGTTACTCCCGCTATATAAAAAAGTATTCCCAGGGCGGAAAGATACACCACCTCTCCTCCGCCTCCAGACGCCGACGCCCCGACCAGGTAAAGAAAAAAACGGCACGCGCCCATGACCCACACGGATCCCTCCCACTTCTTGTGCGCGAGGTCATATATCAGGATCGAAAAAAGAAGTCCCAGGATCCACCAGACCGACGCTCCAGTCGTCGCCAGGAATACCAACAACCCGGCACTGAGGTAACCGATGCCCAGGATGGTAACTTCCTGCCGGCTGACCTGGCCGGATGGAATCGGTCGCGTGGGGTTGTGCTTGGAATCGAACTCCGCGTCGCAAGCGTCATTCAGCATCATCCCCCCGACGTAAAACAAGCTCGCCGCCGCCGCCAATGCCACCACCACGGTAACTTCCGAGATCTCGCCTCCCCCCAGCACCCAGCCGGCCAGGCAATTCGTCCACACCGTGGGTAAATTGGAGATCCGTCCCAGGATCAGCTGGGTCCTCAAGGTCATTCCCTCCCCCGCGGCTTCATTCATAAAGACGCACCTTCTCCAGTTTCCCAAGCATCCATTCGTACTCTTTTTCCAGTTGATCGACGACCTCCGCGCTGTGCATTTGCTTCGGCAAGACCTCCCAGGTGTAAGTCTCCATTTCCAGGTGACTGCACATGGCCGGGTCTTCCGCCAGCAGCGCCACCACGCCGTCTATGTGGTCCCGAGTGTCCCCGAAGACCTCCTCGGGAGAGGCATGCAGCGGAATGTGAAAATGCACCCGCCACTCTTCGCCGATTTCCTCCGGATCTTTTTCGGCGAATTCAAACGCCGGCGGCAGATCGCGAAACCGCCGCAACCCTCCTGCCCGGTCCCGGGCCACCACCTGATGCAGATAAGTATCCTCCTGGAAATCCCGCAAACGCGCCAGCGCCTCCGGGATCGGCTTGAGCCGTAAAGCGGAACTCAGGTGCAATTTGCTGATCCGAATTCCCGCGCTCCGCAACCGGTGGATTGCTTCCGCGGCTTCCTCAAACTCCACCGCCAGATGACAAGTGTCGTAATTCACTCCCACCGTCTTGAGAAAACTTTCCCGGTCCGCCACGCCTTCCGTCAACCGTTCGAAAAAGCGCACCGTCTCCCTGCTGGTCTCAAACAAACCCAGCGGCTCCGGTTCCAATCCCAAGTGCAGATCGTGTCCCGTCCTTGCACTCAAATCCGCGATGTGCTGCGCGCAAAGACGGATGCTGTGCACTATCGCGTCCAACCTCGGATCTTCGCTCTCGACGAATTCATCAAAAGATACCGGCGGCGTGTCTTCCTTCCCCTCCCAGTCGAACCCGCTTCCCGTTACTCCCACGAACTCTTTGAAAGAACCGGGAAGCGTGCTCACACTGCCCTGCATTCCATCCGGCAACAATTCACTCAGGATATCAAACAGAAGATTCGTGTATTCCAGCCGCAGGCTGGAGGTCCAGTCCGGTGAATACACCTGCTCCTTGACTCGGGCGCCATGAAACTTTCCGTAAGGAAATCCGTTAATCGTAAAAACGTAACAGTGATGACGATCCAACCAGCGTTCGAATTCAAAAAGGTTGTCTCCCTGCGACAGCTCCACCGCAGCGGCATGACTCAGGCGCAGGCCGATTCCATAAGGTCCCTGAGGACAAACCCGCGCTTTCACTTCCAGTGTGTATTCCTCGAGCCCCGCGAAGGTCTCCTCCCAGGTCTCCCCCCGGTGGATATTGGTGCAATATCCGAAATCAATCTGGTGATTCAGCCGCATGCCGCAGTTCGATTATAGTCGCGCGCCCGCCGTGAGCACAAGACCCCCCTTTGACGCCCGCCCTTCAGCACCTGGAATGCAATTCCGCCTTGTGCCTGACCGTCGCCTTATGCTCTTAAATGGTTTCCGTATCCCCGCTTTCCTCGTCTCCCATTCATGGACTTTTTCCGATGGCTCAAGCCCAAACGCGAACCAGAAGAGATCCCTTCAACCCGGGTGGGCTCCGTTTCGATCGAAAAACATCAGATCGTCTGCCGCTGGAAAGAAGGTCACACTCGCCGCTTCACTCTTGAACGGCTGGGACGCGTCCTCATTCGCACCACGGATAAAGGCGCCTTCGACGAAGATGTCTTCTTCGTCCTCGAGCTGCCCGAGGGCGAATGCGTCATCCCTCAAAACGCGGAGGGATCAAACGATCTCCTCAAGCTCCTCAAATCACTCGACGGCTTCGATAACAAGGCCGTCGTCGCCGCCATGAGTTCCACCCGCAACCGGGAGTTCATCTGCTGGACCCGGAAGAAAATCAGCTCCCCCTTCTCCCGTTCCCCGGATTTCTGAAGATCCGTGGCCCCTCAAAGATACCATAGCCGAAGCGGCACACCTCGGGCCCGCACTGTTTATCCCGCTTCGCGGGCTCTGCGGATACACTTCGTTCTTTTTGGAAGCCGCCCCAGAGGCAAGGCAGCCAGTTCGGCTGCAAGCTTTTACCACTCGGATCCCAGGGCGTTCCGGAAATTCCGGGCGTGGAACTTCATGATCGCCAGGCCTGCTTTCTCGTATACTTCCCGGGCACTGTGCGATGCGTCCGCCACCACTTTTTTCTTGAAAGCGATCTTCAGCGATTCGAGATGCGCCATCCAGTCCAGGTTGGCTTCATAATTGAAGTCCTTGTCTCCAACCACCACCATGATGTGGAAAGGTTTCACCGGATTCTTCGCATACTGCCTCGCCAAATCGTAGGTGTTATTGCCCGCCTCAAAAACGATGGTCTCGCTTTCTCGACCCTCGCTCTCGGAAATCCGCTTCTCGTGCTGGTGCCCACCGAACATCGGCACATTCGACACGAAGAGTTCCGGATACTTGAACATATGCCGGGCGGTCCCCCGACCTCCCTGCGATCCGCCCTCGAGCGCTCGCCCCTCCCTATTCTTGAAGGTCCGGTAATTCGCATCGATCTGGGGGATCAATTCCTTGATGAAAGCCGATTCTCCGTAGGAATTCAGCTTGGGATAATCGTAGTGACTCATGGCCCCCCCGTTCACAAACACGTAAATCATGGGGGGAATCTCCCCGGAAGCCATCTGCGGATGAATAAACTCCAACAACGGCACCAGCTTCAGTTCACTCCCCGGCCGCCCCCCGTGTAACATGTAAACCACCGGGTATTTACGCTCCTCGTTGACCGGATCCTCATACCCCGGCGGAAGGTAAACGCAATATCCCACCAGGGCTTTGTTGGTGGGACTGAAGAACCCGCGGTGCTTGAGTCCCGGCACGATCATTCGTTCCGGGACATCGTTGACCCATTGATGCGAGCCAAGATCGTTCTTCTTACTCTTGCTCTTCCCGGCTGCGCCCGCGCCTTCCCCCTCTTTTGCAGGCGCTCCCAGGCTTGTCAGGGCGAACGCCGACCAGAGGCCGGCGGTAACCAGTAACCTGTGAAATAAAAGGTTTCTCGAGGTTTTCATGGGCATCGTGATCCGCACGCTACCAGTCCCCCTACGGCCCGTCAAACCACCAAGATCCCTTATACTCAAGGCTCTCTCGAATTAATCCTCTCCATCCAAAAAAAAATTCCCCGGAAACTCAAGGAACCCGGAACCCGCCCCTTGATCCGCCATCGGCCCCGCGTAAGTTGAGTTGGCAGCCCTCGCGAGGCCGCCTATCCCCCGGGTTTCACTGTATCCGGCACACCATCCGTCGCCCGCCATTACCGGCCTTTCCGAGTCCGGTCCCACGGCAATACAAAGTGTGACCCGCCCCGTAGCGGTAGCCCGTGCACGGCTGCCAAGGGGTCGGATTGTGCCCGGCCACACCGGAGGACTTGCGCAACATTTCAGCTTTTTTTCAAGTGAACCAATCTCAGAGAACAAATTTTAGAAAGAGACGCTCGACTCCTTCGCGCCAGATCGATTGGACGGAATACGATCCCTTCATGCTGGAAGCAGAAGCCGCTTACACCCGCGCCTTCCCTGATTTTCCCGAAGACGGCAAAGCGGCTCCGCACATTAAAACCCTTCCGCTTCGCAAAGAATTCATCATGCCAGTCAGCGCGGAGGACGTGCGCACGACGCTCCGGAGAATCCCCGCGCGATACCTGGAGGGACTCAAAGCGGTCTTCCTGCTCGGAGGCACCCGAAAACAAAATCGTTCGGCCTGGGGTTATTCCCTCTCCTACGGATGCTATTGGGAAGATTGCGTCTTCCTGCACCCTTTCCCCAAGGATCTTCTTCGCGCCACCTATCCGCGCGCGCCCAAACCCAGCGAGCTACTTTATTTCCGCCGGATCGGCGCCACCATTACGACCACCAGCGAAGGCACCACCATTCGCTTCGATCGCGATTCCCTGAAGCGCCTCTATCTCTACGACGTCTTCATCCACGAGATCGGCCACCACGTCGATCGGCACAATCCCGGCAACGAAAACGAAAAAGAAGCCTTCGCGGAATGGTTCGCCACTGAGTTCGGCTTCCGTCGCCGGCGCCAACGGGAAGTAGCGGCGGCATCCTGCCGCCGTTCCAAATGAGTCCGGAGGCAGAATGCCACGCGCGAAGGGCGACACAGTATACGAAGTTAACCTGCAGAGCCGGCGAAGCCGGATAATGCCGCCGCTACTTTCACATCCCCAACACCCTAACATGCTGCAAACGCATCTTCGAACCGCCCACGGAGATCTTCGAAATCCTCCAGGCCCACCGAGATGCGAATCAAGAATCGCGAAACACCGAACTTCTCCGCCCACTTCAACTCCTGGTAATGGGCCAGCAGCGTGTAAGGACAGACCAGGGAAAAATTTGTTCCCAGGCTCGGACCTTTGGAAATCCGCAGGGCATCGTAAAACGGAGCCGAGGACGAATCGGCCTCCTTTAGCAGGATCGAGAGCAGGCCCCCGTACCCCCCTTGACGACGCCGCACTTTTTCATACAACTCCGGCGTCTGGTTCCGGGTATACCAGAGCTTCTCAACCTTGGGATGCGCACTCAGATATTCATACAACGCTTCCCCGGTCTGGTTGATCCTCCTTATCCGCTCCTCGTAATCCCGGGAATTTTCTTCCAGGACCACCGCGTCTCCGCCCCATAAACCGTCCTCCGCTTCGTCCTCGAAAAATTGCGCAAACCGATCGCACATCGGGGAATCGGCACGCAGAATCACCGATCCTCCCATGACATCGCCGCTTCCGGAAATGTACTTGGTCAAGCTCGTGGTCACCACGTCCGCATCCCGGAAGACATCGATGTTGTAAACAGAACCAATGGTGTCGTCGACGATCAACGGGACCCCCCTCGGCTCCAGAAGCTCCCGCAACCTCGCGATATCCACGCTCCGCAGCAACGGATTGCTCGCCAACTCGCAGTAAACACCGCAAAACTCTTCTTTCGCAAAGAGCGCCTCCACCTCACCGAGCCCGCCGTTGTCCCCCGGGGATACAAAGTGGACGCCGGCGCCAAACTGCTCCTGGATCTTGAGCACGTCCACGTAAGGAAATTCTACCTGGGCGCATTTCTTGTCCGGAAACATCCGGTTCAATGCCCGGTGCACGGCGAACACTCCCGCCATTCCCGTCTGGAAAAGAAAAACACCCCCGGGACGCTGCCCCGACCATCCGGCGAGCCGATCGCGCAGAATTTTCTTCGCCTGCTCCCCGGCCGCCGGAGATACCGCCGCCGATCCCGGCTTGCCCAGGGCCGCCTCCGCCAGCCGGCTGCTGGTGATCTCTCCGCAATGCTGCCAGAACTTGAGCCCCGCCTCCAAAGCAGCCTCCGGAAACACCGCCACACACAACCCCTCAGTTCCGAAGTCTTCACTCCTTGTCTCCAGCCCGGTGCGCTTGCCCACATACTCGCGGCACCGCTCCGCGGCAGCCCGCGACGGATATACCAGCGCCTTTTCCCCCGGCCCCGCAAAGCGCGCCTCGCCCGCTGCAAACAGTTTCTGCAAATAGGGATGACAATAAAATCGCGGATACCCGCAATGCATCCTCCCGATCACGTCCGGATCTTTCTCTTCATACCCGACGACGTGCGCCCATTTCGGCAGGGCCACGGAAACCCCGTGCACCGAGTCCGGTATCGCATACCCCAGATCTTCCTCCCGCCAAAGCGGATCCTGCAGTAAGTCCCTTGCCACAATTCGTCCCACAAAATAATTAACGAACCCGCTCCAGCGCCTGCCTTACATCGGCGATCAAATCCTCCGCCGTCTCGATCCCTGCCGAAAAACGCACTAGTGAATCCGTGATGCCCACGGCCTCACGCGTCTCCCTGGGCACCGAGGCATGCGTCATCGATGCGGGATGACAGGATAACGACTCGATCCCACCCAGACTTTCGGCCTGGGTAAAGAGCCGCATCTCTTTCAAAAACTGCTGCGTTGCTTCCAGGCTCAAACCCATCTCGGCACTCACGATCCCCGACCCTCCCGCCATCTGCTTACGCGCCAGGGCGTGCTGGGGATGCGACTCCAGAAACGGATAACGCACCCAGACCGCGCCGCTTTCGCGCTCCAGCCACTCCGCCAGCGCCAGGGCGTTGGTGCAATGACGCTCCATCCGTAACGCTTCCGTTTTTACTCCTCGCGACACCAGCCAGCTGTCAAATGGCGATGGCTGCAATCCCAAAGCTTTTTGTGCGAAGACCATCTTCTCCTGCCAGGCGTCGTCGTTGGTGCATACCGCGCCCCCCAGGCAATCCGAATGGCCGCTGCTGTACTTGGTGGTGCTCAACAGCGAAAGATCGGCTCCCAGCTCCAGCGGGCGCTGCAGATAACTCGAAGCAAATGTATTGTCCACCACCACCGCGCCCCCCGCCTTGTGCCCCACCTCGGCAATCGCCCCGATATCGATGATCTTTAAGAGTGGATTGGTCGGAGATTCAATCCACACCAGCACCGGCTTTTCTCGCGTGATCGCCTCGTAATTGGCCGGTTCCGTAAAGTCTAGATATTCCACCGAGACTCCGAACTTCTCGAACACCTGCTCGAAGAGACGATAGGTGCACCCGTAAATATTCTCTTCGGCTAAGACCACGTCCCCGCTCTTTAGCGTCGACACAATAGCCGTAATCGCCGAAACCCCGCTCGCGAAAACCGTCGCGTGCTTTCCACCCTCCAGACTCGCCAGGGTCGATTCCAGGTTCCGGAAATTCGGATTCCCCGACCGGGTGTAATCAAATCCGTCCGGATTCCCCGTCTCAAAGGTCGATGTCAGGTAAACCGGCGGAATCACCGCACCGGTCTCGCCCTGATATCCCTGCCCCTCGTGAATCGCCCGCGTCTCAAACCCGTCTTCTCTGTGTCTCTCCTCGCTCATTGCAGAATCATTAAGCCCAGAATATGCCCCAACCCCAAGACTTGTCATCCCGCCTTTATGTCATCCTTCGACTCCGCTCAGGATGACAAGCCTGCCTACCGTGATCCCTCTGAGAGATCAACACCCGGCCGCCAGTATCCAGCATCCAGCATCCATCCCCGGCAAGGTCTGCAAACTTCAAACCTTGAACTCTGAGCTCTAATCCAGCCTCTTCACCGGCGCCGGGACCACTCTTTGTATACCACCCGCAACAGCAGCAGGATCGCCAGGACTACCAGCAGAATCAGGCGCCCGCTCCGCGCGGAATCGCCCTCGGCACCCTCGGGCACACTGGCCACCGATTCCGCCACCCCCAAGAGCGCGCCAGATGAAAACAAACCCTCGATCACCCCCCACCCTACACCGACCGTAGGCAGAAGTCTCCGACTTCGGCCTGCGGTCGTCCTTCGAAGCTCGCAGAGCGAAGAACGGGCCCTTCAACACTCCCGCCCACCCCTTATGTCATCCCGAGCGAAGTCGAGGGATCCCTCAATTAAATCTTGCAGTGACGCGCAACCAGAGAAGGGAGGACCGTGACACGATTGCGGGCGGTTTCTGAAATTTAGGATATCCTGGAACTAAGAGAGATCCCTCGACTTCGCTCGGGATGATAAATCAGGACATTCCAATCTTCCATCATTCCAACCTTCCCCAACGTCGCCCCCTACTGTTTAAACAAGAAACCCGGACGCCGCTGGCGGCGTCCGGGCTCATAAAAGACAGCACTCAAGCGCCGAAACTTAAGCGATCTCCTGTTTGTGGAAGATCGTCCAGTCGTCGATGTTGTTGAGGTTGACCGCGTCCTTGATCGATCCGTCGTCGGCCCTGCCGGCGGCATCCAGAATTTCTTTGCGCGTGTCGTCGTCGTGAATGTACCCGCGCACCGCATCGTTATGCTTGCTGACTGCGCCCTGATCCAGGGAACCGCCCTTCTGATCGAGCACCCATTTTTCGCACTCGATGTAACTCGGCTTGTTGTCCTTGATGTAATTAAGAAAGACCTCCCGATCGATCCCCAGTGCGTCCAGCGTCATCTGATCGTATCCGGCGCCGGCCGCGGGATAATCGCCGTGAAGTTTGCCGACCGCGTCCAGGGACGCCTTTTGCCAGAGCCGCGGCAGGTGCAGCACGCCCAGCGGGCCCGCGGTGCCGGAACTGATGGTGGGAACAATTTTACTCATGATCTATTTCCTCCTCTTGGGGTTCTTGTTGCTTGGTTAGTGGGGATTGAGCTTATACCGACCCCGGCAAATCATTCCAAGGCTTTTTTCTTATCCCCTGCGCCTTCGCCCGGCGCCGCGGAAATCGCTCTACCCAGCCCGAAATCGACCCTGCGGGCGCGCGCCGTTGGGCCCGACTCGGCCCTCGCGCATTCTGCTTGTCTTCTCTCCGCCGCCTCCTAACATCTTCAAAAGCTCAAAATTCAACCCACACCACACATGAAAAAACCCCTTTTCGTGAGCGTGTGCACCGGGTTCCTTTTGTGGATCTCAGTCGCCGCCGCTTCCGCCGCCGAAGAAACCGCCGCCATCGATACCGGGGATACCGCCTGGATCATCGCCGCAACCGCGCTGGTCCTCTTCATGACGATCCCCGGCCTCTCGCTCTTTTACGCGGGTCTCGTGCGCGACCGCAATGTGCTCTCGGTCCTGATGCACTGCTTCGTCCTCACCTGCGTCATGAGCGTCCTTTGGCTCGTCATCGGATACAGCCTCGCTTTCTCGGGGGGCAATGCGTGGGTCGGTGACCTCAATCAACTCTTCCTCAAGGGAGTCGGCCCCGACGCCGCCTCCGGATCCATCCCGGATATCCTCTTTATCGCCTTCCAGATGACTTTCTTTATCATCACCCCCGCCCTCATCGTCGGCACCTGGGTCGAACGCATGAAGTTCTCTTCCATGCTCCTCTTCTGCATCCTCTGGGCCCTTCTCGTCTATGCACCCATTTGTCACATGGTCTGGGCCGAGAACGGCTGGCTCCTCAAGAGAGGTCTCGTCGACCTCGCGGGCGGCACCGTCGTCCACATCACTGCCGGCTTCGCCGCCCTCGTCGCCTGCATCGTCCTCGGCAAGCGCAAGTTGCCCGCCCCGCCGCACAATCTGCCCATGACCGTCACCGGCACGGCCATGCTTTGGGTCGGCTGGTTCGGATTCAACGGCGGCAGCGGACTCGTCGCCGACGGCGCCGCCGCCATGTCGATTTTCGTCACCCATATCTCCGCCGCCACCGCCGCCCTCACCTGGATGGCCATCGAGTGGGCCGGCGCCCGCAAACCCAGCGCCCTCGGCATCGCCACCGGCTCCATCGCCGGCCTCGCCGCGATCACCCCCGCCTCCGGTGTCGCCGGACCCGCCGGCGCCCTCATCATCGGTTTCCTCTCCGGTGCCATCTGCTGGTTCTTCTCCGTGAAAATCAAGGGCAAGTTCGGGTACGACGACTCCCTCGACGTCTTCGGCGTCCACGGGATCGGCGGCCTCCTCGGCACCTTCCTCGCCGCTATCGTCGGCACCGCCGCCTTTGGCGGTCTCGGCGACTTCGAAATGGGCACACAGATCGGCATCCAGCTGACCGGCATCGGTTTTACGGTCGTCTATACCGTCATCGTGACCTTCGTCATCTTGAAACTCGTCGGGCTGCTCACCGGCGGACTCCGCGTCTCCGAATCCGATGAAGAGCAGGGCCTCGACTTCACCTCTCACGGCGAAACCGGCTACAACGCCTGAGTTTCCGGGAAAAACGAGGATCGCACGCCCTTGAGGCAAAAGGCCGGGAGCATGGCACGCTTCATGCTCCCCTAGGGCCATGGGGATTCATGGAATCCCCTCAAAAAACGCCCAGTCAAAGTCCCCGCCCCTCGCGGTGGGGATTCCGGCACGCCGTTGGCGCTGTCACCCGCTGGACAACAACACCAACTACTAAAAAACCCATTCGCTTATGAGACCATCGTTGCTCAAAAAACTCCTCGTCGCCCTCGCGGCGCTTCCACTCCTGACATCGACGGCTTTCGCCGCCGATGAACTGGATACCGGTGACACCGCCTGGATGATGACGTCCACCGTCCTCGTCCTCCTCATGACGCTGCCCGGCCTCGCCCTCTTTTACGGGGGACTCGTCCGCGCCAAGAATGTCCTCAGCATTCTCATGCAGTGCTTCATCATCGCCGCTGTCATGTCGATCCTCTGGGTAGTCTGCGGATACTCCTTCGCCGCGGGCGACAGCTGCCCCTTCTTTGGCGACACCTCCATGCTCATGCTGAAACACATGGGCGAGGACACCCTCAGCGGCACCATCCCGGAGAGCGTTTGGATTACCTTCCAGATGACTTTCATCATCATCACGCCCGCCCTCATGGTCGGCGCCTTCGCCGAGCGGATGAAATTCACTGCGGTCCTCATCTTCACCACCATCTGGTCGGTGCTCTCCTATATCCCCGTCTGGCACATGGCCTGGGGCGGCGGCCTCTTCTCCGGGTGGGGCGTCCTCGACTTCGCGGGCGGCACCGTGGTCCACATCAACGCAGGCATCGCGGGCCTCGTCGCCTGCATCATGCTCGGTAAACGCAAAGGATTCGGCACCCAGCCCCTCATGCCCCACAGCGTCCCCTTCACCGTCATCGGCGCGTCCCTCCTCTGGGTCGGCTGGTTCGGCTTCAACGCCGGCAGCGCCGCGGCCTCCAACGCCAGCGCCGGCTTCGCCATGATCACCACCCAAATCGCGACCGCCGCCGCCGTCCTCGCCTGGATGCTCGTGGAATGGATGAAAACCGGTAAACCCACCGCCGTCGGCGCCGCCACCGGGGCCGTCGCCGGCCTCGTCGCCATCACCCCGGCCTCCGGCTCCACCACCGTCACCGGGGCCCTCGTCATCGGGATCGCTTCCGGCGTCATCTGTTACATTTTCGCCACCGGAGTCAAACGTGCCCTCGGATATGACGACAGCCTGGATGTCTTCGGGGTCCACGGCATCGGCGGTATCGTCGGCGCCATCCTCACGGGCGTCTTCCTCCGGGAGGGAGCCTCGGAACTCTCCGTCGGCGCCCAGACCTTCCAGCAGATCAAGAGTGTCGTCGTCACTATCGTCTGGTCCGGCGTCGCGGCGACCATCGCCCTCTTCGTCGCCAAGGTCACCGTCGGCCTCCGCGTCGATGAATCGGACGAAGAACAAGGCCTCGATACCACCACCCACGGGGAAGCGGGATACACAGCCTGAGGCGCCCTTCGCTGGAGTCTTAGAACCAGAACCCGAATCACGAGCCCGGTCGCGGCCCCGCCGCGGCCGGGCTCTCTTTTTTCTGCGACCATGTCACCCCGCGTCCCGATTAAGGTTTTAACTTTTAACCTTTAACCTTTAACGTTTAACCTGGCGCGCAGCGCCGCTTCCCATCTTCCATCTTCCAACTTCTATTCTGCGCTCATGTCCGAACACCGCACCTTCCTCCAGTGGAATCGCACCACCGCCGATTTCGAATACCAAAGCTATTCCCGGGATCACACCTGGCGGTTCCAGAATGGTCTCGAAGTGACCGCGTCCGCCGCGCCCGACTTCAAGGGCAACCCGGAATGCGTGGATCCGGAACAGGCTTACGTCGCCTCCCTCGCCAGCTGCCACATGCTCACTTTCCTGGCGGTAGCCTGCCAGAAACGTTACGTCGTCGATAGCTACTCTGACGCTGCCGTGGGCTACCTCGAAAAAGGCGCCGACGGCAAACCGGTCATCACCAGGGTCGTGCTCAAACCCAAGGTGGAATTCTCCGGAGACAAGCTTCCCTCCGACCAGGAACTCGAGCAACTCCACCACGTCGCCCACCAGGAGTGCTTCATCGCCAACTCCGTCAAGACCTCCATCACCGTCGAACCTGCAGCCGAGTAGATCCGGGGCGCCACGCTCCTCTGGACGGGGGCACCATCCGTCCCCCCTGCCCGATCGATCCAGGGTTACTCGGAGTAGGAAATCAGCGTGGTCAAAGTCTTCTGCTTCATCGGCACTTGCATCGCCGTCTCCGCGACCAGCGGGTTGGGAAGCGCAAAGACCATTTCCATATCCACTTGGGTGGAACGAGCCACCCCGTACTCCTTATCAAAAACCACCGTGCCGGAAATCTTTGTGTCCTTGAATCCCGCGTCAAAGGACTTTTTCCCGGTCGTGTCGTCCCGGGTCCCCAAGGTGGTATCCCCCGCCATGGTCCCGTTCACATCGATAAAAGCGCACGGCTGCCCGTCCATGGAACCGTCCTTGCGGTAAAAATACTTCATGCGGAATTCGAGATCTCCCATCCGGGGAAGGGGCACCTTGATCACCTGCTCCCAGGAATCCCCCTCCTTTACCGGCTGATCGGTAAATCCCCCCGTCAGCTGCGACTGCACCATCTGCTTGAGCTGTTCTTCCCCCAGTTCAATGCCCATCTGTGGCCGGGATCCGGCTCCACTGCCCAGGACCTCCGGGTTTTCAAGACGCACAAATTCGTCGTTCTCATCGTAAACCATCGTCACTGTCTGATTGACGATTCCTTTGAGCGGACCCGCCAGGAATGAATCCTTGCTCGCGGGATCGGAAGAATCGTATCGCATCGTCATTCCCTGCATTTCCATGTCCAGCATCAGGGAATCAATGCGCACCTTCACGAGCTTGTGCTCGCCGTCCTCATGCGGCTCCACCCGCGTGGTGATGATCTGCTCGGAATGTACCTTCTGCTCGGATGAAGAGCCCCCCACCGGCAACTGCATCGTCATGTCATTCTGATTCTTGATGACGAATTCGCTGCCCACCTTGAACTTGGACTTGAAAACGGTGCCCTCCTCGGCGCGGGCGCCGGCCGGACACAAGAGCACCGGCAACAAAACTGCCGAAAATAGAATAACGAGCGGAGTGAGTCGTGGTGGAGCATTCATAAGAGCCGGGGTAATGCGATCGGATCGTTGGTAGGCGGGGCCTCTGCCCGCTCCTGCGACCCAACCACACCGGGCGCGTGGAATCAACAGAATCCGGACCCAGGAGGGCGCACCCCCCGAATTCGGGCGGTGGTAACTGATTTACCGGTGGCAGGGCGAAAAACTGCCTGCCGGCGCCTGCCGGAACCAGGCAGAACCACCGGGCAATCCTCCCAAAAGGCCCTCGCTCTCAAGCTTTTCCGACTTTAACGGTCAGGTTGGCACGTCTTTAGCTAATATCCCCACTACCGTAAAGAACATAGGAACCGCAGTCCCACTGCACCCCGAAGCATCCGAGGCCTCTCCGGCGCCACTTCGAATCCTGAACCCAATCCGAAAGACAGAAAGACAACTCCATGAAAAAAATCGAAGCCATCATCAAACCCTTCAAACTTGAGGACGTCAAAGAAGCACTCTCCGGTGTCGGCGTCCAAGGCATGACCGTCACTGAAGTCAAAGGCTTCGGCCGCCAGAAAGGTCACACGGAAATTTATCGCGGCAGCGAATACACCGTGGACTTCCTTCCCAAGGTCAAAATCGAAATCGTCGTGGAAGACAACCGCGCCGAGGAAGTCGCCGATACCATCGTGAAAACCGCCAACACCGGCAAAATCGGCGACGGGAAAGTCTTCATCTCCCCAGTGGAACAGGCCATCCGCATCCGCACCGGCGAGACCGGAGCCGACGCCGTCTCCGGCGAAGCCACCGTGTCCTGAGACCCCGTCCGCCAAACCTGAAACTGAACTTTTGCGGGCCGCGCCTCTCCCAGGCGCGGCCCGCTGTGGTTTAAGACCCGTGCCTCGCCGGTCACGGCGCCCTCCCACCTCAGCGGACCGAGCCCCCCGGCCCTTGCCTTCCCCGGGCATGGGGTCGCTTCCCCGGCACTCACCAGAGGGAGGCAAGGCCATCGCTTCCCCTTCATTTGCATCATCCGGCCACCCCGCTCGTCATCTCTGGACCAAGGATTCCTTCGGTATCTCCCCCACTCTTCTCCCCTGCCCACCTGCTCCCTCGCCAATTCCTCCCGCCGAGTAGACCTTGAAAATTCAGCTGTCTTATTATTTAGGACTCTTTAGATAAACTCTGATTTTTTTTGATTGATCTAAAAGTATCGAATACAGCAGAATTCATATCTTCGATAGAAAATCGAATTGGATGCAGGTCTCCCAACAGGGGGACCCGCACCCAACCCAGGACCGAGTGTCTGGAACCACTCGGCCCGGGGATCCCAAACACAGACAAATTATCCGAGGAAACATGAAACTCCCATCCAGCACCGCTTTCTGCGCGGCGGCTCTACTTGCGCTTTCCACAACGCTCGCACCCGCCGTCCCCTTCGCGATTATCGGCATCGACCGGGGACCACTTCAGAACGGAAGTCCCTTGCCGAATTCTACCGAAGCGCAGGGCATCTTCCTCGATATGCTCATCGATGTCGGCGTCGAGGATTTCGAATCCTTCACCCCCGGAACCGGCGGCCCCACCCCGTTGGACTTCGGGGTCGCGGGCACCGGCACGCTTTCCGGATCCGGCATCGTGGCGGCGGAACCCACGGTCTCACCCGCAGGACTCTTCCCGGTCTCCGGCGATCAATTTTGGGAAAGTGTGGTCTCCCCCGCTTTCACCATCACTTTCGACCAGCCCGTCGTCGCTTTCGGATTCTTCGCGACCGACGCCAATGACCTCGGTGGTGGACTCACCCTCACCTTTGTGAATGGAGGTCCCACCTTCGTGCCCCTTCCTCTCCCCCTACTCGAAGACGCCTCCGCCATCTTCGTGGGATACATCAACCCCGAAGAGCTTTTCAATGCGGTCGCATTCGGGGCCGTAGATGACCAGGCGGATGATTTAGTCGGGTTCGATGATTTCACCGTGGGCAGCGTGACAGAGCCGAGCGGGAACGGGAACGGAAACGGGAACGGAAACGGGAACGGGGTTCCCGAGTCCGGCGGTTCCCTCGTGCTCTTTTCCAGCGCCCTGATCGCGCTCTTTGTCGCCCGCGCGCGACGCCGTAAAGACTGACTCGCGACCCCACGCGATCACGGAATCCCGTTTTCCCTTTAGCGATGGACGAAAACCCCGGCCAACCGGCCGGGCTTTTTGTTTGAGGCGGTCTCAGCCTGGGTGATTGACGCATTCCCCGCCCCACGCCACTCTTCCTCTCGTCGTGAGGGGAATTTTTGGATAGCTTCATGGGTCTTTCGCGTCAGAGAATTCACTACCTGTCGCGGAACCGCCGGTTCCTCACGCGCCTCGCCCTGCTCATCCTGACGCTCTCTTTCCTCTGCGCCCTCTCCCTTTCGACCTGGCGCCGGCTTCAACTGCTCTCGGCGTCCGAGGCCCCCGCAGAAACGCTCGCCGCCACTCTCGAGGAAGCCTTAACCTCGGAGACCGCCACTCCCGATCTTGTCGCCTGGCATTTGCGTCACCTTCATGCGGTGCTCTTCGAAGCAATCCGAAAGTCTCCGGAATCCAGCGCCGAAGAACTCCTCGCGGACTTCAATATCACCCTGCTCGAAGATCTTCTCGTCGAATCGCCCCTGGATGTTTCCCAACGCCAGCTCTTTGTCGCTTACGTGCACGCCCTTTTCGCAACCGGTGTCGAACGGCGCGATGGCCGCGAATACCTCGCCAATCACGCCCGCATGCGCCCGCCCCTGCGCTTTGCCAATGAATTCCTCGCCGATCTTCTCGCCAAAGACGGCCAAGAGGAAACGGCTCTGCGCCATTACCAGGTGGAATCGGAATTCCCGGAAGCCGATTATGCCCGCCGGCGCGCCGTGTCCCTCGCCCTCAAACTCGAAGATAAAGTTTTCCTCGCCGAAACCCTGGCACAGCCGGAGTGGCGCGATGCCGCTACCCCGCGCCAGAAAATCGACATCGCCGTCACCCTCAAAGACTGGCAGCGCTTGTTCGGCGCGGTCTTGGCATACGATTACCAATCGAAGGATCTTCCCCAGCGCCTCCTCACCATCTTCGCCGCTTCGATCTGGTTCGTCATTGTCATCCAGTTCGGCCATTATTCCCGGACCCGGCTCTTCCTTTACCTCGCCGCCATCCTCACCGGCGTCGCCAGCGGCACGCTCACGCTTTACGTCCTCATCCTTCAGGAAAACGTCGGCGGGATGAATACCGGCGCGGACTGGGTCGAACAGGCGCTCTATTTTGTCGTCGGCGTCGCCCTGCGCGAAGAACTCATCAAGCTCGCCTGCTTCTTTCCTCTCCTGCCCTTTCTGCTGATTCGCCGCAACGCCTTGGAGGCGCTGCTCTGCGCCGCCTGTGTCGGACTCGGCTTCGCGCTCCAGGAGAACGTCAACTATTACCAGTCCGGCGAGGGCTCCGCCGTCGCCCTCAGCCGTTTTCTCACCGCCAACTTCTTCCACCTCGCCGCCACCGGGCTCCTCGGTCTCGCCCTCTTTGAAATGATTCTTCACCCCAAGAGATCCTGGGAGGAATTCCTTGCCACCTTCATCGGCGTCGTCCTCCTTCATGGCGCCTACAATTCCCTCCTCTCCATCGAGGAACTGTCCGATTACAGCATCCTCTATATCTTCGCGTTTGTACTCCTGGCCCAACGATTCTTCCACAAAGCCGGCGCACTCCAGGACGCCCGCGCCCACGCCGTCTCCCCCCTCGCCGTCTTCGTCCTCGGTTGCACCCTCCTCGTCGGCGTGGTCCTCAATTACGCCTCCTGGCAACAACCCGATTTTTACGACGCCCTCCTCCTCATCGGCTTCGCCCTCGCCGGCGTCTTCCCCATCGCCTTTATCTTCATCAACCAATTCAAATCGGACTGATTCCCCTGCTCTGAAATAAACCCCTGCCCTCGCGACTCATCTCACGACGGAAATACTTGCGAAGAGAAGGGAATACAAAGACAATACAGCAGCTGCTTGCCGCCCGGCCCGCTTCGCAGGCCTGCCATTCCTCCGAACTCCCCGCCCCACCGTGATGATTCAAAAAATCTTCCTCGGCGCCCTCGCCGCATCGATCTCCCTCGCCTTTCCCCCGCCCGCCGCCGCCGACCCCGGTCCGCTCGTCCTTAAACCGCTGGTCACCGGTCTCTCATTCCCCCTCTTTATGCTCCAACCTCCGAGTGAGACCGACCGCTTCTTCATCGTCCAGAAAGTTGGAGGAATCATCCGCATCTACACCAAGTCCACCGATGACCTTCAGCCCGCCGGAAGCCCCTTTCTCGATATTCCCGCCGCGGAGATCTTTGGCAGCGGGGAAAGAGGTCTGCTTGGTTTCGCTTTCCATCCCGATTACGCCACCAACGGGTATTTCTACGTCTATGTCTCCACGCCGCGTGACGTCGGCGAGACGGGTTTCGATCACTGGTCGGAACTGCGACGCTACAAAGTTAACGCCGGAAATCCTGATCTCGCCGATCTCGCCAGCAAAACGATCGTCATGAGATTCCAGCAACCCCAGGGCAATCACAACGCCGGCTGGATCGGGTTCGATCCCACGGCGACAGGGGCGGAGGCCAATTACCTCTACATCGCCACCGGGGACGGCGGCGGCGGGAATGACAACAACACCGGACATAATCCCGCCATCGGCAACGCCCAGGACACGCTTTCCCTGCTCGGCAAGATTCTCCGGATCGACACCGGCGCCGACGGCGATGCCGACGCCTTTCCCGCGGATCCCGACAAGCATTACGCCATCCCGGCAAGCAATCCCTTCGTCGGTAACCCCGCCGCCCTCGATGAAATCTGGGCTTACGGCCTGCGTAATCCCTGGCGCTGCAGCTTCGATCGCCAGACCGGAGATTTCTGGATCGGAGACGTCGGCCAAGGTGCGCGTGAAGAAGTCAATTTCCAGCCCGCCTCAAGCACCGGAGGTGAAAACTACGGCTGGCGCGTCCGCGAAGGATTCATCGATAATGGCACCAACAATGATCCGCTGCCGGTGCCCCGCGTCGATCCCGTCATCGATTACCCGCGCACGGAGGCCGCGGGATTCCTCATCACCAACGGAAAATCCTACGGCCAGTCCATCACCGGGGGATGCGTTTACCGTGGCACGAAAATGCCCTGGCTGGACGCTCACTATTTCTACGCGGATTATAAATTCGAGCGCGTCTGTTCGTTCAAATACGACAGTGGGGCGGGGTCGATCGTCGCCGGGACACACACGGACCGCACCCTGGAACTCGGTCTCCCCGATGACGCAAACAACGCCACCAACCGGCTCTCCAGTTTCGCGGAAGACAACGCGGGAAATCTTTACCTGATTAATCGCGGGGCGGGCACCGTTTTTGAAATCACTCAGAACGACTGGTATCTCTGGCGTAACCAGAAATTTACTGTCGCCGAACTGGCATTGCCCTCAATCAGCGGCATTGCCGGGAATCCCGATTTCGACGATATGAACAACATCATGGAGTTCGTCGCAGGCCGGGAGCCCCGCACCGTAGACGGTCCCTTTCCCTCCACCATGACCCAGGAGACCGACGGCGGGACCGAGACCTTTCTCACCCTGACTTTGACCCGGGATCCCCAATCCTTCGGCGTCGTTTCGGTGGAAGGCGCCGTCAGCGGCGATCTATTCAGTTTCAGCGGCGGGACCGACGTCACCGTCCTCATCGACGATAGCACCACTTTTAAGTTCCGCGACAATGTCCCAGCCGACCCGGGAGTAGCCCCGGGAGCAAGACGATTCGGCCGGTTCAATTTCCTGGAGCCCTGACCCCTGTCAGCTACTCCTACTCCCAACTCGAATATCGTAACTCGCAAATCAAAAGGCTCTCTCCCCAGCATTCCCTCCGGTCTGAATCATCTGTGTAATTCTCTGGTTCCATCACCTTTTCCCCTGAACCCTGCCGCACCATGCGACCCCCCCCGCTCTCCCCTAATCTCTTTCGCGTGTGCATACCCCTCGTCGCGCTCGCGATCGTTGTAACCGGAAGCTCGCTCCTCGCCCAAGTGCCCCCACCCGGCCCCCTCATTGGCACCGTCGTGGAGACTTCCCTCCGCCGGCCGATCTTCGTCACCCACGCCCCCGGTGACAACGACCGCCTCTTCATCGTCGAACAACGTGAAACGACGGGGAACAGCAACCCCGTCGACACCGCCCGCATCAAAATTTACAAGAAGTCGACCGGCTCTCTCACCGTTTCCCCCTTCCTTACCGTCAGTGTCGCCGGTAACGGCAACGAGACCGGCCTGCTCGGCCTCGCTTTTCATCCGGAATACGCAACCAACGGTTTCTTTTATGTAAACTTTAACGCACCCACTACCGGCACCATTCCCGGTGACACCGTTATTCGCCGCTTCACTGTTTCCAGCGTCAGCGGCACCACGGGCACCGCCGATGCTCCCGGTCCGGACATTGCCGATCATACCAGCGGCCTCGATCTCCTTTCCTTCCCCCAGCCCTTCCGTAATCACAACGGCGGCTGGCTTGGATTCAATCCTGCCGCGACCGGCGATGCCCGCTATTATCTCTACATTTCCACCGGCGAC
>JAHEJT010000030.1:35565-36650 GCA_024638765.1 Verrucomicrobiales bacterium
GACCCCCGAGACAGCGGCCAAAGCATCGTCGACAATGCCGCCACCACGGATGCCGATGAAGGTCTCCTCGGAAAAATCCTCCGCCTCGATGTCGGCTCAGGTGGACTCGCCGATGGCTTCCCCTCCGACGCAACTCGCAATTACGCGATCCCAGCCTCGAATCCCTTCGCAGGCGCCACCGTGGGGGCGGACGAAATCTGGGCTTACGGCCTGCGCAACCCCTGGCGCTGCAGCTTTGACCGCCTTACCGGCGACCTCTACATCGCCGACGTCGGCCAGGACAACCGCGAAGAAGTGAACTTCCAGCCCGCCTCCAGCATCGGCGGCGAAAATTACGGCTGGCGCTTGCGCGAGGGATTCATTGCCACTCCGACCGGAGGAGTCGGGGGCGCCAAGCCCGCCGATAATGTCGATCCCATTCTCCACTATTCGCACGACGATAGCCCCACCTTCGAACAAATCCTCGTCATCAAGGACGGCATAACGGACGCCGGCGATGTCTTCGGCCGCTCGATCACCGGGGGCTATGTCTACCGCGGCCCGTCGATGCCCTGGCTGCAGGGAGCATATTTTTTCGCAGATGCCCGCAGCGATAACAAGAGCTGGTCCGTGCGTCGTGAGAACGTAGATGACACCTGGACCGAGCGGACGGGCGAACTTCAACCCGTCGTCGCCCCCGCGAATGAAGAAATCACCTCTTACGGGGAAGATGCCGCCGGGGAACTCTACCTGGTCTCTAACGACTCCTCAAATGCCGGCACCGGCAGACTCCTCATGATCACCCAGAACCCTTTCTATCTCTGGCGAAATACAAAGTTCACCACCGCCGAAATCAACGACGTCAATGTCAGCGGCTTTTCCGCCGACGACGACGACGACGGCAAGAAGACCCTCGATGAATTCGTCACCGGCGGCGATCCCACCGTCAACGACGGACCGTTGCCCAAAATGCTCGGCATCGAAAACGATGGCGGATCCGACGAATTTCTCACCCTCACCCTCACCCGGGATCCCCAGTCGTTCGGAGTGATTCCCATTGAAGGTCGCGTCAGCGGCGACCTCCTCATCTATTCCGGCGGGACCGC
>JAHEJT010000031.1:0-2623 GCA_024638765.1 Verrucomicrobiales bacterium
ACGAGGCGCCGGCTGAGACGGCCCGGGCCGACTGGCGACAGACCGCGGCCCGCTACCGCCTGCTGCTCTTTGACCAGGGAGAGCAGCGCCACGGGGATGATTACGGGCGCGGAGCCAAACGTGGGTTCAGTGCAAACGCCGTGGAAGGAGCACAGAAGTGCGACGGACATCTCTCCCTTCCACAGGCTTTACGTTGTCGCGTGCGCTATCTCTGCGACGGGGCCGTGTTGGGCACAAAAGAATTTGTGGACGAGATCTTCGAATCCAACCGCGAGCGCTTCGGACGAAGCCGCCGGAAAGGAGCGCGCGCCATGCGCGGCGCCGATTGGGGAAAGCTCCACGTGATGCGCGATCTGCGGCTACGGGTCATTGATACCAGGGATGGCCCGCCGGGGGGACACGGCGCCTCGTCTGGCTTGGTGTCGAGCTAAACCCATTAGATAAGCAAACCTAGGGAGTTTAGCGTTCTAAGAGATCTTCCCCGCGAAGAGAAATTCCGGATCCTGTCCGTGGGAACGATCGATAGGAGCTGCCAAGGCCCCGTCTTAAGCGCACGCGGTTGAACCGCTATAATTTCTCGAGGGATTCCAGGCTCACGGGAATCCAGCCCTACCTTTTTTCACCCACTCACCCACTGAATGCTCATTCCCAATAACTGACCTGTCCCTTAGCGCTTTTGTCCCTTAGCGCTTTCAAGCGCTTTCATGTCTTAGCGCTTTCACTAAGTATGGAACCGAATTGACGGTCCCGCCAACTCCGGGATGAGCCGATGCGCAGATTGGCCCGCCGCCAAAACAGGCCCGACACTCCGTGGCGGGCTTCCCCTTCCAAAATCCCGTCGCGGAGCGCCGTGACTACTTTCCCCCTCATCCTTCACCTCTCATTCCTCTCGCGCCCCTCTTTAAAGATCAGGGTGGTGCCAGTTGCAATACCCGGTAAAAGCCGGGGTTGGCGGGACCATTCGCATGGCTGAACTCGGCGAGATCAAGCGTCAACGACAGCGGCACGGGAGTGCTCCAGTCGCTCAAGTTGGCCGACCACTGCCATTGATAGATTTTTGTAATGTCGAGGTTCCAGGCAATCAATTCGATCAACGTCCCCGGGTTGTTGCTGATGACGTTGAGTTGTGGACCACTGGGAATTTTCTTTAACATCGCCCGGCCCTGCCGCAACACGGTGATGTCATCCGTGTCGCGCATTGCAACAGTGGCGAGCACACCTCCGGGAACAATCCAACCCAGAGATGAAAATATGGTCGGAACAAAAGGCTGATCGGAAATGTCGCCGGTTGGAAATACCACCATATAAAACGGTGTTCCGCCGACTGTGCCGGTGAGATCCGACACGCCGCCGAGCAACGCCCCAAAACTGTCTCCGGCTCCGACCGCGCCGTTTGTCACCAGCGATGTCGTCGGGTTTATGGGAGCGACGGTTTGCGCCTGTCCGACAGTGCCTTGAGCAGCCATATCCCACTGAATATTGGCTTGAAACGTCGCCAGATCAGGGGCGTCAATTGCCGCCTGTAAGGAAGTGAACGTAAGCAACTGCACGATCGCCCCGTTTTCCATCGGAAGGGGATAGCGGTAAAGCGGCGGTCTGGGTGCGTAAAACCTCTTGTTGTCAACAAACGAAGCGACGATGCTTTGCGCCTGAAGGGCTCCGGCAAGTAGTAGTAACGTCAGTAGTATCAGTATTGGTTTCATGGTTTCGGGTCGGGTTCAGGAGATCTCTTCTATTGAGGAGTGGCGCTCGCCCTCGTGCTCGCCAGCGCGCGCCCGCCTCCGGGATCTGCCTCCTGGTTTCCGACACCCCTTTCGATGACTGGACCCAGGCCGATCGCGTTGCGGTGGTTTGATCTTTTGAACTTCCTGATGGTTAAGACTTGTGCACTGAAACTACCGGGACCTTCTTTCACGCCACCGACCTCACCGGCACCAGCCGCTTCGGTGCCGAGCTTGCGAGTGCGATCCTTCAATGCGCGATCCCTGACGGGGCCATGCTTGAGGGTGCAATCTTGAGCTAGGGGGCTTGACCTCACCACTACCGCCCGAGACGGTGGTGGTTCCATGGCACGGGCCTGTTCGATGCTCGCCTTGAGAGCACGAATTTTCCCGTTGCGCGGGCAACCTACGCCAGTGTCACTTATTTGCAGGCATTTTTTTCGACCCGGAAACGACAGGCTGGACTTTCGTTCCCGGACCCTCCCGCGTCCTTAGCTCGGTCGGGTAGGACAATCCCGACACGCCGGGATTTCCGGGTTTCGCTTTCGCCCTCCAGCGCCGGCCGAAGAAAGCATCTACGCTTCCCTGCCGGAAGCGAGCGATCTGCGTGAAAAGTAGCTGCGGCTTCCAGCCGCAGGACGGAAATGAAACTGCGGCTGGAAGCCGCAGCTACACTCTGATCCACGGCCTCCCGCCCTAGCCCGGTGGACCTCATTCCCGCCTTGCAGATCACACCCGAAATGGCATAGGTATGGCAGACCCAGGTGGGGTTCCGATCTCCGATTTCCGAATTCCGAATTCGTCCTTCGTCATTCTTCTTGCGCCCTTAGCTCAGTTGGATAGAGCAACGGACTTCTAATCCGTAGGTCACAGGTTCAAATCCTGTAGGGCGTGCCAGCTTT
>JAHEJT010000031.1:2633-36637 GCA_024638765.1 Verrucomicrobiales bacterium
CGTTGCGATGACGGTAGAGGAACTGATAGCGCGTGGGGCTCCACGTTTGGGTCTTTTTCTTCACGGCGGAGGAGTGCTTTTTCTCGCCAACCGTAGTACTTTACCGTATAAAAGTCAAGTTTTGGGGTTTTGGCGATTTTTTAAATCGTTTATAATCAGCTAGTTGCGCCCTTAGCTCAGTTGGATAGAGCAACGGACTTCTAATCCGTAGGTCACAGGTTCAAATCCTGTAGGGCGTGCCAGCTTTCAGCTGGCATGGGGCCCCTACAGATTTGAACGCAGTTTATCCTTGCCGTCCCGGCCAGGCTCTGCAGGAAGACTTCGTCTCCTTGATTCGCGCTCTCGCGCTGGGGCAGTAACTGCTTCGACCGGCGAGAAACGAGCCGGGCCCCTCTGGAAATTGCGGAGCGCAGCGCAGCGATACCGCAGAGCCTGAGGCACGAAGGATAATCCTGTAGGGCGTGCTTTACAATTAATGCGTTACAACGCAAATAGGGCGCATCCATCCCAATCGTTACGCATCGTTACGCGCCTATATGCGGGGATACTCAGGTTTTTTCCGTTACAGAGTCGTTACACCCTGAGCAAGGGAGGGGGCGGGATTGGCCTTTGCCTCGCACAGCTAAGGTTCAGATAAGGGTTCGCCCCGTGCAATTCTCCCGGCAAAAAGGCACGTTCAGGCGCCCTGGCTTCCCCACGGGCTTGACCTGGGCGACGGCTGGTCTCTAGGCTCTCCTTTACCCCAGAACCTAACCCAACCCTTTCACACCATGAAACACACCCTCTCACTTCTGACAGGGCTACTCTTGCTGGCAGCCGTCACCCCCACCGCCCACGCCGCCAGTGTCACCTTCGGCACTGGCGTCAACCAATTCATGATGGAGTTCGTCCCCATCGGCAACCCCGGCAACGCCGCCGACACCACGGGCCTCCCGAACCCCGCGGGGTCGGTCGGTTATGCCTTTCAGATGGGCAAGTTCGAGGTTTCCGAGGACATGATCGACAAGGCGAACGCCGAGGGTGGTCTCGGGATCACCAAGGACACGCGGGGGCCGGACAAGCCCGCGACTACCGTTAACTGGTTCGAGGCCGCGACCTTCGTCAACTGGCTCAACACGAGCCAGGGATTTCAGGCGGCGTATAATTTCGATGGCAGCGGCAACTTCCAGTTCTGGAGCGCGGCGGAGGCGTTTGATATGTCCTCGAACAGCAATCCGGGATCAGTGAGCGGTCCGAATCTCTACCGGCACAAGGACGCGCAGTATTTCCTGCCCAGCGTGGACGAGTGGTATAAGGCGGCCTATTACGATGGGGACAACGATGTGTATTACGATTACCCGACGGGGAGCGACAGCGTGCCTGACGGGATCGATTCCGCGGGAGACACGACCTTTGACGTGGTCTTCTTCGATGGTGGGTCTAATCCGGACCCGAACGATATCACCGACGCAGGTGTCTTGAGCCCCTACGGCACCATGGGCCAGGGCGGCAATGTCTTTGAATGGGAGGAAACGGCCTTAGATCTAACGAATGACGGCTTCTTGGAGAGCCGCGGGCTGCGCGGCGGCGCGTGGGACAGCAGCGAGGCCAACCTGCGGGCGGATGTCCGGAGCACCCTCAGCCCGTCGAACGAGGGCGACCGCGGCGGGTTTCGCGTTGCAGCCGTCCCTGAGCCGTCGGGGGCGTTGCTCGGGTTGGTCGGGTTATGCGGCGGCCTCCTGAGAAGAAGGCGTCGTTCTGCTTCCCATTGATCTTCGGACCTTCTTTCTTTTCCGGGCGCGATCAATCACCAAGGGCCGTTCCTGTAACCGGGAGCGGCCTTTTGCTTGGGGGTCCTTGCTGGCGTTGGACTGGTGAGCGTGTAGTATTCGGAGAGTGGTGGGATGAAACATTACCCCTCCCGTCTCCCGCAAATCCAAAAAGCGCACGGCGAAGCAATGTGGCTGGCCAGCGTTTCACCCCCGGCAAAGCCTGTGAAGGCCCGGTTATTGGCGGTCTGTCCCTTAGCGCTTTCCTCCATTCCCAATAACTGACCTGTCCCTTAGCGCTTTCCTCAATAACTGACCTGTCCCTTAGCGCTTTCCTGTCCCCTAGCGCTTTCCTTGTCATCCAGGAGTCAGTCGCTCCAAGCGTCAAGGAAGTAGAGGCCCCAGAAGAAGTTCTCCACGTTGTAGTTCACGGGGTCGCGCTGCAGGATTCTATCGTAGGCGCTCCGCAGCGACCTCGTAACGAGTTTGCGGGAAAGTTCTCGTCGCCCATCGAGGATTGGAGAAATCCGCTCCCGCACTGGCTCAAGTCGGAGAATTTCATCGACCCTCGGCGAAAACCCGATCTCTTTCCGGTGGATGAGATCGGGCGGCAGCATCTCTTCGAGATGGTCTTTCAGCGCCCACTTGTCGGGCATGCTGGGATGGTGGAGCGGGATGAAGGAGAGCCCCGTGCGAATCACGTCGTCGTCCAAGAAAGGGAAGACCGGTTTCCCGCCCATCCCTTGGTAGAAGCTCTCCGCCTTGCTCCGCAAGATCATCTCACACATGTACATCAGGTCATGGATGATAAGGTCGGCCTTCTCCATCTCGTCGGGGAACTCCAGCCAATCGAGCCAGACGGTTCGGTAGTCGTGGTCTTCGTGGGCCGCGATCCCGATGCCCACGAGATTGTTTGACGCGTGGGTGCTGGCGTAGCCGTCCGCGACGGCCTTGAGACGGTGGCAGACTTTCGCGACGAAATTGTTCGAGAAATAGCAGGAGTGGGGCAGCAGAGCCAGGCACTTGCTCAGCAGACGGGCGCCCCCCCAACGGCGATCGTAGATCTTGCGCTTCTTAACGGTGTTGTACAAGCCGAAAACCCCGCCTGCTGCAGTGCCATCGAACACCGTCACTTCAGACCCGTAGGTGTCCAGGACGTATTGTGCGAGGTCGAGGGTAGGGAGGACCGAGGGATCGCGGAACGGATGGGGGTAGTTCTTTACATGGTCTTCGAGAATCCGCAGGGCGCGGTCGGGCACGTACTCGACGACATCGAGCTCAGCATCGTAGTACCTGGCGATATCTTTGGCCGCCGCAAGGTCGTGCTCGCACCCTTCAACATGGCAGTGGACAAGCTTGGGGGGCGTTCCGTACTTTGCGATGCAGCGGTCGAGGAGATAGGTCGAATCGATCCCCCCGCTGAAGAGGAGCACCTTCTCCCTCTCATCCGAGGGGAGGGCTTTGGTAATCGCCTCCCTGGCGAGTTCTACAGCCGCAGCCCGGCTGGGTGGAGCAACGGGCGTCGAGGAGAGGATATTGCGGTACTTTTCCCGGAGCTCTTCGGGCGCAAAGGTATCGTATCCGAATTGGAGAAAGCTCTCAGAAATAGGAAGATTACTGATTTTGCGTTTCAATATAGTGAATATATCAACTTTAGTCAAGAATTCAACCATAATTTTCATGAAAATTAGATTTGAGCTACTTTTGAGAAGCATTTATGAGAGAGCCCAGGGAGGCCGATGCCGGCAAAGCGCGCAAGCGGCTCGTGGGCATCGCGGCCATCGGGCTTCGCCGCCGCAGGAGCTGAGACCGCCCTGCCTCAACCACTCACCAAGGGCCGTCCTCTCACGCGGGGGACGGCCTTTTTCTCTTGCCCTACCTCTGATCCGGTCCCGGCGTGAAATTACCGCCGTGCCACTTTTTTGAAAATCCGCAACAGAATCACACCCAGCAGAATGGCGGCCACACCAGAAATGATGAAAACAATGGCATTCCGTTCAAGAAAGGATTCCCCGAGGTAAACGACGGCGACGGCATAGGGCAATTCGGTGATCGCCAGCACTGCCAGGTAAAGAAGAAAGGGGTAGCGAAGGATGCCGAGGACATAGCCGGGGATTTCAGAAGGCACGGTCGCCTGAAACAGCAGCACGTGAATGAATCGCGTGTGTTCGCTTACCTGCCGTTCCCAGCCAGAGAGTTTTTCCTCGCCGATGATCATCGCAGCCACCGAGCGCCCCAAAAAACGACCGATGCAAAACGAGGCAATCCCGCCCAGGAGCCAGCCGAGCCAGAGAAGCGCGAGACAGCCTGCCTTGCCCCAGGTATAGACTGCAATCGGTGCCAAAAGCGCACTCGAAAAGAAGGCCACCATCGCAGACACCATCGCAAGCAGGACAAATAGCAGCATGCCGAGGAGCGGGGCCTCGGAGATCGCAGCCTCGGTCCAGATGATGAGTTCCCCGGTCTTATCGTGCAGCGTATCTGATGCAGCAAAGAGGCCCGCAATAATGATAAGCGTGCCAATGATCAGGATATGGCGTTGTAAGCGGTGGCGCATGATCATCGGGCATTCACGGTAACACGGAAAGAGGGAATCACCTCCCAGGAGTTAGCTTTTACAGCCCACCCGATGACGACCTCACAAGGGCCGTTTTTGTAACCGGGAGCGGCCTTTTGGTTGGCGGCTTCCTTCTCCGCCCTTCCTTCTTCGGCAAGCCTACGAAGGACAAGCCGGGCTACGAAGGACAAGTCGCGGCTGTCCCATGTGCAGGGTTGAAAAGTAGCGGCGGGATCCTGCCGCCGTTGGCTGATTAGCTCCTGCGGCAGGATGCCGCAGCTACTTTCACTCGTATCCCACCTTGACGCTGCCGAAGTGGGGATAAAGCGGGGCCCTCCGGCACGCATTTCAGAGGGAGGGACGAGCTCCGCCTCGTCCGCGGTTTGCAGTCAGCGGGCCGACGGTCTAACTGCCAGACTCTCTGAATCCCTGGCGTATTTCCCTTCCTTTTTCCCGGGAAATAACTCGCTGCCGCGCCAGCGGGCGCCTTAGACTGGTCCCTGCGTCCCCATTCACCGCAACACAACCCAACCAGGCAGAGACGATGAATACGAAATACATTGTACTAGACCCGACTGAATCCGATGGAACCAAAATCTTCGCCGCTTACCCCGGCTGCGGACTGAAAGTGGGTTTCAGTGGAAAGTGGACCCCGGACAAGGACGCTTCAAACGTCGATTACTGGCCTCCTGAGGGCGACGGAAGCAGCCAGATGAACGGCCATAACGCTTACATGGTCATGCTGCGCCTCATCTTCAAGCACCCGCGGAGCGGCAAGGTCGTCACCAAGACGGGCTGGTTCCCTTACGCGGGAGGTGACGTCGAGTTCGGACCCTATCAGAACTATCGCGTGATCCTGCGGGCCCGCATGAACGAGGTGC
Organism: Verrucomicrobiales bacterium; assembly: GCA_024638765.1. Classification (GTDB taxonomy): domain Bacteria; phylum Verrucomicrobiota; class Verrucomicrobiia; order Verrucomicrobiales; family DEV007; genus JAHEJT01. The sequence goes on from JAHEJT010000031.1 coordinate 7,820, forward strand.
CGGCATCCTATCCGGACAATGCCAACGAACCCGGTAACGCCATGACCGCCAAGGTCGAGGTGACGCATTTTTGACGGCCTTGCGACCGGAAGATTCGGCATCTTCCGCGACAGTGACTATCGACTCCGGATTGAACCCGCAGCACCGGGGGGTGTTTGTGGTCGACCTCTACGCGAGTCTGGGTCATTCTGGTTAGCTGCAGCAAAGAATCTGCGGCGGTCTTTGAATATCAGGAGGCCGGGTGGAGAGGGGGAGATATCACCATGAATGGATCCGGCAGCAATTCAATTATTTTGACGAAGGAACAAAAGTTCCTGGATAACGCTCTCTTTGCGGGGATTCCCCCGGAGGAAGTGGAAGGGTTGAATATCGGCATCGAGGAACGCCGCTACGCAACAGATGAGGTCATCTTCGAGGAGGGCGATGAGGGGAAAAATCTTTACCTGGTGGCGGAAGGCGTCGTGCGGATCTCCAAGAAGGGGCGCGGCGGAAAACAGGAGACCCTGACCTTAAAGCACGCGGGGGATTTCTTCGGGGAGCTGGCGTTGCTGGACGATCTTCCCCGCTCGGCGCGGGCGACGGCGGCGGAGCCGGCGCTGCTGGGCCGCATTGATTCGGCAGGATTGAATCGATTTATTTCGCACTCACCGGAAGCGGCGCTTCACTTCACGCACGCCATCACGCGGCAGTTGAGATCGACCAGCTCCCTGTTCATCCAGGAATTGCTCAACACGGAACGATTGAGCCTGGTCGGGACGATGATGAATTCGATTGTGCACGACCTGCGGAATCCGATCGCCTCCATCCTGATGGCTAGCGAATACCTGAGTACCCAGGAGCAAGACGAAAACCTGTTGATGGTGGGAGGCATCATACGCGATGCCACCGATGAGATGCAGACCATGATCCGGGAATTGCTGGATTACTCCCGAGGCACGACCAAGGTCGATTTGGAGAGCACCTCGGTGAAAGAATTGCTTGAGACGCTCGAGAATCAAATTTTGAAGCGCGTATCGACAGGGGGTGTGGAGGTGCGTCTCGAGACGGATTATGAGGGGGAAATAACGGTGGATAAGCAGCGGATGATGCGGTTGCTGCGCAACATCGTGAAGAATGCCGCGGAATCCATGCCGCGAGGAGGGACACTGACTCTTCGGGTGCGGAGGAAGGATGATGCGGTGGAATTCGAAATCGAGGACACGGGGAGCGGGATCCCGGCGGACGTCCTCGCGCGGATATTCGAACCGTTCGTGACCCACGGGAAACCCGGGGGGACGGGCCTGGGAATGGCGATCGCCAAGGCGGTGGTCGAAGCGCACCAGGGGAAGATCCGGATGGAGAGTGAGGAGGGCATAGGCACGGTGTGTCGCATTTCCCTGCCGGCCGGTTGCTGAGGTGAGCTCGCTTTAATGCGATTCTCAAGAGGATGTAGCCGAAGTATTCCAGGTCGACTGCACGGATGCTTATCTCAGGGTGAATCGGAAGGGGCCGTGGCTGTCCCTGATTCTGAAAGCGGCTTTTGCAGAATCAGGATCCGGTAAGCGCCGGAAAAGAGGCTCGGCTGGTCCAGTGCGGTCCGGAAATCCAGGCCCTCGGCAATCCTTTCAAAACTCCGGTTGATGTCGGTGCCGAAGAGGCGGGTGAGCAGGTTCAACAACCGCCGGCCAATCGGCGGGCGGGTGGGGCCGGACGGCAGGAACTTATCGAAGACGAGGGCGCGGCCCCCGGGCCTGAGGACGCGCCAGGTTTCCTGCAAACACCGCTGCGGATCCGGCACCACGCTGAGAATGAGCGTCAGAATGGCGGCATCGAACGCACTTTCCTCGTAGGGCAAAGCTTGCGCGTCGCCGCAGCGCAAATCGGCTGAAATCGAAAGCCGCTCCGCTTTGTGGCGAGTTTTGCGGAGCATGGGTTCGCTCAAATCGATTCCGGCGACCTCTACGTCACGCGGAAGCAACGGAAGATCGGCCCCGGTGCCGGCCCCGACCAGGAGCACCCGCTCTCCGGGCTTCAAATCCAGTGCCGCGATGGCGCGCTCCCGGGCGGTGTGGAAAGGTGTCAACTCGACCAACCGGTCATAGACCGGAGCCCAGAGGCCATAGATGAATTGGTTCCACCGGTTGGTCATGCCCGAGGATCAGGCAACGGCGGTCTGGATGCCTCTGGGAGGCAGCGGCGGCATCCTGCCGCCGTTCCACATGAGTCCGGCGGCAGGATGCCGCCGCTACTTTTTTCCGAAGGTCGTCTATTCGAGTGGACCATTGACTCCGGAGAGTGGACCGATGACGGCGCGCGGTGCCCTACTGGGCCTTTTCCGCTTCAGCTGCTTCGAGCATTTCGGCGACGAGCAGGCGGAGATGCTGGGGTTCGTAAGGCTTGGGAAGCACCCCGCGAAAGCCGTAGTCCCGGTAATTGGCCATCACCGGGTCATCGGAATAGCCGCTGGAAACAATCGCGGTGACGGTGGGATCGAAATGCCTGATCTGCGCGATGGCTTCGGCGCCGCCCATGCCCTCGGGAATGGAAAGATCCATTAAGACCAAATCAAACCGCCGGCCGCGATCCATGGCCTCCTTGTAAGCGGAGACCGCGGCGCCGCCTTCCGCGGCCTCGCGCACTTCGTATCCTGCTTCGTGCAGATTGCGCGCGATCAATTCGCGGATGAGCACCTCGTCTTCGAGCACCAGGATCCGACGCCGGCCAAGACCCGCTTCGCCCGCAGCCCCGGCGGCACCTTCGCCTGCCATCACTTCCGCCGGCCGGGGGACCTCTCCCACCGCGAAACGGGTTTGCGGCGCTTCACGCAATTCCCCGCCGTTTCCGCCGGGCGCCGCGGTGATATCGGCCGGGGCGATAACCGCAGGCAGATAAACGCTGGCCGTGGTGCCGCGGCCTTCCTTGGAATCCACGATGATGAATCCGGAATGCGCTTTGGCAATGGATTCGCAAACCGTCAGACCAAGTCCGCTGGCGTTAGTCCTTTCGCGGCTGCTGAAGTAAGGCTCGAAAATCCGGTGGCGGATTTCGTCGGGGATGCCTTCGCCGTTATCGATGACCTTGATAAGAAGATAGTTGTTCCCTTCCTCCAAGTGGAGGGCCTCATCGGGGAGCGCCGAATCGAGGTCGAGATTTTTGCAGTGCACCATGACGTCGCCGCCGGCGCGCAACGATTGCTCGGCGTTACGCACGAGGTTACGCAGGAGGCGCCTGATCTGATCGCCGTCCGCGAGGATCGGCCAGAGACCGGCGGAGAAATTGTAATAGTAATTAATACCCTGGTCGCGGCGTTGCGCCTGGCACTCCCCGATCACCTCTTCTACGAGGCTGCCAACCTCCAGCTTACGCTTGATGGGCGCGCCTCCCTTAGCAAAAGTGAGCAGTTGCTGGACGAGGTTCTGGGCCTGGACGCTGGCGTCCTTGGCGGAGAGGACATCCTTGCGGTATTCCGCTTCATCGGGAATGCGGGCGGCTGCCAACGAGAGATTGCCGAGCAACACCGTAAGCAGGTTGTTGAAATCGTGCGCAAAGCCACGCGCCAGGTAACCGAGGCCCTCGAGTTTCTCGATCTTGGCGCGCTCTTCCTCCGCCTTTTTCTTCGGAGTGATGTCCTTGAGGAGCACCAGGATGCCGTCGGCAAAAGGATAAGTGCTCACTTCGAACCACGAAGCCTTGGATTCGTGATAGAACTCAAAGGTGTGGGGAGTGTCTTCCTTGAGCGAGTGCGAAAATTCATCCTGGTATTGTTCCCGGACGCGGGGCGGAAAATCATCCCAGAAAAGCCGGCCCACGATTTCATGGCGGTTACTCCCAAAATATCCGGCAGCCTGGGAATTGACGTAAGTGATGCGCCAGCGGGAATCCATGGTGAACATGGGATCCACAATGCTTTCCACCATCTTGACAAGATGTTGACCGCTCTGTTCTTCGGCTTCCGTGGCGACTCCGGGGATACCGTCGGCGGCGGAGGTGCGTTTCCTGCGGAAGACCACCACGAGGCCGGCCAGCGATCCGTCGTCATCTTTGATGGGGGCACTGTTGTCTTCGATCGGCACGACCTCACCGCCGCGGGCGCTCAAGAGGACGAAGCGCGCCTCCCTGCCGAGTTCACCGGCCGGCAGCGGTTCGGCGGCGCCGCCACTGGGATCCCGGATCCGGAACACCTGTTCCAGGGGCCGGCCGCAGGCCTCGAGATTGGTCCAGCCGGTAATCTTTTCCGCGGTGGGATTCAGAAAAGTAATGTTCCCCGCAAGATCGGTGGTAATGACTCCCTCGGCGATACTGCGCAAGGTGCTTACAAAACGCCGTTCGCTGGCTTCGAGTCGCTGGATGGAAGAGTGACGCGAGAGCGCCGTGCGGACCGTGGAAAGAAGATCTTCTTCGACGAACGGTTTGACGACGTATCCGTAGGGAAAGGTCGCCCCCGCGCGCTGGCGGACGACGTCATCGGTCCCGCCGGTGAGATAAACCACGGGCACCGGGAGGACGTCCTGGATCCGCGCGGCGGTCTCGATGCCGTCGAGATCCGTATCGAGGGAGACGTCCATGAGGACGAGTTCCGGCCGGATCTGGGCGACCACTTCCAGGGCGCGCTGGCCGGTCCGGCAAACCTGCGGGACGCTGAAGCCGGCGCGCACCAGTGTTTCCTGGAGATCTCTCCCGACGATGCCGTCTTTCTCGACGATCAGGATGCGCTGCGGATTCATGAATGCGGTGATAGGGGGAGACCCTCAGCACACTAGCCGGCGCCGAAAGGGAACCGCGCCTGGAACTCGGTATCCAGTGAATCCGCTATTTCTATTTCGCCTTTGAGCTGTTCGACAAGGATTTTCACGATTTGAAGACCCAGCGTCGAGGGGTCGCGCAGATCAAAGGCCATGGGAAGTCCCACGCCGTTGTCAGCCACCACCAGGGTTGCCTGACCGTCCTGCTGACTAAAATCGACACTCACCCAGCCCGCGCGGCCTTCCGGGAATCCGTGCTGGAAGGAATTGCTCAACAACTCGTTCACGATGAGTCCGAGAGGAACCATCTTTTCGATATCGATGGTGACCCCGCTGAAGCGGCAGCGCAAGTCGACCAGGGCGGGGTCGATATTGAAGGTCTTGCCCAGGTGATTGCCGAGGGCTTCCACGTAATCCGCGAAATCGATAGACCGGACGTCCTCGGTGTCCGCGAGCTGCCGGTAAATGTGCGCGATCGCGAGGATGCGATTCTGATTTTCTTTGAGCATCTTTCTCCCGATCTGATCGGGCAGCGACGCCAGCTGCAGATTGAGAAGGCTGCTGATGACCTGGAGATCGTTTTTGACGCGATGATGGACCCGGCTGATCTCGGTTCTTTCGGCGTCGGAAACGCCCCCAATGGGCGCGGCCGATATTGGGGAGGCGTGTCCCGCAGAGCCATTGCGTGGCCGGCTGATGCCGACGAGGGACTTGGCCTGGGAGTCGTGTTCTTCGACCGGCACGTAAAGCACTTCGCAGACGCCTTCAGACTGATCCTTGTGCCGGAAGGTGGTTTGCCCGGCCCAACGGTTATGCGCGTTGATCTCCCCGGAGATACGCCGATTAAAATCGCGCCCGTTCTCGGGATCATAGAGCAGGTAGAGCGGCTGCCCGACGACCTCATGTTTCTGATAGCCGAAGAGTTTTTCCGCAGCAGAATTATAATCCGTGATCCGGCCTTTGAGATCGGTGAGGATGATCGCTTCGTCGATGTTCTCGAAAACCAGGGCCTGACGCTTCAGCGACTGGCTCGCAAAGTTGCGGTCGGTGACATCCGTGACGACCGCCACGGTGCGGGCATCCCCGCAGGGCGTCAGTCTGGCTTCGAACATGCGTGACTCGGTGCCGCCGCCGGCGAACTCCAGTCGCACCACGCCGGGCTTCTGGCGGCGCGTATCCTCAAGCAGACGCGGAATTTGCGCGGCCAATTCGGGCAGAAATGGTTCGAGACCCTGCTCGATGACCTCTTTGGTGTCGAGAGCCAGGGCCGGGGAGGCGCTGGGGATCAAATCGACGACCTTGCCAGCCTCGTCGAGCAAGAGGACGAGATCGGGGCTCGCCGCGAGGAGCGCCCGGTTTTGTTCCTGGCTGTCACGAAGATCTGCGCTCGTTTTTTCGAGGGCGGAGATATCGTGGACGGTGTAAGCGGCGAAAAGGAGGTTACCCTCGTGATCCCGGACCGCGGAAGCATTCAAGCGGACGCGGAGGGGACTGCCGTCTTTGCGGACCAGCCGGAGTTCGGTCTCGGCCACGCCGCTCCCGGCGGCGGCGAGTGTCTGGACGAGGGCGGTTTTCTTCGCGATGTCATCGGGATGCACGCAGACGCCGAGAGATTTGCGGCGCATTTCCCAGCGTGGATAGCCCAGCATTTTTTCCAAGGCGGCATTGATATCAAAGAAATCTCCGTTCTTGTCGACAAGGGCCATGCCGACTCGTGAGCCCTGGAAGAGCGCGCGGAATTTGCCTTCGCTGGCCTGTAAGGCTTCTTCGCGCCGGCGAGTTTCCGTCACATCCATGAAGCTCAAGAGCATACTGCCGTCGGACAGGAGCTTCGGCCGGAACTCGATTTCCTTGAGAAGGCCTTCGCCGGTGGCGAGGGTGAAAACGCTGGTGAGCTGCTTTCTCCAGATCGTTTCCCGCCACGCGGAGAGGACTTCCTCGGCATAAGACGCGTCCGGGCAACCTCGCACCAGCCAGTCCTCCATGTCGCGGGCGTCTTCCACGCTGTGACCGAGGACCGCCTTATGCTGCGGATTGCTGTAAAGAAGATTGCCCGCGGCATCGAGGAGGATGATTCCAAAGGGCGAGTTCTGCGCGATTTTCAGATAGATGTCGCGTTCTTGAAGAAGGGCGCCTTCCCGGTTTTTCCATCCTTCGGGCGGCGCATCCTGTACCGGAACCGGTTGGGCGGCCGGGCTCATCGGGGGCAGAATCGCGGGCGCGGCAGCCGGGTCCGGCGGCAGCTCGATCCCAATGCGAATCAAGCCCTCCACGGTTCCTTTCTCGTTTAGCTGCGGGGTATTGGCCCATGCGACGCGACGCGAGGCGCCGTTGGCTCCCGGAATCCGGTGCACCGAGTGCGCCGGAAAATCAAAGTGGCCGGTGTGTTTGAGGACTTCAATAGCCTGGGCGAAGCGCGCTTTCTCCTGTTCCTGGTTTTCGTCCGCGGCCATCAAGTCCCAGAAGAGAGCCTTTTCCGCATGGCGGCCGGACTGATGGAAAAGCACTTCGCAGGGCGGGTTACAGCGGAGGATGCGGCCGCTCAAGTCCACCACCATGACCGGCACGGTGCCGTTATGCAGGACAGAGCCGGTGAACTCGGCGTCAAACTCCGAAGATCGCTGGCGCACTCTCAAGGGGGTGATGACTTCGGAAGAAATAATGAGGCCGCCGACGGCGCCATCGGCCTTCTTCCATGGACGCACCTCCCAGCGCACCCAGTCTGTGGTGCCGTCAGGACGTTCAAAGAGATCTTCTTCACATCGATCTACCTTGCCTTCCTGGAGACAACGCGAATAAATCCGTTTCCAATCCTCGGAGATGCGAGGGAAGATCTCGAAGTGCGATCTTCCGGCCAGGGAAGTGTTCTCAAGGTGAAACTCCTTGTGCCAACGGCGGTTGGCGATCAGGTAACGCATCTCCGTATCGAACATCGCCATGGCAAGAGGCGCGTTCTCAATGAGAATGCTGGCGTGGGCGTTCGAACCGAAGACCGCCTCTTCCACGGGAGCCGGCGTCTCCACCGGCGCCGCCCGGGAGATATCTGCATCCGCCGCACCCAGAGCCACTTCTCCAGGCACCTTCCGGATGGGAATCGGCATCTGCGGCTGCGCGGGGAGTGCCACCGTCGCGCCCAGTCCGTCACTTTCTCTGCTTCGCGTCGCCAGCCATTGATCGATGAAGCCGAGACGCTCTTCCAACTGACGCTCATCGAGGGAGGACGGCAGGACCGCGTCGCAACCCGGGTTGGCGCTGGCGGCCTCCATCATATCGATCTCCTCGCTATCCCGGGAGTCGTCGATGGCGACAATACAGGGCTGCCATTCTCCCGAACGTTCCCGGATCCAATCGACGAAGCCATTCAGCTCGAGGCGTCCCTCCTGTGGGGCCCGCGCCATGACGATGCCATGAGCCTCGAACTGATCACGGCCCTCCGCCAGGCAGGCACATGCGCTTACCTCAATGCCCTTGTTCTGAAGGACTTGGCAGATTCTCTGACGGGCGGTGGGGTCTGAATCGATGACGAGGGCGGCGAGCGGTTGGTGAACACCTGCGACTTTGGATACCATTTTAAATTCTGCTAAAATTAATGATAATGAGAATATAAACTGCGATTTTTATTTAATCAAGCCGAAATACTTTGGGTGCACGCCCCCGCAGCCCCGAATTCCCCTCGTGAAACTCTCAAGATCGAGTCTGAAAAGCCAGTAAATTCTTGGGCTCAGCGGTGGTAAGGCATGTTTTTCTTGACCGTTTGCACCCGGTAAAGCTGTTCCAGGGCCACCACCAATGCCAACTCGTGCTGCAGCGTCATCCGGCCCAGGGCGAGCACGGTATCGGCTTTCTCCCGCAAGGCTTCCTGGTGCCCGTCCGCACCTCCCACTAAGAGCGCCACCGCTTTCACGGAATCCCGCTCCCAGGCCTCGATCCTCCTCACAAACGCCTGAGTATCAATAATTTCCCCGCGCTCATCCAGACAGATGCGGAGGCAGCCCTCGCTGGCGCGCAGCATCCGCGCGGTCACCACTCCCGGGTCCCCTTCTTTGACCGTCACCCATTCGACGTCAGCGAGTCGCTTCAGCCGGCGCAGGTATTCCTCGGCTCCGGTCCGCGCGTAGGCCAGCGCCGGCCGCCCCACCGTGACCACTTTCCATTTCATCGTCCCGGCCTGGTTCGAAACCGCATCGCCCCACCCTCACAGGGTTCCCACGCGACCGCCAGCGCCCGGCGTTCGACGGTGGAAATCTCGACGCGTATCAACGTTAGAATCTAACATTTCCAACCTAACGAATTTCCTGGATAAGGCGATCTGTCAGTTCTTGAATCGGCACTCGAGTCTGCTTCATCGAGTCTCTTTCACGCAGGGTCACCGTGTCTCTCAAGTCGTCGCCCTGCTCACCCAGGGTTTCGAAGTCGATGGTTACGCCGAAGGGCGTCCCGGCTTCGTCCTGTCTCCGGTATCGCCGGCCGATGGCGCCGCCTTCATCGTAAAACACGTGCATGTGCGGACGGAGGAGGTCCACTAAATCGCGTGCCTTGGCCACCAACTCGGGCTTGTTCTTTAAGAGTGGAAAAACGCCGCACTTGACCGGGGCGATGCGCGGGTGAAACCGCATTACGGTCCGCATCTCTTCCTTGCCCTTCTCGTTGGTGATCGTTTCTTCATCGTAAGCCTCGCAAAGCAACGCCAGGACGGTGCGATCCACCCCCGCGCTCGGCTCGACGACGTGGGGCACAAATTTCTCCTTGGTCTCGTCGTCGAAATACTCGAGGGGCTTTCCGCTGTGCTCCTGGTGCTTGCGAAGATCGTAATTCGTGCGATAAGCCACTCCCTCCAGCTCTTGGCGGCCGAAAGGAAAATCATATTCGATATCGTAGGTGCCCTCGGAGTAATGGGCGCGGTCTGCTTCCGGCACGTCGAGCACATGCAATTTCTCAAAAGACAAGCCGATCTCCTCGTAAAATTTCAACCTCTCCTTAAGCCAGTATTCGAGCAGTTCTTTTCCCTGCTCCGGCCGGCAGAAATACTCGATCTCCATCTGCTCGAATTCCCGCGACCGGAAAGTAAAGTGCCGGGGATTGATCTCGTTGCGAAAGGCTTTCCCGATCTGCGCGAGTCCGAAAGGCAGTTTTTGCCGGGATGTCTCGAGGACATTCTTGAACTGTACGAACATCGACTGCGCGGTCTCCGGCCGCAGGTAAGTTACGCTGCTGTCATCCTCACTGGCTCCCACAAAGGTCCGGAACATCATGTTGAACTGGCGCGGTTCCGTCAGCTCGCCGTCGCATTCGCCGGGACGCTTGGATGGTTTGAGGAGACAACGGGAGTCTTCCAGTTGGTCCGCACGGAACCGGCCCTTGCAGGTTTTGCAGTCAATCAGGGGATCGGAAAAGGTGCTCTCGTGCCCGCTGGCGCGCCAGACATTGCGGTTCATGAGAATAGAACCGTCCATGCCGACGACGTCTTCGCGCTCGAGCACATTCCGTCGCCACCAGTAATCCTTGAGATTCCGCTTCAGCTCAACTCCGAGGGGACCGTAATCCCAGCAGCCGTTGAGTCCCCCGTATATCTCGCTCGATTGAAAAACAAACCCGCGCCGCTTGCACAGGCTTACGATTTTCTCCATCGAATCGCCCTTGTCGTTCTTTCCTGCCATTGGTCTTCGGGTCAGCAGCTTCGCCAGGCCGGAACCCACCTCCACTGGAGCGATGTCCTCCTGCGACATGCGATGCAGGTCCGGCCGGGCGCGAAGCCCTGCCACCGTACTAGCCGCCGATTCTTTGGCAACTATTTTTGAGACAGGGCAGAAAACTTGCGCTTCCACGTCTCCCGCAGGTGGGTTATTCTGGTGGTACCGGATAGCTGGAGATAGACCATCCGCCGGCTTCCCCGGCCGCGTGCAGCAATTTCATGGCAACAACCGATTACGACTGGCAGAGTCTCAAGGTCACCCCTTACCGGGTCCAGGGCCGGACCCGACAGCTCATCGGCTGGTGGGTGCTCCTGGCAGTGCTTCTCTCGGTCCTGGTCCACATTTTCCTCGTAATCCTCTTTGGACTCATTCAAATCGAGCGCTTGATTCCCGGGTTCGCCCCGAAGGACCAGTTGCTCGCCTTTAAGACCTCGCGCGTCGCCATCAGCAAGTCGAGCCTGGACGAAATCCTGCCCCAGCCGCCGTCGGCAGAGCGGGTGGAACCGGTCGAGACCGAGTCCACTTCGCTGATCGACAAAAGCCTTAGCGAGTACGAACTCCAGGAACTTCTCGCCGACAAGGAAGTCCGTCTCACGCCGCAAGTCACCGAGGCCACCCGTATTCTGGCGAGCGAAAAACCCACGGTGCGCCAGGGCGAAGTGTCCCCGGTCACCGGTGAGATCCCCAGCTCCTCCGCGGAAACCATTCGCACGGATCTCGCCGCGATGAAATCGCAGTTGCTCGAGGCTACGCGCGCATCGGAAAGTCAGCCGCTTCTCGAACTCAACACCGAGCCCGAAAATCGGAGTAAAGCCGAAGATTACCTCGACACCGGGAGCAAGTCACTGACCCAAGGATCCCGGGACACCGCCGTCACTCAGGGCTTCAGCAACCTCGACAACCTGCTTTCCCAGAGAGGTCCCCTCCCCGACAACACCAAACCCATTCTCATGCCCACGGATTTGCTCTTCGATTACGACAAGGCTGCGCTCCGCGAAGAAGCCAAGCTCAGCTTGATGCGGCTTGGGATACTCATCCAGCGTAACCCGGACAGCGAGTTCGTGATCGAGGGCCATACCGATACCCTCGGGAGCCCGGAATACAACCAGCTTCTCAGCAAGAGGCGCGCCAACGCGGTGCGCGTCTGGCTCCTGGATTCACTCCGTATCGTCGCAGACAATGTGCGCGCGATCGGCTTCGGGGAAACCCGGCCCATCGTCAATCCCAGCGGCTCTATCGAAGAACAGGCACTCAATCGCCGCGTCGAGATTGTGATCAATAAGAAGAAAGTCCGTGCCGGGTGATTACTCTCAGGTCCCTCAAAAAGTAGATTCGAGTTCCACTCGAATATTTTCACATCTTCGAGCACAGCTCGAAGCTACTTGCGCGGACTAGTTGCTCCCAGGCCCCGTCTTGGGCGCGTTCTGCCGCCTCCAGAGATCGTCCTGGTATCTCTTCTCCGCCTTCTGGATCTGCAACCGCTTGACCTGGTCCTCGTTGTAACTCTCATCCAGGTCCTCCCGGGTGTACCCCTGGGAAAATTTGGTCACGTAAATCACGATCCCGGCCACGATCAGGAGGAAGGGTCCCAGGATCATCGCGGCCCATTTAAGGTAGATTTTCATGGCTTATAAAGGAGTCGTGGCCCTCTCTAAGGAGAACGAATTCGCGGCCCAAAAGGTCTCCATCAATTAACACAGCTTCCCCGTGCCCGCAACCGATATGTCCCCGGCCGCCGCCCCTCCTGTCTTCACAAGAAAGAGCCAGCCCCAAGACCTGCCTGGCTCTCGAAAAAATTTACCGCAAAGAAGCCAGGAATAGGGCATGAAACTTGCGGCTCTTTGAGCCTCGATCTTTTTGGCAACTATTCTAGAAAGACAGGCCACCCGCCGTGCACGACCCCGTAATCCCGATACCCGGCAATGTCCGGCAGCGAATCCGAGAGCGCCTCGCCGCTGTTTACAAATCCTCTGAGGCGTCTGCCCTGGAAAACGAGATTGCCGCCCTTGTCGAGCGCTGGATTCCCAAGCTCTCCAACACTCCACGCAGTTCGCTCTGGAACGAGCGCGACGCTCTCCTGATCACTTATGCGGATTCAATTCTCGCGCATCATGATTCCCCCCTTCGCGCCCTCAGTGGCTTTCTCCGGGAACGCGTCGGTCCAGCAATTACTTTTCTTCACCTGCTTCCCTTTTATCCCTCCACCTCCGATTACGGGTTTTCGGTCGTCGATTTTCGAGCCATCCGCGAGGAGCTCGGCGACTGGGAGGATCTCGCGGCGATCGCGCCTGACTATCGACTCGTTTTCGACGCGATCCTCAATCATGTCTCGCAGGAGAGCCGGTACGTCCGCGGCCATCTTGCGGGTGATCGCGGCGACGAAAACTTCTGCATCGAACGGGAGACCGTTCCCGATGTCACCGGCGTGACCCGGCCGCGCCAGACTCCGCTCTTTCATCCCTTCCCCAGGGCCGACGGCTCTACGGTCGAATTGTGGACCACCTTTTCCGGTGATCAAGTGGACCTCGACTTCCGCAACCCGGCGGTCCTCCTCGAGATTCTCGATATCCTTCTCTTCTATGTATCCAAGGGCGCCTCCATGATCCGCCTCGACGCCATCCCCTATCTCTGGAAGGAATCCGGGACGGAGTGCATTCACCTGCCGCAAACCCACGAGATCATCCGGCTCATGCGCGCCGTGTACGATGCCGCCGCGCCGGAGGCCATCCTCCTTTCGGAGACCAACGTCCCCCACGCGGAAAATGTCCGCTATTTCGGCGGCGTCGAACGGGACGAAGCCCAGATCATCTATAATTTCACCCTGGCGCCACTCCTCCTGCACACCTTGCACCGGGAAAACTCGTCCCGGCTTACCCAATGGGCCCGGGGACTCGAAGATTTCGGCGACACCTGCACTTATTTGAACATCACCGCAACCCACGACGGGATCGGGATGCGTCCCACCGAGGGCATCCTCGACGAAGAGGAAAGGGCAGAACTCGTCGCACTGGCGCCGCGCCACGGGGGCCGGGTGAATTACAAGCGCAACAGCGACGGCACCTCGACCCCTTACGAACTCAATATCAATTATTTCGATGCCATCAACGACCCTACCGCCGGCCTGGACTCGGATCTTCAGGTATCGCGATTCCTTCTCGCCCAGTCGATCCCCATGGTGCTGCGCGGTATTCCCGGCATTTACATCCACAGCCTGCTGGGCTCACGAAATTTTTCACGCGATGTCGACCCCGCGATCCCGGAAACCTTCCGCAGCATCAATCGCGAACAACTCTCATTGGAAGATCTGGAGGCGGCACTCGATGATGCCGACTCCCTCCGTGCCCGCGTCTTCAACGGAATGCTGCACCTGCTGGATACGCGCCGGAGAATGCCGGCACTCCATCCCAACGCCGAGCAGGATATCCTCGACCTGGGAGAAAGTTTTTTCGCGATCCACCGCTGGAACCCCGGCACCGGCGACACCTTCTTCGCGATCTGCAACGTCACCGGCACGAGGCGTCCCCTCGCCGCCGGACAGCTTCCTCTCCCGCTCCCGGCGACCGACGTGCTCACCGGCGAGGTCCTCGCCCCGGGTTCCCAGGAACTGCGCCCTTACCAGGTCCGCTGGCTCACGCCCGCCACGCCATCGAATGCTTAATTTTCCCGAAATATTAAATCCCGGCCTCGCATTTTCCCCGGGACCCCCGGTATTCTGCCCCGCGGATGAATAAATCCCCAGAAGACGCGTCCAATGATCCGAAGGACGAAAGTGGAGAGCGCCGTCGCGTCGAAGCCGCCGCGGATCCCGATGAAGGACCCGCCGACGCCGAGCTTGTGGCCTTGAGCCAGAAGGGCGACACCGGGGCGTTCGATATTCTCGTCACCCGATACCGGGGCAAAGTCTACGCCATGATTGTAAACATGATTCATAATGACGCCGATGCCTGGGACCTGGCGCAGGATGCCTTTCTCAAGGCCTGGAAGGCTTTACCCAGGTTCGAGGCGCGCTCGAACTTTTACACCTGGCTTTACCGTATCACCCACAACGTCACCTACGACTGGATGCGCAAGAAGAAAATCCAGGCGGGCACGGAGTTCGACGACTCCATTCGGACCGACAGGGTGGAGCCGGGCAGCCCCACGGCGCCCAAGCAAATCTTTCAGCCCGATGAAAACGTCCAGAAAAGCGAGGTGCGCAAACGCATCGAGGAAGCGATCGAGGAGCTCTCTCCCGAGCACCGCGCCGTGATCCTGCTTAAGGAAGTCGAAGGTTGCCGATATCAGGAAATCGCCGATATTTTAGAGATCTCTATCGGCACCGTGATGTCTCGAATTTATTATGCGCGACAGAAACTCCAAACCTTGCTGAAGGACCTGAAACCATGAATCCGTCAGACGAAGAGAAACTCACCCGCTGGATCGATGGCGATCTGCCCGATGCGGAAGCCGAAGAATTGCTCGGCCGGTATCCGGAGCTTCGCGGGGAGAAAGAAGCCGCCCAAAAGCTCGCGGGCCTCCTCAAAAGCGAACTCGGGAAAGAACAGGACATTCCTTTCCCGGATTTCTTCAATCACCAGATCCAGCGCTTCATCGAGGAAGAGAAGCAATCCGGGGCACCCCACGCGGCTTACGGAGAAGCCACGGAGAAGAGTCTTTTCCCGTGGTTCACCTTTTGGCGCAACCTCGCGGCGGGGGCGTTCCTCCTCCTCCTGGGTTTCTTCATCGGCACCGCGTTTCTCGATACGGACGGCCAGGAGGGCAGCACTGTCCTCAGCGCTTACACGCCCAACCCGGCGGTGGCCTCCAAGCTCTTTTACAGCGATGCCGCCCGCGCCACCGTCCTGCTCCTGGACGGATTGCAGGCGATTCCTGCGAGTCATACCATCACCGGGCACGATACTGCGAATTACCGGCCCGGAACCAGTGGAATGGTCCCAGCCCTCTACTCGGTAGGGAAGGAAACTGCTTACGTGCTGGTAAAAGATGAAGCACAAATCCCCACGGTTTACGAAGTCGACCTCGCGGTGCCGCCCCTCCGGAACGCGCTCTGAATCCGGGCTGGCATCCTCCTCGTTTCCGTCCCATTATCTCCACCGAATGAGAACCGCCGGAGCGCTCGCCGCTTTCCTATTTCCTTTTTTCTCGCTGACACATGGGCTCCGGGCGCAGGAGACCAGCGCCATCAGCGACGCCAAGTGCTGGGGCGCCCTGGTTTACGCGCATGACGAGGAACCCGCAGGCGCTTCCGTCGACGGCGCCGTCGAAGGGGACGCGCATTTCTCCGGCATCAGCGCGCGGCTTTCCAAGGTCTTCTCGGAGAAACACTTCGCCCTGCTCGGGCAGCACACCCAGGACATCTTTCGCGAATACGAATCCTGGGTCGTCCCCTCCAAAGAGCTCTTCTTGAAAGTCGATTCCAAGGGCCCCGCCGAAACCGGCGGCATGCAGCTTCACATTCAGCTCTGGCACGACAAGAAAGTCATCGTCAAGACCGACGCTATTCTCAAGCACGACAGCCCGCTTTTCATTGGCGGCCCCAAATGGCGCGAAGGCCGCTTGGTTTTCGTGGTGATGCTGGCGAATGGGGGGTAGCGGAAAGTAGCCGCGCTCGTAAGAGCGTGGGATTATGGTCCCGCCTGCCGTGTATTCGCTCCACCTTCTAACGAAGGCGGCTACTTCCTCTCTCGGCAATCCGGTTCCGGCCCTATTGCCCGATTCCCGGTACCCGGCGGCGAAGCCGCCCCCCTACTTCCCTTCCGCGGCCCACTTCTTCATCTGCGCAATGTTGCCCTCGATCTCCGCGAGACGTTCGGGCCGCTTGATCCGTATGCCCTCCAGGTATTCCTCCATATCGCTGTCGTAAGCTTTCCACGGCTCGGGTTCCTGTCCCTTGTCTCCCGATTCCGCAATCCACTGCGCGAGGATATCGCGATGACGCTGCAACTGTGGCGCCACCTTGGGCCGGCCCGCCAGGTTCTTCACTTCCCAGGGATCGTTCTTCAAATCGTAGAACTCCTCCATCGGCCGCGCTTTCGCGCTCACCAGCAATTGCGGTCCCTCAAGTTTTCCCGCCGCACCCAACTCGCGAATCCGCTTCAGAATTTCCTTGTTGTCCTTGTAGGCACAGGGTTGCAGGTGCGGCCGCCCGGGATGGTAATTCCGGATGTACTTGAATCGCGTCGTCCGCACGCTCCGCAACCGTTCCACGGTTTCATCGCACCGGTCGCGCGCCGAAATCACAAAGGGCCGCGCCTCGCGCTTTCCGAAGAGCGGGCGCGCCTCCATCCGGTCCGGCAACGCGATGCGCGCCACGCGCAGCGAATCCGCCGCGATATCGATGTGCGCCACCAGGTCCTTGCGGACGACTCCCTTAGTCGAAGCCTTCCGCGCGGCAGCGCGATCAGGGTCCAGCGTCACGCTGGCGGGTAGCTTCACCACCAACGGCACCTTGATCCCTTCCTCGTAACAGAACTGCTTGCCGCGCGCGTGGCTGATCCCGTGATCGGTCAGGAAAAAGATCGCGGTGTCGTCATAAATCCCCTCGTCTTTGAGCCGCTTCACGATGAGTCCCACCTGGTGATCCACGTAAAGGACCGAGTTGAGATAATCCGCCCAATCGCGGCGCAGGACGGGGTCATCCGGGTAATAAGGAGGCAACTTCACGTCGGCCGGGTCCACCAGGTGGTCCTCCGGCAGGAGTTTTCGCTCCGCGACGGCCCGATTCTTCCCCCCGCTCAGTTGCAGCTGTGCGAAGAACGGCTGGCCCTGCTTCCGTCCCGCCCAATCGTTCCCATCGTAAAGATCTTCCGGCGTTTCGAAATTGTAATCCGTCTTGCCGATTCGATTCGCGCTCTTACCCGTAGCCTCACCGGGGTGCGTCCCGCTGCCGTTGCACACCCAGTACCCCGCGTCCTTGAACATCTCCGGCAGCGTCCGGACTCCCTCAGGCAAGTGCAGCTTCACTGTCCCCCGCCCGCTGCGGTGATGGTGCGCGCCGATGGTGGTCTGGTAGATGCCCGTGATCATCGCGGAACGCGCCGTCGAACACACCGGCGCCGTCACGAACGCGTTATCAAATTTCACTCCCTGCGCCGCCAGCCGGTCCACCTGCGGCGTTTTGATGGTAGTCTCTCCGTAACACGAAAAGTGATCCGACATATCCTCCACCACGATCCAGAGAATGTTGGGCCGGGCGGCGTGGGCGGTGACCGCCGTCAGGATGAGAAAAAGGAACGCTGTGATTCGGGAAAGGATTTTCATGGGCAAGCAAAGTAGCACAGGCTTCCAGCCTGTGTCTTGCTCTTAATCACAGGCTGGAAGCCTGTGCTACTTTGCGCTTCAATAGCCACCGCGTATGAAATTCGGCATCGGCATCGACCTCGGCGGCACGCAGATCAAGGGTGCGGCCTTCGATCTCGAGACGGGCGAAGTCCTCGCCCGCGACACCCGCCCCACCCGCGCGGGCGAGCAGGACGGTGATCTCCCAGCCTTCGCTGTCGAGACCCGCACCCTCATCGGCGGCCTGGAAGGCGCGCTCCCGGAAAAACCCGGCGTGCTCGGCATCGCCGCGCCCGGTCTCGCCGATCCCGACGGAAAATGCATCCGCATCATGCCCGGCCGGCTCACCGCCCTCGAGAATTTCATGTGGACCGACTTCCTCGGACGCAATCCGGTGCCCGTCCTCAACGACGCCCATGCCGCTATAATGGGCGAGATCTGGCAGGGCGCCGCCATGGGAAAAGAAGATGTGGTCCTGCTGACTCTCGGCACCGGCCTGGGCGGCGCCATCGTCTCTGGCGGGAAACTGCTCCGCGGTCACATCGGACGCGCCGGTCATCTCGGCCACATGACCGTCGATTTCAGGGGCGCACCCGATATCTGCAACACGCCGGGCAGCATCGAGGATGCCATCGGCAACCACACCATCGGCGCGCGCTCGGAAGGGAAATACGAAACCACGCATGCACTCATTGCGGCTTATGAAACCGGCGACCCGCAGGCCACCGAAATCTGGCTTCGCTCCGTCCGCGCCCTCGCCGCCGCCATCGCTTCCCTGGTTAATATCGTAGATCCTGAGTGTATCGTGATTGGCGGCGGCATCGCCAAAGCCGGCGAAGCCCTTTTCGCGCCGCTTCGCAAAGATCTCGATTCCTTGGAATGGCGTCCCGGCGGCCATGCAGTCGAGGTCGTCCCGGCGGAATTGGGAGAATGGGCGGGGACGTATGGTGCGGTGCACCATGGAAGGATGAAGGCGGAAGGATGAAGGATGAAATCCGGGCCGTCGCAATCTTTGGGAAGCTAAGCAGGGCGAAGTACCGATAAATTTGAGAAAGGCACCAGGATGAAGGATGACTTAAAGAATCGGACTCGGGATTTCGCCTTGAGGATTATAGGACTTTATTGCCGCCTGCCAAAGACGACCGAGGCTCAAACTCTGGGGAAGCAAGTTCTAAGGTCAGGCACCTCCGTCGGGGCGCAGTACCGCGAAGCGAACCGCGCGAAATCCAACGCAGATTTTATTAGTAAGATCGAAGGAGCACTGCAGGAATTAGACGAAACCGATTACTGGCTCGACCTTCTCGGTGCTTCTGAAATCCTAAATCCAGAAGCACTTGAAGACCTCATCGGAGAAACGAATGAATTGATTTCAATTCTTGTTACCGTCGTGAAAAACGCCAAAAAGAGAGATAAGTAACGATCCCCGCCCTTCACCACGCGCCATCATGCCTTCATCCTTCATCCCTCATCCTTCATCCTTCCAAGGCGGTGGACCCAGCGCCAATTACCTCCAAAAAGCCGCTGGCGTCCTCGAAACCGTCGCCGCCCAGTCCACCGCCCTCTTCACCGCCGCCGACTGGTTCTCCGAAACCATTCTCCGCGGCCAGCTCGTCCATCTCTTCGGCTCTGGCCACAGCCGCATCATGGTCGAGGAAATGTGGCCGCGCTACGGATCCTTTCCGGGCTTCAATCCCATCGTCGAACTCTCCCTGACCTTTCACAATCTCGTCACCGGCGCCAACGGCCAGCGCCAGGCCATGTTCCTGGAGAACGTCTCCGGCTTCGCGGAACGCATCCTCCGCAACTTCGATCTCAAGGAGGGCGACTCCGCGCTCGTGATTTCTTCGAGCGGCACCAGCGTGGTAGCCGTCGAGATGGCGGAACTCTTCCGGAAAAAAGACATCCGCGTCGTATCGATCCTCAGTGCGGCGCACTCGGACGTCAGCGCCTCCAAACGAGACGACGGAAAAAAACTTGCGGATTTTTCCGATCTCGTGCTCGACACCGGCGCCCCGCCGGGTGACGCCGCGGTGTCCATCGACGGACTGGAAACGCCGGTGGCCCCACTCTCCACCGCCGGCGGCGTCCTGCTGGTCAACACGCTCAAGGCCGAGATCGCCCAAAAACTCACCATGGCCGGCAAACCGCCCACCGTCCTCACCGCCCCCGCCCTCGTCGGGAAAGAAAAATCCGCCGAACTTTTCGAGTCCGCCTACGATGAACACGCGCGGAGGCTGGCAAAATACTATGCAGACCTGGGAAAATAATCTCAGATATTTAACCACAGATTTCACAGATGAACGCAGATAAGAAGAAAGAGGTAGAGGGGATCGCCTTTCCAAGATGGGAAGCGTCAAGAATGTCAGGTCCCGATTAAAACGCGTCCAAAGAATCGTACCATCTACGGTTAAAAAATTTCTGTGTCCTCTGCGATCTCTGTGGTTAAAAAATATCTGCGTTCATCTGCGTAATCTGTGGTTCAATCCCGACTTCTCCCCATGCAATCCCAACCCCTGAGAACTTCCGTCATCGGCAGTTACCCGTTTCCAGGGTGGCTCGAGTTCGCATCCCGTCACCTGGACCAATTCGGGAGCGCGGACATCGCCGAGATGCAGGACGACGCCGCCACTGCGGCCATTCAGGATCAGCTCGCCGCCGGGCTCGATGTCATTACCGACGGAGAGCAAACGCGCTTCGACTTCAATCTCTCATTTTATGGCCACTTGGCCGGTATCAGGTCGGCGCCGGAGGCGCATCAGGGTCAAGCGGCACGCTTGTTCGGTCCGCCCGCACACGATCAGCGCGGCAAACACGAGGTCACCGGTGAACTGCGCGCCCCCCACGGCCTCGGCACGGTGGAAGAATTCGAAAGGCTAAAGCGTCTTTGTGGCCGCGGCGAAGCCGCATCCGGGTTAAGCGCCACGCTCAAGATGAGTGTCCCCGGCCCCTTCACCATGAGCGGCCGCCTGCTTCCCAACGCGCAGTATCCCGACCGTTACGCGCTCACCGAGGCGCTTTTGCCCATCATTCGCAAAGAACTCGAGAATCTCGCCGCCGCCGGCTGCGAAGAGATCTGCGTCGATGAGCCGTCGATGTCCTGTTACGGTTATAAAGAAGACACCAAGCAGTTCGTCGACATTTTCAATCGTACCGTCGAACCGGTGATCGGGAAAACCCGGCTTTGCACCCACTTATGCTTTGGGAATTTCAAAGGGCACGCCGTCGGATACCGGCGTTACGCGCCTCTCTTCCCGGATTTCCTCGATCTCAAAGTCGACGAATTGCACCTGGAAATGGCGAGCCGCGAATATGCCGAACTCGAAGCGATCGGCCCTGTCGCCGAGCGCATGGATGTCGCTGTCGGCATCATCGACGTCAAAAGTTATTTCATCGAGCCGGTCGACATCCTGATTGACCGCATCAAAGAATGTCTCGAACATGCGTCCGCCGACCGCCTCGTCTTCGCCCCCGATTGCGGCCTGAGCCAGACCGCCCGCTGGGCCGCAACACAAAAACTAAGAAACATGGTCGCCGCCGTCCATGCGGTGAGAAAATCACTTTAACCGGATGGAGGGCAACGCTTTATTCCCTTCGGGGCTCTGCGGACTGCCTTCGGCAACTTACAATGCGCTCCGCGCTATGGCAGTGTCGTTGCCGCGGTCGCGACAAAGCGCGACCCTCCAGCAAGCCCATTCAGCGCATTCGCGGTTAAAAAAAATCAGTGATCACCCCCACCTCCTCAGACGACTTTAATGTAGCACAGGCATCCTGCCTGTGACCTAATCAATGACAGGCTGGAAGCCTGTCCTACTTAACCGGAATACCCAAACCCGCGGCCACGCAGTGCGCCGTTGCGCCGTTGCAAAAAATCTCTGGATCATCTGCGTCATCTGCGGTTAAAAAAATTCGCGTTTATTCGTGTCCATTCGCGGTTAAAAGAAATCAGTGATCACCCCCATTCTCAAAGACGACGCCCTGCTCGAGGACATTCGCACTGCGCCTTCGGATCCGGGGCGATTCCACCTCTGGTGGCTGGGCCAAAGCGGGTTCCTCATCAAGTGGCAGGATCATCATCTCCTTCTCGATCCCTATCTCTCGGATTCGCTTACCAAAAAATACGCCGCCACCGACAAACCGCACGAGCGCCTCACTGAACTCGTTATCGATCCCGCAAAACTCGATATGATCGATGTCGTCACTTCGAGCCACACGCACACTGATCATCTGGATCCGGAAACCCTCCTCCCTTTAGTCGAGGCTAATCCCCGAATCAAACTGGTGCTCCCGCAGGCCAATCTCGACGAAGCAAGAAAGCGCCTTTCCGGGACCCGCATCGAGACGGTCGGGCTGGATGACGGCAGCCTGGCGTCGGTCGACGCCTTTCTGATCACCGGGATCGCCGCGGCACACAATGAAGTCGGACGCGACGTCGAAGGCCACTGCCGCTTTCTAGGGTATGTCATCCGCTTTGGACCCTTCTCGATTTATCACAGCGGAGACACGATTTGGCATGAAACGTTGGCGCGCAGTCTCTCGCGTTTCCGCTACGATGCCATGATCCTTCCCATCAACGGGAATAAGCCGGAAAGAAAAGTGGCTGGAAACTTTTCCGGAGTGGAGGCCGCCGCGCTGGCCTGGGCCTGCGGCGCCCGCACCGTGATCCCGTGTCATTACGATATGTTCGAATTCAATACGGAGGATCCAGCCGAATTCGTGTTCGCCTGCGAACAGCTCAAACGCCCGTGCAAGGTTCTCCACTGCGGCGAACGCTGGACCTGTCAGCGGGCGTAGGGGGGCGGGAAATGTAGCCGCGCTCGTAAGAGCGTGGAGGAGATGGTCCCGTGCGCCGTATATTCGTTCCACCTTCTTACGAAGGCGGCTACATCGTCTCCCGGCAAACTAGCCGCGCTCGTAAGAGCGTGGAGGAGACGGTCCCGTGCGCCGTATATTCGTTCCACCTTCTTACGAAGGCGGCTACTTTTTTTGCCTCTTCGGCTTCCTCCTCCCGAAAAAACATTTCCTTCGACTGACGAAACGCCCAACATCCCCTCACGAATATGAGCAATCAACGCGACTCTTCTACAGTCACCAGGATATCGATCATGATGTTCCTCCAGTTCTTCGTCTGGGGGGCATGGTTCGCCACGCTCGGCCAGGCGTTGGGAGCAAACGGCCTCAGCGACTTCATCGGCGGCGGATACGGCACCGCTCCTTTGGGCGCCATTTTTGCGCCGTTGTTCCTGGGGCTCATCGCCGACCGTTTCTTTCCATCGCAGATCATCATGGGCGTGCTTTTCCTTCTCGGGGGAGCGTTTCTTTACTTGGCCGCCGGCGCCGCCGAAGCGGGTAACGGCGACCTCATGGTGAAATTCGCGCTCGGGCACATGCTCTGTTACATGCCCACTCTGGGTCTCGGCAACACCATCGCTTTTTCCCATCTCAATCGACTAGAGTTTCCCAAGGTCCGCGTTTGGGGCACCATCGGATGGATCGTCGCCGGTTTACTCATCGGTTTCATCGGCTGGAGCTCGAGCCTGAATATCTTCCGAGTTGCGGCGGTCAGCGCTTTCTTGCTCGGGATCTATTCGTTCACGCTACCGCACACGCCCGCGCCCGCAAAAGGGCAACCGGTGGATTTTCGGACGCTCTTGATGGTGGATGCCTGGAGGCTGCTCGGAAAGCCGGCTTTCCTAGTCTTCATGATTTGCTCCGGTCTCATCTGTATTCCTCTCGCGTATTATTACGGTCTGACCTCGAATTTCCTGACGAACGCAGGATTCGAGCAAGCCGCTTCGTCGATGACCCTGGGGCAAATGTCGGAGATTGTCTTCATGCTCCTGATCCCCTTCTTCTTCCGTCGCCTAGGCGTAAAATGGATGATCATTGCCGGCATGTTGGCATGGGTCGCCCGTTACCTGCTCTTCGCCTTGGGAGCCCCGGACCAGGTGGCGTGGATGCTCTTTATGGGTGTGATTCTTCACGGCATTTGCTACGATTTTTTCTTTGTCACCGGATTCATGTACACCGACAAGATCGCCCCCCAAAATGTGCGCAGCCAGGCCCAGAGCCTGCTGGTATTCGTGACCCAGGGTCTCGGGATGTATTTCGGTTACCAGGTCGCCTTCGGAAAGTTCGGCGGGGTCGCAAAATACACCGATCTGGATCAGGCGATCTCCACGGCCCGCGGAGTCCAGGAACTTTCGTTCGGTGGAAAACTGGCGAAAATGTTTTCCGTCAATATGCCGGACGCCGTCGACGCCTCGCTCATCTCCGAGGCCATGGCGCAGTGGAAAGCCTTCTGGATGTTCCCCGCCATGATGGCCGGCGCAATCACCCTTTTGTTCTTCCTGGCGTTTTGGGATAAGACCCGCGTCGGCGATGATGAAGCGGGCGAATAAAATTTCCGATTTCCGATTTCCGAACTCGACAATCGGACTGCGATCCGTAGCGATGGCTTGAGCTCATCTGGCCTGGCAATGGAGGCTGGGACAAGCAGGTAGAATCAAACGTAAATCTCCGCTGATATCCAAAAATTAATGCCCCCTCGCCATTCGCGCTCGTCTGCCTGATAATTTAAATCTGCGTTTATCTGTGTGATCTGTGGTTTAATTTTCCCGCATGTTCCGCGTCGCCGGCATCAATTTCGATCACTTCCACATGGGAGATCTCCTGCGGAATGTCTTCGAGCATCCCGATGCCGAGATCGCCGGCATCGCCGATACCCAACCGGAGCGGATGACGGAGGCTTCGAAAAAGTTCGGGCTCTCCGACGACCGGGTCTTCACCGACTTCGCGGAGTGCCTGGAAAAGACCCAGCCCGACCTCGTCATCCTCTGCCCTGCCGCGGCGCGCCACGCCGAATGGCTGGAAAAGGTCGCGCCTTTCGGGGTCCATGTCCTCATGGAAAAACCGTTCGCCGCTTCCCTGGCGGAAGCCGATCGCATGATCGACGCCATGGCCGCGACCGGCAAACAACTCGCCATCAACTGGCCGTTGCGCTGGGTCGCCAGCCATGTCACCGCCCACCGGATCGTCAGTGAGGGCCGCATCGGGGACCTCCAGGAAGTCCACTTCTACGATGGCAACCGCGGCCCGCTCTGGCATGGCGCCGACAAGATCGAGAAAGAACCCACCGCCGAAGAAAAAGACGCTTCGTGGTTTTACAAGCGCGCGGAGGGCGGCGGCTCCCTGCTGGATTACGTGGGATACGGCACCACCCTGGGCACCTGGTATCACGGAAATAGGAAGCCGATTGAAGTCACCTGCATGATCGACGAACCGGCCGGCCTCGAAGTCGAAGAGCAAAGCGTCACGGTGGCCCGCTACGAATCCGGTCTCTCCACCTTTCAGACGCGCTGGGGCACGTTCACCGATCCGTGGACGCATCAGCCGCAGCCGAAATGCGGGTTCGTCCTCAAAGGCACGGGCGGCACCATCAGCAGTTACGATTACGAACCGGTGATTCGGATTCAGACGCCGGCCCATCCCGAGGGAGAAGAGCTCGCGGCCGATCCGTTGGAGCCGCCCTTTGCCAACCCCATCCAGTATTTCCTCCGCTGCATCGACACCGATACTCCCGTCGAAGGCCCGCTTTCCACCGAGGTCGCCCGCATCGGCCAGCAAATCGTCGACACCGCCTACCGCTCCGCCCTGGAGAAACGGACATTGCCGCTGATGGGGTGAAGTTTTAAGACCGCAGAATTTTAACAACGGAGAATTTTTTAACCGCAGATAACGCAGATGAACGCAGATATTTCTTTCTCAACCACACTGCCACGGCGCGCAACTCGCGGAGCGCCGAATTGCAGCCTGAAAGCAAGATGCAGAGCGCGGACCGAAGAGACGGGATAAATCGCGACAACGGAGCGAGGTAGCTATCGCGAATGCGATAGCCTTACGCAGAGGACACAGAGTTTTTTTGATGCCTGAAGATGATTACATTCACAAGGAATTGAGCGGATAGATAATCGGCTGCGCCATGGCGGTTCATAATGAACTTAAACCAGGGCTCGATGAGAAAATATATGAAAATGCGTTGGTCTTCGAACTGACTTCTAACGGCCATAAGGTGGAGCAACAGCGATCTCATCCTGTCTATTACCGGGACACACAAATCGGAAAACTAATCCCTGATCTGATCGTCGATGAGAAAGTAATCGTTGATCCCAAAGTGGTGTCTACTTTCAATGAAACACACCACGCACAGATGCTCGGATATCTCACCATCACCGGGCTCGAACTCGCCATACTTCTAAATTTCAAGCACGCCAAGCTCCAGATGAAACGTGTCGTTAAAAAGAATTAATATCTGCGTTCATCTGCGTTATCTGCGGTCAAAAAAAATTTCATCCGTGGTCTCTGTGTCCTCTGTGCCCTCTGTGGTTAAGAATAAATAACCTCTAAAATCTCTGCGGTTACACTGGCGGGCGTCAGGAGTTCGATTTAAGCGCGCCCTGAATCGCCTCGAGGAGGCCGTCGGGATCGTCGGTGCCGAGCCCGAAACGCTTTCCGTTTTTCAGCGTGATGACGAGGATGTCGAATCCGGAGACATTGTAGAGCCAGCCGAATCCAGTGAATCGGATGCCCCATCCGTTCCACCAATGACTCCTGCTGCGATCCGCGGATTCGATCGTGGAGAGCGGGCGGATCCAGTGGAAAAGGCCGGGACCGAAGTGCCAGCAAATGGTGTCCGGCGTGATCCGGATGGTGAGCGAGCTGAAGAGCCACGCGGTTACGACCAGGATCGCGGCGACGATGCCGAGCGGCCAGTAGGGCTGGCCGGCAAGGACGGTGGCGATAGCGACGGCTACGACTGCGCCGATCATGACAGCCAAGATCAGAGTGGCGCGCTGGGTATGTGAATATGCGTTCTGCATGGCGGTGTGGCGGGCGGGTTTTACCTGCTGCAGTCACCAGTAACGCCGCACGCGCATGGAGGCGATTACAATCCGGGCCTTTTTTATAAGGGCCTCCCCTACTGTTACGACTGCGACGCCTGCTCAATAGTATATACTATGCTATACACTATAGTATATAGTATCGTATATACTATACGAGGCGGCCTTCTCGACTACGGACTCTTCCAACCTTCCACCTCTCCAGCATCCCGCCTTTGCATTTCTGTCATCCCGAGCGCAGTCGAGGGATCTCACGCATGAAATTTGGGTGGTCTAACGCTAGACAATGTTTGCCTCGTCCTGGACGGTGCATGGATAAATCAGCTCAGAGGGCCTTGGGCGGTTCGTGGGATCCCTCGACTGCGCTCGGGATGACAGATCGTAATGTCTTTCGCTTCCAACCTCCTACGGCGCCTTCGGCGCCCCCACCTTCACCAACGCCTCGCACCAGTGATCCACCGCGATCCCCTCGCTCCGAAGGCTGGCGGTGAACACCCTCACCCCCGGACCTTTCCCTTCCGTAACTACGAGCGGGACTCTGACCGCTCCGGTCTCGCGCGGGCCGAGGGTCAGCGGTTCTAAATCTCCCCCCACCGCCAGTCCCTCCGCCTCATTCACATTCACTTCAAAGGTGCGCTCTTTCTGCGAGTGATTCCAGATCCGCAGCTCCACTTCGATGCGCTGCCCTACTTTTGCCTCGGTCCCGTAGGGATAAAACCAGGCCCATTGCTCGTCGATTCCGTAATTCACATCGTCCCACGGCAGCATTTCTTGCAATACCGCCGCCCGCGCCCGGTATTTCTCTTCGATCCCGTCCAATTCCGCCTCCGTGAACCGGAACAGGTGCGGGATGTGCTCGTTCACCAACCATGATCCCTCCGGAAGTGCGCGCACTTTCTCCAGGCAGAGGAGATAACCCGTGTCCTCCCGCATCAGGTTGCGATTCATGAGACAGTAATCATCGATCCCCGAGGGTGAAAATGCATCCCCAATGAAGAATACGGGCGCATGCCCCGGTTTCTCCACGAGCAGGCCGCCATGATTGTAGATTTGACCGGGAAAGAATTCGCAGGTGAACGCGAACTCGCGCCATTGCATTTTCTCGCCGTCCTTCTTTACCTCGACCACGGCGACCGCATTCGCCGAGACGCCCGGCAGGAACCACGCCCCCGGCTTTTCGAGCACATCCGCGACCTCGGCCACGGCGTAAACAGGACATCCGAAGGCTTCCGCCGCGTCGCGCACCGCGCGCGAGTGATCGTTGTGCGTGTGCGTCACCCAGATCCCCTCGATCTTCTTCACCAGGCCGTCCTCGAGGATCTGTTGCAGCGTCTCGAGATTCTTGGTGCTCCCCACGTCCAGCACAAACCCGTGTCCGTCGTCCGAAACGAGGAGCTTGGTAGTCCCAATGTGGCGGCACCACTCGGGCAAGTCGACGTGTTCGGCATACGGCATCAGCTCGATGTCCGCGCCTTCGCCGAGCACCCGCGCGCCGCAGGTCCGCATCCGTTCACCTTTGAAGTACCAGTGCAATGCGTTGGTCGACAGGTAATTCCGGTAGACTGCGCGCACCCGATCGATCGCCCGGGAAATGTCGCCGGCCGGATTGGTGATGAGCGGTCCCCGTGCAGGCACGATCAGGTCGGGTTTCTCTGCCGCCACTTTTTCGAGACTCGCGATCCAGGGCGCAAAGCGCGATCCGTACCCGTGATAGCCGCCCACTTTGGCATCGGGAATCGCGTCCTGAAAACTGTAGATATCGAAGACGCGCCCACCTTCCATGATAAGATCTCCCGCAAACGCGAGCTTCACGCCGTCGATCTCGACGCAATAGGTGACCCCATCGCGCGTGTATCCCGGCGTCTCCATGACCCGAAACTCCAGGCCCTCCCACTCGAGGACATCACCGTCTTTGACGTAGCGGCCCACGGGCAGCGCGCGCAAAGGCACCTTGGTGACCTGCTGTTTGTAATAGTCGAAGCGTTCCTCCCACCACGCGTCCCAGAATTTTTCCGGCGCTTCTAGGGTCGGGCGCGATGCCTCCGGCGCCACTGCCTTGGTCGTGGACTCTCCCACCACAGCCCGCGCCGCCTCCACCAGGTCTCTCCGCGCGTGGGTCAGGAGCACTTTCTCCGCCCGCGCCTCTCCGCCATAGACCGCCAGCGCATTATCGCCTCGCACGATCTCCGCAGAATTAATGACGCCTCTCTTGAAAGTCACTCCCCCCGG